>NZ_CP097149.1:2570570-2895855 GCF_023370075.1 Deinococcus sp. QL22
CGTGTCAGCAGGGGCGCACCCGGCACGCTCAGGCTGTCGCAGGCGTTCAGAGCGCTGGGCAGGCCGCCTTGCGGTGTGGGAAGCCCGCGTATTCCCGCTGCATGATCGGCCCGCCAAGCCGTGCAAATGCCGTCCAGATCAATTTGAAGGGCGAACGGGATGTCTGGGGAGAGGCGGGTGAGGTAGTGCAGCCAGGTGGCCCCCTGCGAATGGCCCAGCAGCACCAGACGCGGCGGGTTCGGCCCCTTCAGCCAGCCGTTGTTCAGGCGCTCGAAGTCGGCCAGGAGAGAGCCGAAGCCACGCTGGGGAGCCTGCACCTGCAACGAGTTAACCTGCGCCGCCGCGTTACTGGCATATCCGGCCACCTGCACCATCAGGCCCGCCGCCGCGATCTCATCGGCCACCGCGTCTACCGTTCCCCGTGAACTCAGGTAGTCCCAGTTGTCTCGCGGAGCCACGCAGGGCGGCCCACAACGCCCCGACACGCTCAGAAGAACCACGTCGGGCGGGGGGCCAGCCAGATTCAGCGCCGCACTCCGCCCCGGCTGCACCGTAACGGGGGCACAGCCGGTCAACAAAATAAAAAAGAAGGGAAAAAGACGGTAAAGGGCAGACATTCGGGTTCAGTTTAAGAGCAACCGGGTCACGCGGGGGTCAGGCGGAATTGATTTGGGCCAGATTCACTGCTCAGCCCCCGTTTGCACGGGCAAGGGGGCTAGGAAGCGGAGTGAAACCTGTCATCTGTTCTTGGCCCCTAGACCCCTGGATCCCCTACCTACAGCCCAATTCCTGCACCCACCGTCAACTCTCGCCCGACTCAGCCGCCTGCTCACCCCGCGCCCGGTACAGCTTGGCAGGCCGCCCCGCCAACCCGTACTGATGATCCAACTGGGCGCGGCCCACCCGCACCAGATGTTCCAGGTAGCGCCAGGCAGTTACCCGGCTCAGGGCCACGCGGTCGCCAATCTCTTCGGCACTCGTCGGGCGGCCCATATCGTCGAGCGACAGATACACCCGCTCCAGCGTATGCGGGTCGATGCCGCGTGGCAAAGCTTCGGCGGCGCTGGCACTGATGCCCAGCAAGCGGTCTAGGCTGGCCTGATCCAGCCGGGGTGCGGCATTGGGAGTGCTGGGCGTATGGCGGGCGCGGTGACGGGCCACCAATTCGGCCAACCTCGCGCCCGTAAACGGCTTGATCAGGTAATCGAAGGCCCCGTGTGCCAGCGCCGTGCGAACGCTGAATTCATCGTCGGCAGCAGTAATCAGGGCCACATCGGTGGTGCGGCCCTGCGTGCGCCAGTGCCTCAGCAGGCCCAAACCGCTGCCATCAGGCAAATGAATGTCCAGCAAAATCAGATCGGGGGCCAGAGCCTGTGCCAGCGCGTCGCCCTGGGCACAGGTGGCCGCGCTCCCCACCACATGCACGTCGGGGTCGCGTTCCAGCAAATCCCGGTTCACGCGGGCCACCCGCAAATCGTCTTCTACCAGCAGCACCCGCACCCGTGTACTCATGCCGGACGCCTCGGCGCACTATTTTCTGGAGAAGAGGTGGCCAGTACAGTGCTTGCCGGCGCAGGCAGGCTGACCTGAAACACCGTATGCCCGCCGCGCCGCGTGTGCTTGATTTGCCCGCCGAGCGCCTGCACTCGCCCCAGCACGCCTGCCAGCCCGTAGCCCCGGCCCTCGCCCTTGCTGCTCGCGCCGCGTGTAAAGAGCCGGGCCGCCACGCCCGCCGCCACGCCGGGGCCGCTGTCTTCCACCTCCACCTGTGCGCCTTCCGGGTCTTCGCCAATCAGCACGGTGACGGTTCCCGGTTGCCCGGCCAGCGCCTCGAACGCATTTTCGGTCAGGTTACCCACTGCTGTCACCAGCGTATCGGCGTGCCGTTCCCACAGGGCCGATAGATTGCTCCCCTCGGCCACCTGAAAATCGATCCCGAGTTCCTGCGCCCGCTCACGTTTTCCGGCCAGCAGCGCCACCAAACGGGGAACCTGCACATCCCTCAGCAGTTGCCGGAACTGCGCGCCCTGCTCGATTTCGGCGTTCAGCACACGCAGGGCTTCGGCGGGGCGGCCCAGTTGCAACAGCCCTGACAGCACATGCAGGCGGTTCTGGTACTCGTGTGTTTGGGCACGCAGCACATCCACAAACCCGCGTGCATGGGTCAGTTCGTCAGCCAGGGCCACCGCTTCGGCCCGGTCCCTGAATCCTGCCACGAACCCACCTCCATCAGCCCCAGACTGTCCTAGCGGTTCTATGTTGACCAGAATGGGTTGGCCCTTCAGCATCACTTCCAGGTTTTGTTGGCGCGACAACGGCTGCTGCACCGGGCGGGTGAGGAGGGCCAATTCCGGCCAGTAATCGGCCAGAGGCGCGGGCGTCGACTGTGGCCTCACTGTCTGCGGCCTCACCGTCTGCGGCCCCAGCATCTCGGCGGCGCGGTCATTGACCAGCGTCACCCGGCCCTGTCCGTCTACAGCAATCACGCCTTCGCGCAGGGCGGCCAGCACCGCCCGCTGTTGGCCCACCAGCGCGGCAATCTGTTCGGGTTCCAGATTCAGAATATCGGCCCGCAGTCGCCGGGCTACCAACATCGCGCCCGCCGTGCCCAGCCCCAGCGCCAGCACGAACCACGGAGCCAAACTGATCAGCGCCCCCACCACCAGGTGCCAGGCGGCGGGCATCAGGTAGCCCGTGCTGACGACGCCCACCACCACGCCCGCCGCATTTTTGACTGGCACTTTGCCGCGTACGCTGACGCCGAGGCTGCCCCGCGCCACGCTGATAATTTCACGGCCTGCAAACGGTTCTATGTTGTCGCCGCCTTCCATCGGTTGCCCCAAGCGGTCAGGCAGCGGGTGCGCCAGCCGGATGCCTGCGCGGTTGCCCACCACGATAAAATCGGCCTCGGCCTGGGCGCGAATTTCGTTCACCTGAAGATTCAGGGCCGCGTTTTGCACGCCTGCTTCTGCACCTGACACGATGTTGGGTAAGCGCGACACGATCCGGCTGGTGGTCATGGCCCGTTCGCCTATGCGTTCTCTGGCCTCGCCGTACAGTTGCCACGTTTGCACCAGCACCAGCAGCGCAGTCATGGCGCACAGCACCAGCAGATGCAGCCACACCAGGCGGCCCTGAATGCCCTGCCGCCGCAGGAAAGGGGGTGGGCGGAACAGCGCAGGCAGGGGTAACGCAGGCACGGGCGTTGCGGTCAGATGGGAAGGCGGTGTGGGCCGGGTCACGGGGGATCAAGGGTCATTCTAGGCGCGGCGGGAAAGCGAGGCGGGCCTTGCGTGCATTGTGTTCACGGTTGTGCATTGTGGTCACCAAAAATGCTGTGTCAGACGTACAAAACCCCTTGTGTTGGCGTTGGCGTGAGCGTAGGGTGAACCACAACCACAATCTCACCCTGCTCTGCCGCCCACTTCCCGGCGCGGCCTGCCCCCGGAGGCACCCCATGTCTGTAAAAATCACGAAAAACGCTGCTCTGACCCTCTCCGCCTTGCTGCTGGCCGCGCCTGTCACACACGCTCAGGGCATCAACAACCTGCGCATCATGGCCCCGGCTGCCCCTGGCGGTGGCTGGGATCAGACCAGCCGCTCGCTGCAAACCGTTCTGCAAGACGAAGGTGTGGTCAAGCCCGTGCAGGTGTTCAACGTTCCCGGCGCGGGCGGCACGATTGGTCTGGCGCAGCTGTACAACGCCAAGGGCGACGGCAACCTGCTGATGACCATGGGCCTCGTGATGGTCGGCGCGATCCAGACCAACAACTCTAAAGTCGACCTGAGCCGTGTGACCCCGATTGCCCGCCTGACCGGGGAATATGAGGTGCTGGTGGTGCCTGCCAGCAGCCCGTATAAAAACACCGCCGACCTGGTCGCCGCTTGGAAGGCCAACCCCGGCGCAGTAGCCTTCGCAGGCGGCAGCGCGGGCGGCACCGACCATATGCTGGTGGGCCTGCTGGCGCGGGCGGCGGGCGTAGACCCCAAAGATGAACTATGTGCCCTTCAGTGGCGGCGGCGAAACCCTGGCAGCCTTGCTGGGCAATCAGGTCGCGGCAGGCGTGGCAGGCTACGGCGAGTTCGAGGCCCAGATCAAGGCCGGAAAATTGCGGGCCATCGGCATCAGTGCGCCCAAAGCTCAGGCCGGAATTGCTGTACCCACGCTTAAATCTCAGGGCTACAACATTGATCTGGCCAACTGGCGCGGCATCGTGGCTCCTCCCGGCATCAGCGCCAGCGAGAAATCGGCGCTGGTGGCAGCGCTGGACAAGATGCACAAATCCAAAGCTTGGAAAGACACCCTGAAGACCCGCAACTGGACAGACCTGTACATGAGCGGCAGCAAGTTCGACGTGTTCCTGAAACTGGAAGCCGTGCGGACTAAAGGTATCTTGCAAGACATCGGCCTCGTGAAGTAAGCCGGAGCACCAGGGGGCGGAGTGGAAGCACGAGAGCCACTTCGCCCCGTTTCATGGCAAGACCGCCCCAAGATCAACCCCTTTCTCATTTCCCAGAGGTTCCCATGCCCGATCCCGTGCCACCCCCTATTTCTCTCTCTCCCTCCCGCCGCCCCATCAGCGTGCCCGACCTGCTGATTGCCCTCGGCGTGGTGGTGCTGGGCCTGCTGATGCTGATCGGCACCAACCAGATTGCCGCTTCAGGCATGAATACGGTGGTGGGGCCGAGAGTCTTCCCGTTGATCGTCAGTATCGGCACGCTGGGTCTGGGCGTGCTGCTGACTGTTGGGGCCTTGCGGGGCCACCGCGCCGAACCTGCCACCGAGGAAGACACCGACCCCAATGTGCCCGTGAATCTGGCGTCTCCAGGCCTTATTCTGGGCGGGTTCCTGCTGGGCACGCTGCTGCTGCAACCGCTGGGTTTCGTGTTTGGCACGGCCATCATGTATTTCACGGTGGCTTACGCCTTCGGTGAGCGGCGGTACGGCCTGATGGCGGGCGTGGCACTCATCGTCGCGCTCATCACCTACTTGCTGTTCACGCGTGGGCTGGGCCTGACCCTGCCCCCCGGCCTCCTCAAGGGTGTGATCTGATGGACGCCATCACCGCCCTGTTCGCCGGATTTGAAACAGCCCTGACGCCCATTAACCTGCTGTGGGCGCTGGTGGGTGTCACGCTGGGTACGCTGGTGGGCGTGCTGCCGGGCATCGGGCCAGCCCTGACGGTGGCGCTGCTGCTGCCCGTCACCGCCAAATTGCCCCCCGTCAGCGCCTTCATCATGTTCGCGGGCATCTATTACGGCGGCATGTTCGGCGGCTCTACCACCTCTATTTTGCTGAATACCCCCGGCGAATCCAGTTCTATCATTACCGCGCTGGAAGGCAATAAAATGGCCCGCAAAGGCCGCGCCGCCGCTGCTCTGGCGACTGCCGCTATCGGGTCGTTCGTGGCCGGAACCATCGGCACCATGCTGCTCACGTTTGCTGCACCTGCCATTGCCGAAATCGCTGTGCAGATTCGCCCCGAAGCCAAGTTTTCGCTGATCATGCTGGCGTTCGTGACCATCAGCGCCACCTTTGGCGGTAGCCCCCTGCGCGGCCTGATCAGCCTGTTTTTTGGCCTGTGCATCGGGCTGGTAGGCACCGACCTGCAAAGTGGGCAGGCCCGGTTCACGCTGGGCCGCCCCGAACTGCTGGACGGCATCGAGTTCGTCACGGTGGTTATCGGCCTGTTTGCCATCGGGGAAACGCTGTTTGTGGCCTCCCGCCTGCGCAAAGACAAGGCCAGCGTCATCAAGTTGGAGGGCAACGCCCGCATGACCCGCGAAGACTGGCGGCGCAGTTGGAAACCCTGGCTGCGCGGCACGGCGTTGGGCTTTCCCTTCGGCGCAATTCCAGCAGGCGGCGCAGAAATTCCTACCTTCCTGAGCTACACGCTGGAAAAGAAGCTGAGCAAGCACCCCGAAGAGTTCGGCAAGGGTGCAATTGAAGGCGTGGCTGGCCCCGAAGCCGCCAACAACGCCGCCGCTGCCGGAGTGCTGGTGCCGCTGCTGACGCTGGGGCTACCCACCAGCGCCACCGCCGCCATCTTGCTGGCCGCCTTTCAGCAGTACGGGCTTCAGCCGGGGCCGCTGCTGTTCGTGACCAGCCCGGAACTCGTCTGGGGCCTGATTGCCAGCCTGTACATCGGCAACGTGATGCTGCTGGCGCTGAACCTTCCCCTCGCGCCCGTGTGGGCCAAGCTACTGTTGATTCCGCGTCCGTTTCTGTATGCCGGAATCCTCGTGTTTTCGACGGTGGGCGTCTACAGCCTCAACAATAGTGTGTTTGATCTGTTCTTGCTGGCCCTGTTCGGCATCATCGGCTATGGCATGCGCCGCTTCGATTTCCCCATCACCCCTGCCATCATCGGCGTCATTCTGGGGCCAACCGCCGAAAGCTTTTTCCGCACGGCCCTGCAACAAAGCAACGGCGATTACAGCACCTTCGTTCGCCAGCCGCTCAGCGCGTTCATCCTGTTTATCGTTGCGCTGGCACTCATTGTTCCGGCGGTGTTGAAGGCGAGGAAGCCGTCAGTAGTGAGTTGATCTAGGCTGGGTTGATCTAACGGGTGGACAATGGAACGTAGATCGTGGTTAGAGCTTCACCACGATCTACGTTCCATTTGACTGTCTGAGTTCCACTGCCGATTTAGCTGCTCACCACTCCATCCCGCACCCGCAGCGTATGGCTTGCCAGCGCTGCCACATCCCGGTCATGGGTAATCAGCACCACCGTCCGGCCCCCCTGCGCCTGTGCGGTCAGCAAATCCAGCACCTTCTGGCCCGTGCGGGTGTCCAGATTTCCGGTGGGTTCGTCGGCCAGCAGCACGGCGGGGTCGCAGGCCAGGGCGCGGGCAATCGCTACCCGCTGCGCCTCTCCGCCCGACAACTGGCCTGGAAGGTGCGTGGCGCGGTTGCCTAATCCCACGCGCTCCAGCAGTTGTCGGGCGCGTTCGCGGCGTTCCTTGGGCTTCATTCCGGCCAAGGTCAGCGGGAATTCCACGTTTTCCAGCGCACTCAGAATGGTCACGAGGTTGTGGTTCTGGAACACGAACCCGTAATGCTTGAGCCTGAAGTCGGCGCGGCCCGCTTCCGAGAGGCTGTGCAGATCGGTGCCGCCCACCACCACGCGCCCGGAACTGGGGGTATCGAAGCCCGCCAGCAGATTCAGCAGGGTGCTTTTGCCGCTGCCGCTCGGCCCCACCACGGCAGTCAGCCCTTGCGGGAAGGTGTGGGTAAACGGGGCCAGCGCCGTCACGGAGCCTTCACCGCTGGGGTAGATGCGCGATAAATCCTGGGTTACGAGGGCGGGGCGGGAGGCGTCGGGGGCCACCTTTCCGTCCACCACTACAGGCGAGGTCATACGCGCCCCAGTGCGTCGGTAATACTCAGGCGGCTGGCACTGCGCGAGGGGAGCAGCCCCGACAGCAGCCCCAGCAAAATGCTGATGCCCAGCGCGAGCAGGGTCAGGCGCGGGGTCAGGGCCGCCGCGTCTATTCCGGCCAAGTTTTGGGTGTACAGATTCACGCCCCAGATGCCCGCCAGTCCCAGAATGATGCCGCCCACGCCGCCTGCCAGCGCCAGCAGCAGCGATTCGGTCAGCACCAGCGCCCGCACGAAGCCGGGGCGTGCGCCGATGGCCCGTAGGGTTCCAAATTCGCGGGTACGCTCGAACACGCCCATCATCACGGTGTTGGCGACGGCCAGCCCGCCCACGATCAGCGCGATCAGGCTGATGCCGAAGCGCACGGCGTCACTGATTCGCAGGGCACGTTCCACAAAGCTCAGGAAATCCGATTGGGTCGAGGCTTCCAGATTCAGCCGCTTGGCGAGAGTGGTGGCGACGGCGCGGGAATCACGGGGATTCTCCAATTTCAGGGCCACCAGCGACACCCGGCCTGTGGCTCCCTCGGCGTCTTGCAGGGTTCGCAGCGGTAGAAAAATAAAAGAATCTACCAGCCCTGATTCTTGCGCCAGCACGCCGATTACCTTGACCGAAGTCCGGCGTGTGAGATTCAGCGTGCTGCCCACCTTCAGGCGCAGGTTTTCAGCGGCTTTGGCCCCCACCACCGCCACTTTTTGGCCTTCATCGCCAGCAATCAGGGCGCGGCCTGTGGCGGGCACGATTTTGGGAAACACCGTGCTGATGCCCTGCGCGGCGGGCAGGCCGTACAGCACCACACTCTGCGATACGTCCAGACTGCTTCTGACGCTCATGACCACCGGCGTCACCGAGGTGATCCCCAGTTCCGCCGCCAGCTTTTGAATGTCGGCCACCGCCGTTTCGGGCAGATTGGGCTGCGGCGCAAAGCCCTGTGTAAACCCGCTGAGGCTGACCTGCACATCTGGCCCGATACCGCCGAGTTCGCTGGTGAATACCTTGCGAATTCCCTCGCCCAGAGAAAGAAAAACCACCATGCTGGCAACGGCCACCGTAATGCCCAGCGCCGTCAGCAGCGTGCGCACAGGCCGCCGCGTGAGTCCTCGCCACGCCAGCGCCCACAAATCTCCCCAAGACATCATGAGATGTAAGGTACGCCGAAACGTCAGGACAAAAGACGGGAAGTGTTGCGGAGTGGAGACGCACGGGATACGGGTGCTTGGTCTAAGGCTTTAGGGTCGAAGGGGCTGAGGGCAAAGAACGGCCAGGTATAATTCCCCTCCTTAGGGGGGGCGTTGCGGGGCAACGGGGGGTTTACCCACAGCCTCAGAAGATTCCCCCGCCCCGCTCTCATCTTTCCCGCTGCCGTGCCTCACGCGTTGCCTCTAGCCTGAAGCCCATGCTCAAGCCTGCTTTTCTTCTCTCCTTCCTGTCTGCGGGCCTGCTCCAGGCGGGTGCACAGACCTTTATTCCGCTGGATTCCCGGCCTGCCACGCGGGTATTGCCAGCCCTGATCGCGGGCCTCAGCGGGCGTGAAATACAGGTGGTGCCTGCCGAACTGCTGGGCAATGCCACACGCGGCGCAGACCCGGCAGCCCTGACGGCGTGGCTGAATGCTCAACCGGTGGGCGGCCCTCTCGTCGTTGCTCTGGACGCCCTCGCTTACGGCGGCCTTGTGCAGTCGCGCACCAGCCCACTGACCACCGATGAGGCGCTGGCCCGCCTGGCCCCGTTGAGAGACTGGAAAACCCGCACCGGGCAGCCCATCTACGCCTTCATCACGCTGCCCCGCGAGCCGGACGCCACCCACCGGGAGCGCAATCTGAACGTGACGCGCCGCATGGTGGAGTGGGCACGCGAAGGTGTATTTGCCGAACTGCACATCGCCTGGGATGATGCCCTGGCGGGCAGTCCTGCTCCGGCAGAGGGTGCGGCGCTGGCGCAGAATGCCCCGGCCAATGTGCGCGTGTACCCCGGAGCCGACGAGGTGCTGTCTATGCTGGCGGCCCGCACTCTGGCTCCCGCCCCCAAAACCGTGCGCGTGGAATACAGCGACCCCAAAGCGGCAGAGGCCGTGATCCGCTACGAGGGCATTCCTCTGACCCAGAGCGCCCTGAATCATGCCGAGGGCAGCGGCTACCGGGTAGTGGCTTCTGGCCCCGCAGACCTGACGCTGTACGTGTTCAATGGGGGAGACCCGCGCCGCGCTGCCGTGCGAATCAGCACCCTGCTGCGGGTTGGCCCGGTGGCGGTGGCCGACGTGGAAAAGGTGAATCTGGGCAATACGCGCCTCTGGTCAGATCTGGCGGTGTTGCGCCAGCCTGCCAACTTGCGCTCGCTCGCGGCATGGGGCACGCCCGGCAACAACCTGGGCACGGCTCTGGCCCATGCTAAGCTCACTCTGGGCGGTGTGAACGCAGTGCGCCAGGACGCGTTGCTGGCCCGTGAATACGCCAACGACATCATTTACAGCGCTGACTTGCGGGCCGCCCTCCGGAAAGCTTTGCCTGAAGATCAACTGAACACGCCGCAGGGTCAGGCCGCCCTGCTTAAGCTGGCCGCCGAGTATTTTCCGTTGCGCTTGGGCCAGACCTATACCCTTGACGCCGCCGATTTGCCCTGGGGCCGCAGCTTCGAATGGAACTTTGACTTGAAGGGCGGGTGGTGAGGGAGAGGAGTTGAAGGGCGGGGGAATACTCGGCCCTACTCCTTCAAACTCAGCAGCAACGCCGCCCCAATAACCAATGCCGCGCCCAGTAACGCCGTGACCGACAGGCGTTCGGCAAACAGCCACGCGGCTAGGGCTGCGGCCACCACCGGCTCCAGGCTGGCAATCACGCTGGCGCGGGTGGCGGGCAGGCGCGGCAGGCCGAGGCTATAGGCGGTATAGGCGAGGTACGTAGACAGGAAGGCGATGGCCCCCAGCCCACTCCACGCAGCGGGTGTTTTGGCGCTGAACTCTACGAAGGGTAGCAGGCCCAATGCGCCTATGGGCAAGGCCACAGCCAGCAGCGCGGGCGGTGAGTAGCGGCCAAAAAACGCCTTTCCATACAGGTAATACAGGCTGTAAGTGAATCCGGCGACTAGCCCAAACGCCAGCGCCGCCGCCGACACGGTGACGCCCCGCCCGCCGCCGAGGCTGATCAGGGCGATGCCCGCCAGTGTTCCGGCCACTGCCAGCACGTCGCGCCTGCCCAGCCGCTCGCGCAAGACCGCCCAGCCGAACAGGGCCACAAACGCCGGGGCCGTGTACAGCAGCACACTCGCCAAACTTGCGCCGCCTGCCCGTACCGCCAGTTGATAGGAGCCGTAGAAAATACTGACGCCCGCGATGCCGAACGCCGCCGTGATCCAGAAATCGCGTCCACGTGGCAAGGGCGCACGAATCAGCGCGGCGTGTGCTGCAAACAGGCCGCCGCCCAACACCGCCCGCCAGAAGGCCACTTCCAATGGCCCCACGCCCGCTACCTGCACATTCTTGCCAAAAATGCCTAGTAGTCCCCACAGAAACGCCGCCGTCAGAATCAGCAGCGGGGCGGGAATGTTGCGGCTCCAGCCAGCGGCCTGCGCCTGCGCCGTAGGGGCGTCGGTCATCTCAGAAGCTCCGTCTGCGCCAGACCAGCACCGTCGCGCCAACGGTCAGCAGCAGGCCCACGCCGCCCACTGCGGCCAGGAGTAGCGTGCGGCTGTCGCGGGTTTCTCCCACCGGGGCCAGCGTGTCCAGCGTGTACACCGCCGTATCGTCGGGTGCGGCCAGCACGTCTACCGGGGCGGGCGCACTGGCGCGGCTGGCTTGCAGCGCCGAAGTATCCGGCCCGGTGCTTGGACGCAAAATGCCGTCGGCACTCAGGGGCGAATACACGCTGCTCGTGACCCAATAGGCGTACTGGCCGGATGGAATGGCCGTATCGATGACCAGATTGGTGCCTTCTATGCTGACCGTGGGGGCCGCCATCGGCACAGGTTTCTGGTTCAGGCTGGACGAGGCGCCCTCCTGTCCGGTGGGTAGACCTTCCAATGTGGCCCCGGCCCCGGTGACGCGTACATGGTATTGCCAGCCGCCCGCCCCGCGCACGTTCAGGCCCAGATTCCCCAGTGTGCGTACTGTGCCCAGCGGTGATTTCACAAAAATGTCAACCACACTGGCCGAAAAGCCGGAAGGCAAGCCCCAGGGGTTTTCGATGCGTCCCAGCCCCACCGTAAAGCGCATTCCCGTCGATGGTTTAGCCGTGCCCTGAAGCAGTGGCAGCGTTTTCTTGGCCGTGTTGCCCAACGCTTCGGCCCGGAATTCGCGCAGGTCTAGGGCGTCGCCACTGATGGCTGGGCGGGTGGGCAGCACGTAGCCGCCGTCGCCGCGTGCATCGCCCGCCGGGTCTGGGTAGGAAAAGAGGGCCGCGAACAGCATGGGCACAGACAGCATCGGCGCAGAGAGGAGCGAAACGGGCAACAGCACGCCCGCAAGTATAGGTCAGGGCCGCGTGAAGGACAGGTGATGAGGTCGAGCTTATTCATGCCCTCACATCCCCACCGTATTGGGGCATTCATGTGGCCTTGATCTACAATCGGTCAGAACCCCTCATGATAATAGGATTGGCCTGCACGTGTGCCAGTCGGTCTTTCTGGCCACTGCAACAACCTGTCTGAGCAGGCACTCCCACGCCGTATTGCCATTCCCGAACGCTCCTCCCGCCGAACGTAAAGCCACGGTCAGCTTGCCCGCATTTGTTCCACAAAACGGGGTTTAAACTATGGGGGTGAAGGGCTTACGCGAGTTCATAGATTGGTTGCGCGAAACGCTGAAGGGCGCTGTCCAGCCTCCCCGTCAGTTGCAACCCGTCCCGATTCCCGTGCGCGTCCGCGAACGCCGCTGAGGATCATCTCCCTCACTTCTCTCTGTGGTTGACCCAAAACTGAACTCTAGGCGCTTACTTGCGGGTAGGCGCTTTTGCTGTGGCATCCTTGTTGCGGCGTTCTTGCCGTGTAGCCCTGACGTTCCCGTGACCTGACTCCCCGTGTCCGGGCCACCGCCGCGCTATGCTGCCCCGCGTGTCCGGCCCGCCAAACACCAACCCGTCCGACCTGCCTACTGACCTTCATTTACCGGAGCCAGACGCCACCCTTGCCGCCTCATCTGCACATGCCCAGCCAGAGGACGCCCGCGCCGACGATCACGGCATGGCCGAACTGCGGGTGCTGGTTTCCGAACGGCCCGAAGCCGAGCGGGTGCGGGTAGAAAAAGCCTACATTTTTTCCCGTGACGCTCACGACGGCGTGAACCGCAAGAGCGGCGAGCCGTACATCACGCATCCGGTGGCGGTGGCGGTCATTCTGGCACGGCTGGGCATGGACACCGACAGCCTGATGGCGGGCCTGCTGCACGACACGGTAGAGGACGTGGACGGCATCACCTTCGAACTGATCGAATCCGAGTTTGGCCCTGACGTGCGGCGGATCGTTGAGGGCGAAACCAAGGTCAGCAAACTGAGCAAGCAGGGCAGCCAGGTGGCCGAGGTGAAGGACGCCGGGCGCGATATGCAGGCCGAAAATCTGCGGCAAATGCTGATCGCCATGACCGCCGACATCCGAATTATTGTAGTGAAACTGGCTGACCGCCTGCACAATATGAGGACTTTGGGCAGCATGAGGCCCGAAAAGCAGCAGCGCATCGCCCGCGAAACGATGGAGATTTTTGCTCCGCTGGCGCACCGCCTCGGCATCGGGCAGATCAAGTGGGAACTCGAAGACCTCAGCTTCCGCTACCTGCAACCCGACGCCTACGAATACCTGCAAACCCGCCTGCGAACCAAGCAGGAGGAGCGTGACGCCCTGATTCAGAGTGCGGTGGCGCAGTTGCAAGAATCCCTGATCGACGATCTGGAATTGCCGGAATGGGTCAGCGACATCGATATTTCGGGCCGCAGCAAGCACCTCTGGAGCATTCACAACAAGATGCAAAAAGAGGGGAAGGCGCTGGAACAGATTTTTGATCTGCTGGCGATCCGCGTGATCCTGAAGCCCAAAGACCTGATCGTGCCGCCCGGAACCGACGAAAAGCGCCGCGAACGGGCCGAGCAGACCCGCGAGAAACGCATTTGCTACCACACGGTGTCTATCGTGCATTCGATGTGGACGCCGCTGCCGGGGCGCTTCAAGGACTACATCGCCGTGTCCAAACCCAACGGCTACCAGAGCCTGCATACCACCGTCATTACCCAGAGTGGGCAGCCGATAGAAGTGCAGATTCGCAGCCTCCGCATGCATGAAGTGGCCGAATACGGCGTGGCGGCGCACTGGATGTACAAGCAGGGCGCACAGTTGGCGCAGCGTGACCGCGAAAACTGGATTACCCAGTTGCGCGAGTTGCAAAACGAGATCAACGACGCCAGCGATTACATGGACGCCGTGAAAACCGACATCCTGAGTCAGCGCGTGCGGGTGTTTACGCCCAAAGGGTTGGCGATCAGTTTGCCGGTAGGCAGCACCGCCGTGGATTTCGCCTACCACATTCACACCCGGATCGGGGAAACGACGGTGGGGGCGCGGGTCAACGGGTCGATCGTGCCGCTGTCTCATAAGCTGGGCAACGGCGATATGGTGCAGATCGTGACCAGCAAGAACGGCCACCCCAGCCGCGACTGGCTGAACTTTACGATCACCCGTAGCGCCCGCTCCAAAATCCGCCACCACTTCCGCACGCAGGAGCGCGACGAGGCGCTCAAGCATGGGCACGACCTGCTGGAACGCTATTTGCGGAAGCGGCAACTGGCCGTGCGCCAGCTGATGAGAACGCAATTGTTGGAAGACGCGGCCCACAAGCTGATGGGCACGCGCAACCCCGACGATCTGTATTTTGCTCTGCACTCGGGCAAAACGACGCCGAGTGTGGTGGCCCGGATTTTGTCGCCCAGTCTGGCGCAGGAGCAGGCTCCGACTGGCCCCAGCAAACGCGGCCCGGTCACGCCCCGCACGCCCGAACCCGGCGGCGTGTACGTGGAGGGACTGACCACCTCCAGCAAATTGTCTCAGTGCTGTAACCCCATTCGCGGCGATCAGATCATGGGATACCTGACGCGGGGCCGGGGCGTCAGCGTTCACCGGATCGACTGTCCCAACATGATCCGGCTGCTGAAAGACGAACCCGAACGCTGCATCGCCGCCAGTTGGGACGCGGGCACACCGGGCGGAACGATTGTGGATTTGGACGTGATCGCGCCGGATCGTCCGGGCCTGTTGGCCGACATTCTGGGTGTTCTGAGCGCCGAAAAACGCAGCCCCATGAAGATTGAGGCGGGCGTGAATGCCGACAACACCGCCCATATTCACCTGCGAATGGCCGTGACAGGCAACGCCGATCTGGAGCTGGTACGCACGGCTATTTTGCGCGTGCAGGGTGTGCAGGACATCGTGCGGGCGGGTCGTGGGAAGACTGGGACGCGAAAGAATGGGATGAGCGCGTAGGGGGATGGGACTATGGGTGACCCCCCCGAGTCTGCTTTGCAGTCAACTCCCCTTAAGGGGAGCACAACAGCTTTTAGTCCCCATCTCTAAGGGGGGCGTTGCGCCAGCAACGGGGAGGTTCACCTTCCAAGTCAGCCACCAACTCCCATTCCCAAATTTTCTCTAAGCCACACAGCGCACGATTAATACCCCCCGACGTTGTTATGCTCACAGGCGATGTCGTTCGATGCCCGCGCCCTGTCTGCCCTAGATTTTCCCCGTATCCGCCAAGCGTTGGCCGAGCGCAGCGCCACCTCGTTGGGGGTGGAGCGGGCGCAGGCGCTGGAGCCTTCGGCAGATGGAGGCCGGATTGCCCGCGAACTGAACGAGGTCGAGGACGCCATGTTCGGCGTGAGCCTGAGCCTCGGCGGGATTCAGGATATCCGCGACCTGCACGGGCGGGCCATAGAAGGCCGGGTATTGTCGGGCAGCGACCTGCTGACGGCGGCCTATTCGCTGGACGGCGCGATGACCGTGAAGCGGGCGATTGGGGCCAATTCTCGGGGGCCGCTGCGAGAAGTGGCGCATGGGCTGGCCGACCACAGCGAACTGGTGCGGCGCGTGCTGGGCGCACTTGACCGCGACGGACAGGTGCGCGACGACGCCAGCCCCCGCCTGCGCGACCTCCGCAAGCGAATAGAACCGCTGCGGAGCCGGATCCGTGAACGCCTATCAAACACGCTGGAACGCTGGGCCGACGTGTTGCAGGAAAATATCGTAACCATTCGGCGTGACCGCTACGTGTTGCCCGTGCAGGCCAGCCGCGTCGGGCAGGTGCAGGGCATCATCGTGGACGCTTCGGCCACCGGGCAGACCTATTTTGTAGAACCCGCCACCGTGACGCCCCTCAACAACGAATTGGCCCGCCTGATCCTTGATGAAGAGGCCGAGGTGCGCCGGATTCTGACCGAGTTGTCGGGCCTGCTGGCCGCCGACCCCGACGTGCCGCTGACCCTCTCGACTATCGGCACGCTCGACCTGATCGCCGCCAAAGCCCGGCTGGCCCGCGACTGGCGACTGAACCGCCCCGAACCCGTGACAGACAACGCCTACGATCTGCGCGAGGCCCGTCATCCCCTGATCGAAAACCCGGTGCCCAACGACATCCGGCTTGGGGACATCAAGCTGCTGCTGATTACCGGGCCGAACATGGGCGGCAAGACGGCCACCCTCAAAACGCTGGGGCTGGCCGTCCTCATGCACCAGTGCGGGATGTACGTGGCGGCGGCCAGTGCCAAACTACCCGTCGTGCGCGACGTCTTGGTAGACATAGGAGACGAGCAGAGCATTGAGGCCAGCCTGTCTACCTTTGCCAGCCACCTCAAGCACCTGCGTTTCGTGCTTCGGCATGCGGCCCCCGATACGCTGGTTCTCATTGACGAGTTGGGCAGCGGCACCGACCCGGACGAGGGCGCGGCACTCTCGCAGGCCCTGATCGAGCAACTGCTGGGGCAAAATGCGCGGGGCATCATCACCTCTCACCTGTCGCCCCTGAAGCAGTTTGCGCTGGAAACCCCTGGGTTACGGAATGCCAGCATGGGCTTCGATCTGGCGACCCTCGCGCCCACCTACCACCTGCAAGTCGGGCAGCCCGGACGCAGCTACGCGCTGGCAATTGCCCGCCGCATGGGCCTTCCCGAAGACGTGCTGGTGCGGGCCGAAACCCTGCTCGGTCCCAACGCGGGCCTGATGGAACGGATGCTGGAAGGGCTGGAGCATGAGCGGGCCGACCTCGCAGAACAGTTGGCCGCCGCCGTGTCGGCCCGCCGCGACACCGAAACCGAACTGGCCCGCGTGCGTCATGAACGCGAAACGCTGGAGCAGAGGCGCAACGAGATGCTGGCCGAAGCCGCGCAGAAGGCCGAAACGCTGTATGCCGATGCCATAGAACGGGTACGAACGCTGCGTGCCCGCGCCCAGGAAGACGTGGCCCGCCCCCGCGTGATGCAGGAACTCCGCGACCTGCGAACCGCCGCGCAAAAGGCCCGCCCCGCGCCCCCCGCCCCCCGCGAGGAACGTGGCGACCCGATCCGGGTGGGCAGCAACGTGGATGTTCCCGCGTACAACGCCACCGGGCAGGTGCTGGAACTGCGCGGCGACGATTTGGTGGTGCAGCTCGGCGTGATGAAGGTGGGCGTGAAGCGCCGTGACGTGCGCGTGAAGCAGGAAGTCAAAGCCAAGGCACCACGTACTTTTGTGGGCACCACCAAAAGTACCTTTCAGAACGAACTGCAACTGCGCGGCATGGGCGTAGAGGAAGCCGTGGAAGAACTCAGAACGGCCATTCTGGAGGCCCACGCCCTCAAGGAAAGCCCACTGCGGGTGGTTCACGGCAAGGGCCAGGGCGTGTTGCGCCGCCTCCTGCGCGAATACCTGAAAAACGACAAGCGGGTGGAATCCTTCCATGACGCCGAAACCAACCAGGGCGGGCACGGCGTGACGATTGTGAATGTGAAGCGCTGAGCCTCAGACAAAAGCTGCTTCCATTGTCTTAGGCTCGAGTGTAAGTCGAATCACGTATTTCATCTTGAAAAACGGCAGGATGCCCTAGTGTCTAATCCTTTGTTTTCACTTCACAAGACCTTGATTGGCAAAATTGGTTTTGCCGGTCTGGCCCTCACGGCAGTGATGCCCGCTCAGGCGCAGTCTGCTGCCCCCGAACCCTTCCGGTTTCAGTTTCCAGCAGGGTACGTGGGCCGTCTGGGAGGCATCGAAGGTGTCTTAGATTTCGGTGCAGATATCGATAAAGTCAATGCATTTGGCGTCCGCTCTTTCCCTTTACCCACCCTGCAAGATGTACGCGTGGCGTTGGTCAAACACAATAAATACTGGGAATACAACATTAGTACCCGCATCAAAGACACGACGCTGCTGGCCGGAATCGTGAACAACGGTGATTCTCCGGCTGGAATTGCCAAAGTTGAAGTCACGCACGACCCATTTAAAGGCATTCAATACGGCGCATCTATTCAGGGGTATCAGGGAAATCCCTATATCGCCCGTTTTAATGTGGGCTACGCCTCTACGGTTTGGCAAGACCGAATTCGCATTCTTAATACAGTGGGTATCGGTGCAGAGCCTTCAAATTTTGTACCTTACACCTTTTCCCAGGTCAATGGCGGCTACGGCGAGCCTATCGGCCAACAATTCAACTGGCGAGTAGACAGCACCGCCCGCCTGTACACCTTTCCGCTGAATGACAAGGCGCAGTGGAGCGTGGACATCTCGCCCTCGCTGGAATACCGGCCCGGCGCTGGCGTGACCCTAAATCTGTCGCATCTGGAACGCTTTGCGGGCGGCGAAGTGGCCTTGCCCAGCCTCAACCTTGGCCGCTACGAGGAATCTAACGCCACCATTACCTACCGCATTCCGGGCACGCCTGAATTTGGGCTGGGTGCGCTGCGGGTGCGCGGAACCCGCAACTGGACGAGCGATTACACCTACCTCCGCAACGACGTCTTGCTGAACATCAAAGCCCTGCCGTTCCTGATTGGGCCCAGCATCGGCTACCAGTGGGGGCCAGCCAAAGACGGCAGCACCAGCCAAATGCTGTATGCGCTGGTCGTGATGAGCAAGTAGAGCCTGTTTCTCAAAAAAGTCTTTTAAATATCAAAGCCCGCCAGTTCTGCTGCGCGGGCTTTCACGTCATTCCTGCTCGACTTCCGGCGCAGGCGGTTGCGTGCTGGGTTCGCCGTTCTCTACGAATACGCCTTGTTTGGGCATATCGGTAGCCTGCAGCACGTTGCCTTCGGGGTGCTGCTGGGCCTGTTCGTCGGCCTGGCGGTGTTCGCGGTCTGAGGTCTTGTGGGTCATAGGACAGAGTAGGGGAGAGGCGAAGGCCGTGCATGCTGGCTTTTCTTTAGAATGCTGCTTTCGGTGGGGCTTCGCCGCTGCTGTCCCTGTGCTCTGTCCCCTGTGTGCCGGTGCTCTGGCCTGCGTTCATACTGACCTGAGACCCGCGTGCTACGCTTCCCAGCCGTGAGTGTGTCTGAAACTGCCCTGCCCGGAGCCGCAAAATCGGTGCGATTGTCACTGCCTCTGCTGGGTGCAGGGGCGGCGGCGTTTTTTACTCTGGGCGTCATTCAGGCCATGTACGGCCCTGCATTCGCTTTTTTTCAGACCCGTTTTGATGTCGGCACGGCAGCGGTAGGCTGGATTGCCAGCGTGCATTTTTTGGGATCGGCCCTCGCTCCGCCGCTGACAGGCGTGGCCCTGACGCGCTTTAGCCTGCGCCGCGTGGTGGTATCCGGCCTGCTGATTCTGGCCGCAGGGGTCAGCTTGGTCGGTTTTGCACCGCTCTGGAACCTGGCTCTGGCGGGGGCACTGGTGGGCGGATTGGGCCTCGGCACCGTCAGCGCCGCACTGAATGCCGCCTATGCCAGCGTGGGCACCCGCGCCGTAAATCTGGTGAATGCTGTGTTTGGGTTGGGCAGCATCGCCGCGCCGTTGGTGGTGGCGGGCTTGGCTCCGCGCAGCCTGGCCCTGCCGTTTTTAGTGGTGGCCGCACTCTCGGCCCTCACGCTGGGGCTGGTGCGGCTGTGGGGTGTGCCCGCCATGCAGGTGGCTCCTGCACAGGCAGTCGCGGCGCGTCCGGGAGTGCAGTTCGGATTGTTCGCGGCCCTGATCGCGGCTTATGTGGGCCTGGAAGCAGGCTTCGGTGCTTGGCTGGCGCGGCATCTGGACGGCGTCGGTCTGGCGGGCTCGGCCTTTATCCTCAGCGGATTCTGGGCGGGCCTGACGCTGGGACGCATTATTACTGGGGCAGTGGGAGCGCGGGTGTCTCCGCCCCGGCTGGTACTGGCGAGCGCCGTGCTGGTGGCCCTGTGTGCGCTGGGGGCCAGCAGCACCACCCTTGCCCCCTTCGCTTACCTGCTGGCAGGCCTTGGCCTCGGCCCAATTTTTGGCACCACGCTCGCGTGGATGACCCACACCCTGCCCGCCCGCCTGATTCCGTTCCTGCTGGTGGCGGGTTCGGCGGGTGGAATCCTGATGCCGATTCTGCTGGGCATACTGTATTCGCGCAGTGGCCCGGCTGCGGTACCTGCGGCGTTGGCGGTGTTAGGCGCGGTGTTGGTAGCGTTGGTGGCGGCCACTGCCCGCCTGACCCGGCTGCGTCCTGCGGCTCCGGCTGGCTGCTGACCCCCCACCTTTGCCTGAACCCCGCGCATATGACAGAATGCGCCCGGAATCCCAGTCAACCTGTCAGTCCCCGCACCGGGGCAAATTCATCCCCCATCCATCCCTGCCGTGATTTTTCCCTGACACCGAATACGGGCTTGTAGAGACAGGCGTTTGGTAGCGGAAAGCAACACGGCGCAACCGGAGGCAAGAGTGACGTCACAGGCAACCAAGCAGATCAGACTGACCCCCGAAGGCTTCGAGCGCCTTCAGAAGACCCTGTTGCAGGAGCAAAACCGCCTTGCAGAAGCCACACGCATTTTGCAAGAGCAGATGGAGACCAGCGCCGACAACGAAGACACCGGCCTGGAAGACGCCAAGCGCGAAAAGATGAATATCGAAGCGCGGATTGACGAACTCGAAGACACGCTGGGTCGCGCCACCATCATTGCCGAGCATGAAAACGAAGGCCGGGTAGAACTCGGCGCACTGGTCACACTGATCATTGACGCCACCAAAAAAGAGATGCGCGTGCAGGTGGTCAGCGCCCCCGAAGCCGCTGTACTGGGCGGAAGTCTGCCCCGCATCAGCGAAGACAGCCCCGTTGGGAAGGAACTGATGGGCCGCAAAAAAGGTGACGCCTTTGTGGTGAATCTGGACAACGGCAAGCAGATGAAATACAAGGTGAAGGCTATCGACTATTGAGGGTGTGGGGCGTAGATTTTCGGCTGTGGCACGAAGGACGGGCGTCTAAGGGTCTAAGAAGAGCGTTCGATTAGTTTTTATCCCCTCCCCCTTGTGGAACTCGCAGAGCTACGCAGGAGAGGGCGTTGCAAAGCAAGAGGTGAGGGGGCCACCGAGCAACCGTTCCTGCCCCCCATTCAAGTCAGCGTCGACCCAGTCTCCGCCACTTACAGGCCAGAGGAGAGCGCCATGCTCAAGCCTCTGGCCTGTGTTCTGTTGGCCTGCCTGATTGCGGCCCCCGCCCTATACTCAAGCTTATGTCGGAATTGCCCACCCCTGAACCCATTCCTCCGCGTCGCGACGGCCTGCACGAACAGACCATCAGTCGCCTGAACAATCTAGACGCCCTGCGCGAAGCGGGCTTCGAGGCCTTTCCCTACAGCTACCCGCAAACGCATCACGCTGCCGATGTACTGAAGGCGCACCCTTCCGGCGAGGTGGGCGAGAAGTGGGAAGACGAAACCTACAGTTTGGCAGGCCGTGTGATGCAGTTCAGGCACATGGGCGGCGCGGCGTTTGCCGATGTGCAGGATGAAAGTGGTACCTTGCAAGTCTACTTTGGCAAGAAAACGACCGAAGAATTTGCCGCTACCAAAAAGATTGATCTGGGCGACATCATCGGCGTGCGCGGCTTTCCGTTCGTAACCAAAACCGGACAGGTGACGCTGGAAGCTCAGGCGTGGCAACCGCTGGTGAAGAGCCTGCACCCCTTGCCCAGCAAGTTTTACGGCCTGCAAGACGAGGAATTGCGTGCCCGCCGCCGCTACGTCGATTTGATGATCAACCCGGAAAGCCGCGAGGTGTACCGCACCCGCTCGCGCATCGTGCGGGCTATCCGGCATTTTCTGGACGATCAGAACTTTATGGAAGTGGAAGGGCCGACCCTGCAAGTGGTGGCGGGCGGCACGGAAGCCAAGCCGTTTAAGACCTTCCACAATGCTCTCGGACACGAGTTTTCTATGCGAATCAGCCTCGAACTGTATCTGAAACGGCTGTTGGTCGGCGGCTTCGAGCGAGTATATGAAATTGGGCGCAATTACCGCAACGAGGGCATAGACCGCACCCACAACCCGGAATTCACGATGCTGGAAGCCTACTTTGCTTACGGCGACTACGAAGACATGATGAAATTGGTAGAAACCATGTTGCACGGCCTGGTCATGGAACTGCGCGGCATTCCCGTCATCGAATATCAGGGCAAAACCGTAGATTTCAGCCTGCCTTTTAAGCGTCTGGATTTCGTGACCGCACTCACCGACGCGGCAAACCTGGACTTCGATCCGCTGGACTTGGTGAAACTGCGCGAGTGGAGCGATGCCAAGCACCCCGAATTCCGCAAGGTACCCGGTTACAAGTTGCTGGACAAGTTGGGCGGCGAGTATGTGGAACCGGGCCTGATCAACCCCACGTTCCTGACCAATATGCCGCTGGTGATCAGCCCACTGGTCAAGGCCCACCGCGAGCGCCCCGGCGTGGCCGAACGTGCCGACCTGTACATCGCCGGGTTCGAGTTGGCCCCGATTTATTCCGAGCTGAATGACGCGCTCGATCAACGTGCCCGCTTTGAGGCCCAGACTGCCCGCCGCGACGCTGGTGACGACGAGGCCCACGAGCAGGACGAGGACTTTTTGCTGGCGCTGGAATACGGTATGCCGCCGACTGCGGGCATGGGCATGGGCATAGACCGCCTGACCATGCTGCTCACCGACCGCGACTCTATCCGCGACGTGCTGCTGTTCCCGTTGCTGCGGCCAGAAGTAGGGGGCGGGGCAGTTCAAGTGGATGGGGGCGAAGGGTAAGATTGTTAGAACGTCAAATTTAACAAGAATGAATCTTGACCGAGATTGAATTCTCGGTCATTTTTGTTGCTTGTGGGCCGTTCTCAATGGATGAAGCGGATAGACCTGTTAAGTTTCTCACGTGATAGGGGTAAAGGGCAACTGTAACCGGTTTAATTAATTCGTTCATTTGACAAACAAAATACTGAAGATGCAAGATAGCTTCATTCCAGATTCATCCACTCCTGCGCTCTGTAGGAAACCCGATGCCCTTTCTCTGCTGCCGACGCTGAGCTTCACCCCGCTTTTCCTGACGCCTGCTGCGGCTGCGCGTTCCATGTTTCTATGATCCAAACGGAGTTTCTGAATGTCTGAACCTGTTCACGCCACCCTTGACCTTGCGGCTATCCGCGCACAGCATACGTTGCTGCTGCTGGGACTGCTGTGGCAAGGCGAGCGTGCGCGGGTAGATATTGCCCGCGAGCTGGGATTGTCGCGCAGCGCGATCAGTTCTATGGTCAGCGAACTGATGGCGGTCGGGCTGGTGCAGGAAGTCGGCACACGTGGGTCGGCCACGGCGGGGCGGCGAGCAACACTGTTGGCACTGAACGACCGGGCCGCTTGCCTCTTGGCAATTGATCTGGGCAAAAGCCACGCCCGCGTAGACTTGCTGGATTTGCGTTGCCGCACGCTGGCGACCCGGCAAGTGCCGCATGATATCGGCCTTGGCCCAGCGGCCACGTGTGCGCTGCTGGCCCACCTGAGCGCAGGTGTGATCCAAGATGCGGGCCTGACGCGGGACGTGGTGGCGCTGGCGGGTGTAGGCGTACCCGGCCCGGTCGACCAGAGCACGGGCCAAATGGTGCAGCCCCCCAATATGCACAGTTGGGACGGCGAAAACGTGCGGGCCAGATTGGAAGGCGTGTTGGGCGTGGGCGTTCAAGTCGACAACGACGCCAATTTGGGCGCGTTGGCCGAAGCAAGGTTTGGGGCACACCGGGGCGCGGTAGACCTGATCTACGTGAAAGTCGCCACAGGCATCGGCGCGGGCGTACTGCTGGGTGGGCGCTTGCACCGGGGCGTGCGGGGCGGCGCGGGCGAAATCGGGCATATCAGCATCAATGAGCAAGCGGCGCAGGAGGCTGGGGGCAGCCCTCCAGAGAGTCGCGGCGACCTCGAAAGTTACGCGGCGGCTAGAGTCGTAGTGGCCTTGGCTGCCACTTTGCGGGCCGGAGGAATACCCACTACCTTGCCCGATCCCGCCACGCTGTCCGACCTGTTGGCGCACGCCAACACCGATCCCCTGGCCCGTGCCGTCTGGGAAGACTGCGGGCATCATCTGGGTGTAGCGGTCAGTACGGCACTGAACCTGTTCAATCCCGAAGCGGTGGTCATCGGCGGGCGGCTGTCTCAGGCTGGAGAAGTATTCCTGAACGCCGTGCAGCGCAGCGCCCTGAGCCGCACCATGCGGATCAATGCCGAGCGCACCCGCATCGAACTCAGCACGCTGGGCAGTGAGGCGGGCGTATTGGGGGCCGGGGCGATGCTGCTCGATCATCTGTTTACGCCGCAGGGATTGCGGCATCTGTACGCCATTTCTGCCTATACAGTGGCTCAGAACGCGGCCCATGCTACGGCCCAGGCGGCCGCGCATCCGGTTCTGAATGTGCAAGACCCCACTTCTCAAGCCCCCCTCCCTCCGGTCACGGTTTCCACCGCCGCGAGCCGCGCTCCACCAGAGGTTCGTGCAGACGCCCATCCCGTATCCCGCGCTCCACCCGGCCACCTTTAGCCGCTCCAAAATGGCGCACCTCAACTAGCCCACTTCTATTCCTTCTGGAGGAATCCTCATGCGTAAAGTTTCTTTAAAGAACGCCCTTCTTGTCGCTGCCGCCCTCGCTGTCACCACGTCTGCCTCTGCTGCGGGCAAACTCGAAATCTTTTCGTGGTGGTCGGGCGATGAAGGCCCCGCACTGGAAGCCCTCGTGAAGCTGTACAAGCAGAAGTACCCCGCCGTGGCTATCGACAACGCCACCGTGTCGGGCGGCGCAGGCACCAACGCCAAAGCCGTACTGAAGACCCGCATGCTGGGCGGCACGCCCCCTGACTCCTTCCAGGCCCACGCCGGACAAGAACTGATCGGTACCTGGGTCGTCGCCAACCGCATGGAAGACCTGAGCGCCCTGTTCAAGTCCGAAGGCTGGGATAAGGCCTTCCCCAAAGACCTGACGGCCCTGATTTCCAGCAAAGGCGGCATCTGGAGCGTGCCTGTCAACGTTCACCGCAGCAACGTCATGTGGTACAACCCAGCCAAATTGAAGGCTTGGGGCGTTACCGTGCCCAAAACCTGGCCCGAATTCATCACGACCTGCGCTACTTTGAAGCGTAAGGGCGTGGCCGCGCCGCTGGTCATGGGCGAAAACTGGACGCAGCAGCACCTCTGGGAAAACGTCATGATCGGCACGCTGGGCGCACAGGGTTGGCAAGACCTGTTCAGCGGCAAGATCAAGTTCACCGATGCCCGCGTCGTCGGAGCCTTCACCACCTTCGGCAAGGTCATGGACTGCGCCAACAAGGACGCCAGCGGCCTGAGCTGGCAGCAGGCCAGTGACCGGATCGTAGACGGCACCAGCGCCTTTAACATCATGGGTGACTGGGCTGCCGGATACTTCACGACCACCAAGAAACTGGCCCCCGGCACGGGCTTCGGCTGGGCCACCGCCCCCGGAACCAGCAAAGTCTTCGTGATGCTGGCCGATTCCTTCGGGTTGCCCAAGGGTGCCAAGAACCGCACCGAAGCCACCAACTGGCTGAAAGTGCTGGGCAGCAAGGCCGGACAGGACGCCTTCAACCCCCTGAAGGGCAGCATCGCCGCCCGAATTGACAGCGACCTGAGCAAGTACAACACCTACTCCAGAAGCGCCGCCACCGACTGGAAGAACAGCAAGATCGTGGGCAGCATGGCGCACGGAGCTGTCGCCCCCGAAAGCTTCATGAGCGCCTTCGGAGCCATCATCGACCAGTACTCGGCCAGCCGGAACAGTGCCGGAGCCGCCGCCGCTGCCCAGCAGTTGGCCGTGCGGGCTGGATTCGGCAAGTAAAAGCCCTGAGCGTGGGGGGTGGAGCGTGGATCGTGGTGTTCACGGTTCAGCTTCACCCCCTTCATTTTGGTTCTCATGTTCGTTGAGTCTCACCCTCGCCGTGCCGCTGTTTTCCCCGCACTTCAGTTCATGATTCACGTTCCCAAGGAGGCCACATTTTGAAAGGCCTGACCAAAGACCGCCTCTGGGCCATTGCCGTCCTGACCCCCAGTCTCATCTTGCTGGGCATTTTCGTCTACGGCTTTATCGCCCGTACCGTGTACGTCAGCTTTACCGACTGGGGCAACGATCCGGCGCAGGCGTTGGCCCTCGACCCTATCATTCGTTGGGTGGGGTTTGCCAACTATCAGGAACTGTTTACCGGGTTCCTGCAAGGCCGCTTCCGCCAGGAGTTGGTCAGCACGATCTTCTTCACGGTATTTTTCATCTTGGGTTGCCTGGGCCTGGGCCTAGGGTTGGCGCTCGCGCTTGACCGCAATCCCAAGGGTGAGGCGCTGTGGCGCACCATTTTCTTGTTCCCCATGAGCCTCAGCTTTATTGTCACGGGCACCATCTGGCGCTGGATGCTGCAACCTCAGGGCGGCGTCAACCAGTTTCCGACAGCAGTGGGCGCACCTGCCAGCACCTTCGGGTGGCTCAGCTCCACCGATTCCATCTGGAAATTTGACTGGAATCTGCTCCCGATCATCACGGCTGTGGTCGTGGCCCTCGTCATGGGCGTGGTGGCTTACCGTGCTTACGCCAGCGGCCAGCGCACCCGGATGCTTGTGGCCGCGGCCAGTACCGCCGTATTGCTGCTGTGGGCCATCTTCATTGCGCCTAACCTCAAAATGCTGCCCGCGCCCGAACTGCACGGCTTCAATCTCGCCCTCATCGGCATCATCATTGCGGCGGTGTGGCAAATGAGCGGCTACACCATGGCGCTGTATCTGGCCGGACTGCGCGGTATTCCCGAAGAACTGCGCGAGGCGGCCCGCGTGGACGGCGCAAACGAAATCGACATGTACCGCCGCGTCGTGTTCCCCTTGCTGTCGCCCATCACCCTCAGCGCCATGATTATTCTGGGTCACATCAGCCTCAAGATTTTTGACCTCGTGTACGCGATGGCTGGCCCCGACAACACCTTTACCAGTGTTCCGGCGCTGAACATGTACCTGACCAGCTTCCGCCAGAACCAGTTTGCGCTGGGGGCGGCCATCGGCACCATCTTGCTGATTCTGGTCGCATTCATCATCGTGCCTTACCTGTCTTCCCAGTTCCGCACCGAGGAAAGCCACTGATGACCACCATTCCTGCCGCTGCCACCTCCAAACCGCCTGCTACCGCGCCCCGCAAAAGCTTGGGGCGGCCCGGTTTGTATATCGTCCTCATCGTGGCCGCGCTGTTTTTCCTGCTGCCCATTTACCTGCTGTTTGCCACCGCCCTCAAGTCACCCGACGCGATTAATCTGGCGACCACCTGGCGCTGGCCCGCTGCGCTGAATTGGGCCAGTTTCTCCGAGGCGTGGGCCAAAATCGGCGGCAACCTGGGCAACAGCCTGTTTTTGGCCGTCGTTGCCACCATTCTGGCCGCCATGATGGGCAGCCTCAACGGGTACGCCCTCGCCAAATGGAAGTTCCGGGGCGCAAACACTGTCTTCGCGCTGATGCTGTTCGGCATGTTCATTCCCTATCAGGCCGTGCTGATTCCGCTGTTCCAGTTCATCAAGGCGCTGGGGCTGTACGGCACGATCTGGGGCCTGATCTTGGCCCATGTGGTGTACGGTCTGCCCATCACCACCCTCATTTTCCGCAACTTCTACGCCGATGTGCCCGACGCTCTGGTCGAAGCCGCCACCATCGACGGCGCAGGCTTCTGGCAGATCTACCGCCGCGTTATCTTCCCGATCAGCATTCCGGGCTTCGTGGTGGTCATCATCTGGGAATTCACGCAGGTCTGGAATGAATTCCTGTTTGCGGCCACGCTGACCAACACCGCCGCGCAACCCGTCACTTACGCCCTGTCCCAGTTGTCGGGCGGGCAGGCGGTGTCGTGGAATCTGCCGATGGCAGGCGCGATTCTGGCCGCGTTGCCCACGCTGCTGGTGTACATCCTGCTGGGCCGCTACTTCGTGCGCGGCCTGCTGGCCGGAAGCGTGAAGGGCTGAAGTTTCCCCGGTATACAAGTTAAGACGAAGGCCAGAGCGAATGTTAACGCTCTGGCCTTCTTGTTTTGGGGCGGGCACGCTTCCCCGGTGGCCCCCTCTACTTCGCAGCGCCCCTCTCTTTGAGCTGTCCCAATACCACAGCTGGAGAGGGAAAAAACCTTAAGTTGAGGTTCTGGCCTTTTCTTAGACCCTTCGACCCTTAGACGCCGTTCCCACGTATCACAGCCGACAACCCACACGCCAGTTATGCCATCTGCAAAGGACTGACCATCGCTGCCGCTTCCGGGGCAAAGCGCGGCAGTTCGGGTAAATCGTTGCCGTTGGCGTCAATCAGCGTGCCGTACATCATGTGCGGGGTGGCCTGATTAATTCGAACCCGGTGGACACCCGCGCCTGTGATCCCCAGCACCTTGGGTACAACGGTGGGGTGATTGCCCCGCGTATGGCCTTCCAGAAAACCCTCGCTAAAGGCATCGCCGCGCAGCAACACTTCCTGAATACTGCCCACGTGGGCGGCGTTTTTGCGGGCGCTCCATTCTTTTTGCTTGGCAATCAGGCGGGTCAGGCGTTCCACTTTCAGTTCACGCGGCAGGTCTTCAAAGTGCTTGTAACTGGGTGTGCCGGGCCGGGCTGAATACGCGAACATATAGGCGCTGTCGTAGCCCACCTCGTCGTAGAGACTCAGCGTTTCCTCAAAGTCGGCCTCGGTTTCGCCGGGAAAGCCCACGATGATGTCTGTTGCCAAGACCGCGTTTGGAATGTGCTTGCGAATATTGGCGATGTGGTGCAAATATTCCTCGCGGGTATACTCGCGGGCCATGCGCCGAAGCACGCGGTTGCTGCCACTTTGCACCGGCAAATGCACGAACTCGCAGACGGCGGGCGTTTCGGCCATTGCTGCGGCCACGTCCTCCGTAAAGTTCATGGGGTGGCTGGTCGTAAATTTGATGCGCCGGATGCCACTTCGCCCCACCATTCTCAGCAGGTTGGCAAAGCTGGGAAACCCGGCCAATTTCGCGCCGCCGTCTACCCCGTAGGCGTTCACGTTCTGGCCCAGCAGGGTCACTTCCTGCACGCCTGCGGCCAGTTGCATGTCCAGCTCGCGCAAAATCTGGTCGGGGTGGCGACTCACCTGCGGGCCGCGTGTGGTCGGCACGATGCAGTAGGTGCAGTGGTGGTCGCAGCCGCGCATGATGGTCAGGTGCGCCTGCAATTTGCCCACAGGCGGCGGCGGAATATGATCGTGCAACTCGTCCTTAAATTGCAGGCCCCAGAACCGCTCGTTGCTCTCCAGCGCCTTGCCGATATCGAGCAGGCTGCCGGGGCCGAGCAGCACATCCACCTCAAATTTGCGGGCAATCTGCTGCCCCTCTTCCAGTTGTGCCAGGCAGCCCATCATGCCGATGACCAGCGGGCGCTCGGCCTTCAGTTTGCGGAGCGTGCCCAGCACGCTGCGAACCTTGTCTACGGGTTTGCCGCGCACAGCACAGGTATTGATCAGCACAAAATCGGCTTCGTCCACGCTGTCTACGATCTGAGCGCCGAAGCTGACCAGTTGGGACTGCACCAGATGGGTGTCGTACTCGTTCATCTGGCAGCCGTAGGTAATAAGGTGGGCCTTCATTCGATCACGTCCTTGGGGCTTGCCGGAGGGATTCCGGGGCCGAAATTTGCCCGATTTTGCCGGGCAGGAAGGGGCAGTTTAGCGTAAGAGGGGGTGCGGCGGGGGCTTTGGCGTTGGGTTGAGGAAGAGGTTGAAATTAAGTTTTTGAATTTGTCCCACGATTTCCCCCACCCCCCACCCCCAAAGGAGTCAGGGGAGTTGTCGCTGCGCTCGGCAGCATTGATCTTGTCGCGTCCACACTCGGCTCAATCGTTCACCTGAAGCGGAATCGCCAATCGTCTTTAAACTGGAATTGGCCGGCGCATTGCACGCACCTTGGGGCCTCACACGGATGGGGCGGGGAAGGTTGAGGGTGGCGGTGTGGTGGCACTTGCTGCCCTTGCGTGAGAGGGGTGAGTGAGCGCCAGCTATTGCCCTTCCTTAGACCCTAGACCTTTCAACTCTCCGCCCTCTACCGCACCCGCCGCAGCGTCACCGGATAACTCAGCGCATTTACTCGCAGGCGTCCGGCCAGCAGATCACCCTTGACCGTGCCACTCAGGAAGGCGGCCGACTTGGCGCTCAGGCCGTCCAGACCGAAGCCCAGAATGCTGAAGCGGGCGCTGGGGCCAGCGTTGGCAGCCAGCTTGATGGTCAATTCCTGGCTGCCGTCCGGGTGGGCAGTATCGTGCCAGCCGCCGAAAAACGGTCTCCGCTGGTGCGGTTTTCCATCACCCCCTTTGCGTCGTAGATCAGCGGATTCACCGTCACGGTCAGGCGGTACTGTTGCGGGCGCAGCAGCACAGTGGCCTGTCCCTCGAAGACCTGTACGGATTGAGGCTGGGCAGTGGGCGCACAGGCCGCCAGCATCAGCGGCAGCATGAACAACGCCTGCTTCAAAACTCTTGGTCTGGAACAGGAACCGGGTAGACGAGGCTGTTCACGATCTTGAGGCGTCGGTCGGGTTCGCCGTACAGGGCGCTGATCAGGCCCGTGCGGTTGGCGGTAAACCACGCTTTGGCCGGGGGCGATTTCGCCAGCGCCGTTGCCAGCACGCGCTCGGCTTCTGCACCCTTGCCTGCCAAGATCATGTTGCCGTAGTAGCCGCTGATGCGGGGCTTCAGGTTTTCCAGCTCAGGGTAGTTCACCATTCGGTCTTGCAAATCCTTCAGTTCGCGGGCGGCGGCCTGGGCGGGCACGTAGGCGTAGGCGCGGGTGCGGTCAACCAGTCGAATACCGTCCCAGCCGATCACGGCATTCAGGCCGGGGCTGTCGGCATACGAATAATCATAGTAGGCCAGCGAATCGAGGCCCACCAGCAGTTCGGACGTGCCGTCTTTATTGAAATCTACGGGTAGGAAACCGTAGTTGCCTGCATCCAGAATCCCGATGTTTTGCACGCTGCCCGTGTCCTGCGTAAAAATGTGCGCGGTGAGGCAGCAGTGCGCACCGCCCGAAAACGTGCTGACCACCAGTTCAGGCATTCCGCCGGGACGCAGCTGTACCAACCGCACACCTATGTCGAAGTCAGTGACCGTGAAAATAGTGCGTGAGCCGTTGCTGAGGGTCAGTTTGGCGGTGGGCATGCTGTTGTCGGTCATGGACGCGCGTGTGAGCTTGAGGGTCAGTGCACCCCATGCAGTGGGCGTGGGCGGAGTCGCGGCCTGCGCCAGAGCGGGAGCAACAACCGGGGACAGGGCCAAAGCAAGGGCAAGACACCCAGGGCGGAGATTCATGACCCTAGGGTATGCCGAAAGGGTGAGTGTGGGGGGCCGTTTCCAGTCATCCCCCCCATTTCAAACCTCAGAGCCAGCATCAGAGCCAGCGCCCGTTTCGAGCGCGAGGCCCAGCCCCAGCAGGCGGTCATCGTGGCCTTGCCGCATCATCAGTTGCACGCCCACACCTTCAGCTTGTGTGGGCAGGGCCAACGCCGGAACCCCCAGCAGACTAAACGGGGCGGTCAGGCGCAGCACGGCGCGGCGCAGGGCCAGCGGGCCGCCTTCCAACTCTGCGGTTTCTTGCCCGATCAGCGGCGGCGGCGTGGGCACGGCGGGAGCCAGCAGCACATCGAACCTGCTCCAGAGGGCGTCCAGAATCTCCCGGTATTCGGCGCGTCGGGCGTGGGCGGCCTCCACCTCTGCTGCCGTGAGGGCCGCCCCCTGCCGCAGCAAGCCCAGCGTAAACGCCGTGAAACCGGGGTCATCTTGCCGCAACGCTTCCCGGTGAACCTGCGCCGCTTCACTTAGCACAATGGGGGTGTAGGCATCCAGCATTTCGGGCAGCACGGCGGGGGAAAGGCTGGCCCCCAGGCCCTCCAACTGTGCCGCGAACGCCTCTACCGCTTCCCGCACCGGGCGATCTGTCCAGCCTTCCGGCAGCCACAGGCCCACGCGCAGGCCTGACCAAGGTTGGGCCTTGATCTGCGTTCCGGTGAGTGCGGCGTGGACGCAGGCCAGCGTTGCCACATTCCGCGCCAGAGGCCCCGCATGATCGCAGGTGGGGCTGAGAGGCAACACGCCCGCCCGCGAATAATCGGGGTGATCCTTGCTGGGCTTGAAGCCTGCCACGCCGCACCACGCCGCCGGAACGCGGATGCTGCCGCCGGTATCAGTTCCCAGTGCGAAGTCCACCTGCTTCAGCGCCACACTGACCGCTGCCCCGCTGCTGCTGCCGCCTGGACTGTGCCCCGGCAAGGTGGGGTGCTCGGTGCCGCCGTAGCCGTTCATGCCCGTAATACCCAGCGCGATTTCGTGCAGGTGTGTTTTGCCCACCGCCGAGGCTCCAAGTTCCAGCAAACGTCGTACCAGCACGCTCTCGCCCGGATCGGGCACGGGGGCGCGGGTGCTGGCAGTCAGCGGCCAGCCCGCCACACCGTAGAGGTCTTTGACGCTGAAGCTAAGGCCCGACAACGGCCCGCCCGACTGCCCTTCTATCGGCTGAGAGGGAACATATGCCCAAGCCCGTTGTGTGTCAGAGAAGTCGGGGGAACCGGGCAGGCTGGAACCGTCGGAAATCATCCCCACAGCCTACAACCCACGTCCCACACCACACCGCCCGCAGCCCTCAAAACGGCAAAATCGCGGGCTGTTTCCAGACGCCCTGAGCAAGCGTAAACGGCCCGAAAGTAGGCTGCCCCAAGAGACCCAGATCAGCCGCGAAGGTACCGTCTAGGCGGTAGCTGGTTTCCTGCCCACGCGCAATCTTCAGGAAAGTCGCGCCAGTGCTGACCGTGAGGGGGAGGCTGAGGTTGGCGTCCTGCACCGCTTCGCCGCGAGCAGGCAAGTTCACGTTGGGCAGATCGATGGTTCCCACGTCCTGTCCATCCAGAATCAGGCGGGTGGCAATGTTGGCAAGGCGCACGGGCACGCCGTTGGGATTGCCCACTTTTACGCGGAGAGTGATGTTGGCGGTGGGGGTGCCAAGTAGCGTCAGGCTGTTCAGGCGCACACTCTGAACCTCGAAGGTGGGCAACTGCACTGCCTGTTGCAGGGGGGCGCACCCCACGAGGGCGGCAGAAACGGCGGCAAGGGGCAACAGGAGGGGGCGCATAGCCTAGGCTAGCGTGCTGACTGGGTGGATGCCTGACCCGTTTCTGAATGCGGCTTGTTGCCGCCCCTTCCCTGCCCCTCCCCGCCTGCTACCCTGACCCGCATGAAGCAGATTCGGGCAGGCAAGATCAGGGGCATGGCGCTGGGTGCGGCCTTGCTGGGCAGCACGGCGGGCGCGGTAGATCTGGATTTTGGTGTCGCCTATCAGGTAGACACAGGCCGCACGGGAACGGAAACAGTGGGTGGGGGCAAGTTTTGGCAACAAACCACCACCCGCGTCGGCGTGTCCAATTTCAGTGTGCTGGGCGGCACTCCCTTCGCGGGAACGTTGTCGGCAGGCGTGTCCAACCGGGCCGTAGACGTGGGTTACGCGCTGGGGTTGTCGTTGCCGCCACTGGGGGCCGTCAGTTCCCGCACTGATCTGGCGGTAACTTGGCAGGGTGGCCTGCGCCTGTCTTCCCGCGCCACGGGTACGGCAGGCCCAGTGGCGCTGAACGCGGGGGCCAGTTTCTTCACCACGTCGGCCACCGCTGTAGACCCGCTGGCTGCGTGGACATTCGCCCCGACTGATCTGCGGAACCGGGGATATACGGCTGACGTGGCCGCCCGCTACCGCCTGAGCCGGACGCTGGTGGCTGTGCTCGGCGGAGAATTTGGCGCACAGAATCAGGGTTTTGTAGGTATAGAATCCCGCCGCGACCTGACCCGTGTGCTTGCTCCCAGTGAAGGCGACGATCCCACCTTAGAGCCAGCCACCGAGCGCACCGGAAGCCTGACCTTCCGGGCAGGCGCACGCGCTGGGCAGGGGATTCTGGGCGTTACGGGCGGCGTCACCTACGCCACCGAAGAAGGCCTGAGCCTCGGCCTGGACGCACTGGTTGGGCGCGGACAAACCGATCCGGGCAGCACAGGTTTAATGGTAACGGGCCTCACCTACGGCCTGACCGCCAGCGTCACGGCACCCGACTTGCTGGGCGAGGGGAGCAGCATCCGGCTGTATTCGGCCTACGAGCCTTGGCGCACGGCTAGCGCTCCCCTGCGGGTGGGTGCAGAAGCCAGCTTGCCCATCGGCCCCGGCGAACTGAGCCTCGACGTGCGCGGTGGGCGTAATCCCAGCGGCACGGCAGGCTTCGGCGCACGCGTGGGCTACCGCCTGCCGCTGGGTGGGGGTCAGTCAGGTGACGCTGATTCTCCCCAGGACAGCACGCCCTGAACCATTTCAGCGTCCTTCCAAAGATGCACACCCGGCAACTAAACCAGCCATCAGCCCGTGCGGTTCCTTCTCATGAGAGCAGACGAGATACTGCCCGCATGAAGAATCTGTTGACCCTCTCTGTGCTGGCGCTGGCGGCCCTGTCCTCGGGCGCGGGTGCTCAGACTGCCCAAGACATCCTCAACCGCGTAGACAGCGCCCAGAAATCCGCCAAAGACGTGTCCTTTCGCCTCAGCGGAACGGCCAGCCTCGAAACCTCTGCCCAGAAAATCGACCTGACCGTGAAAAGCATTCCAGCACAGAGCGTGGCCCGCCTGCAATTTCTCGCGCCCGATGCTCTGGCCGATAACGTGGTGGTGGCCGACAAGAACGAGGTGCGTCAGTACCTGTTTCTGACCAACCAGATCACGGTCACTCCGGTCAAGAAGGCCGCGAACTCGGCAGGCTTCGGTGGGCTGGATTTCACGCAACTCAGCAACGCGGCGACCCTGCTCAGTCAGTACAGCGTGAAGCTGCTGGGCACGACTGGCGCGGCAGGCAACCGTCTGTTCCAGTTGGAAGCCACCCCCAAAGGTACGGGTAGCACCGACAAGGCCCGCGTCTGGATTACCGAGGCAGGCTGGAGGCCCACGCGCCTGCAACTTGTCAGCAGCGGCAACAAAGTTCTGGCCGACCTGAACGTGTCCAGCTACAAGATCAATGCGGGCCTGACAGCAGCCAAACTGCGTGCCCTGCCCAAAGACGCCGAAATCATTCGTCAGTAACGGCCAAACAGAATCAAATATCATCAGATTCAAATGGAGGAGAAGGGGCCACGTGCCACCTTCTCCTTTTTGGCTGGAGTTGAGGTCGGCTGATTACATTGGTGCAAGCAGCAACAACCGTTAAAGAGCGCTGATAGCCGGGCTTAGCTCCTCGGATGCCCTTCGTCCTTCGCAAAAAGCAAAGCAAAAGCCCCCGCGTGTTGGCAGGGGCTGGTCGGTGAATGCCTTTCTTGGTTTGGGTTCAGTTCAGAACGCGGCGTGCGCCGTTGTAGCGGCTGGCCCAGTAGACATTGCTGAACAGTGGCTCGACGACGGTGCGGCCCCGGTAGCTGTTGGCATTGGCCATCATGCCGTCGCCTACATACAGCCCGACGTGGCTGGCGGTGCGGCCCATCGTGTTGAAGAAGACGAGGTCGCCTGCACGCAGGTCGCGGCGGCTGACAGGGCTCCCGCTACGCCACTGGGCAGCGGCGGTACGGGGCAAGTTGATGCCCAGCGAGCGGAACACATTCATGGTGAAGGCGCTGCAATCGATGCCGCCGCCGCCTGTGCCGCCCAGCACGTAGCGGATGCCCAGCCAGCGGTTGGCGGCGCTGCGAACGAACACGCCGCCACGCGACGGAGCAGCGGCGGCCTGGGGCTGGGGCGCGGCGGGACGGTTGACCACAGGGGCCGCACTGCCGCCAATATTCAGGCGCTGACCAACCTGAATGGTGGTGCTGTTCAGACGGTTGAGCTTCATCAGCGTGGGAGCGTCCACGCGGGTAGCACGCGCGATGGAATACAAAGTATCGCCAGATTTAACGGTGTAGGTGGCGGCCAAGGAGCTGGAAGTGCTCAACGCGGCGGCAATCATTAGGACTCGGAAGGCATTCATCGACCCCTGAAGTTTATCCCATCTTTATTTATTTGGCCTTAATCCACTGGGTAAAACCGGTGTTTTATGCGCCTATACGGTCTCTATGCGCACTCAAAAATTCATATTGTGCCTGTTCATGCGCCTTTATCTCAATGTTCTCAGAAAGCGGCTCATTTCTGATTTCAAGCTTAAGGTGTGATGCTGGGCGGGTTTAGAGCCAATGCCAAAAAGTCGTTTTCTCAGGGTTCTCATGATGAAAAACGGGCTTCACAGTTCAGATGACCTGGTCACGGCTGCCCCGGCCCGCGCTTATACTCTCGCCAATCGCCGCTTTTCTGCGTGCCCGTTTTCTCCGCCCCTGACCCGCTGCCTACGCTGGAGGCTTGATGAAAGAACCGATGAGTACCGAACAGATGTTGCAAGGCCTGAAACACTACCGCCGTATTGCCCGTCAGGACATGCTGCGTGCCCCCGAAACGCCCCACCCGGACGCATTTTTGGCCCACGCCGAAAGCCGCCGCGCCCTCTATGTCGACCTCGGCACGCACGCTGAAAAGCACGCTCCCTCCGACGTCGTGGCCCACGCGCTGGAGTTGTATCAGGCCATTCCCTTTTCCACGGGCACGGCTGAACACGAATATCCTGACCTCAAGGGCCGCGAGAACGCCCTAGAGAACTTCTTTTTGCTGGTGGGCCTCGACCCCAAGACCCGTCGCGAGGCCCGCAGCCGCCGCCCCAAGATGGACAGTCCTAAAGAAGAAGCCGCTCCGGTTGCACCTGTGCCCACGAGCGATACTCCCAGCGAACTGACCTCCGGCTAAGGACTCCTTTCCAACCGTCATTTGCGTTCCGCTGTGCAGGAGCGCGGCGCGTTATGGTTGAGGCATGACGGCCCCCCACCCGTTTTCCCCCGATCCAGCCTCGGCAACTCTGGCGTTGGCCGATGCCGCCGCCCTGCAAGCTCTGGAACTGCGGGCCAAGGGCTGTACGGCCTGCAAATTGCGGCCCGGCTGCACGCAGGTCGTGGTGGCCGACGGAAATCCGCAGGCCCGTCTGGTCATCATCGGGGAGGGGCCGGGGGGCGACGAAGACCGGTTGGGTCGCCCGTTCGTGGGCCGCGCCGGACAACTGATGGACAAGATTCTGGCCGCAGTGAACCTCACGCGGGCCGACACCTACATCACCAATATCGTCAAATGCCGTCCGCCGGGAAACCGCGCCCCCGAACCCGACGAAACCCAGATTTGCACCGAGCTGTGGCTGGAGCCGCAGTTGGCCCTGTTGCGCCCACAGATCATCCTGAGTTTGGGCAACACGCCTACGCAGTACTTGCTGGGCACCCGGCAGGGGATTACCCGTATTCGCGGCTCTTGGCACCCCTTCCGGCGCGACACGTGGACCCATGACGCCCTCCTCATGCCTATGTTTCACCCCGCCTACCTGCTGAGAAATGAAAGCCGTGCGGCGGGGGGGCCAAAGAGCCTGACGTGGCGTGATATTCGGGAGGTGGCCGCCGTACTGCGCGGGGAAAAGGAGCCGGAAGGGCTGGTGAAGCCGGAGCCTGCGGATATGGTGGGGCAGCCGGGGCTGTTCTGATTTAGGTTGAGATTTTGACGTATTGGGCTTGTCCTACGTTGGATTCCCCAGCTTCGCAGCTCTGCGAGTCCGCTGTGGAGGATTGATCTTGTCGCGTTACAACTCGCCTTCTTCGTCTATCTGAAGCGGAATTTCCAGTTCATTCCAAAATGGAATTGGCCCGCCCACTGCGTGGACGACGGCCTCACACGCATTCGGGTGGGAACGGTTTAGGGTGGCGGTGTGGGGATTGTTGTTTCCCTTGCCCTAAGCGGGGCAGGGGGTAAGTGAGCGTCAGCGATTGCCCTTCACCTGCCCTTAGACCCTTAGACCTTCCCTCTCCCTCACCGCCCCGAATTCAGCACATTTCTCGTTCGTTCGGGCAGGGCGGCACGTTCGGACGGCAGTAGTTGCACACGCGGTTTGCGGAAGGTCAGCGACAAAAAGATTTCGGCCTGCTGAAGCAAGAACTCGCGGTAGCCTTGGCCTATTGAATCCGGCTTCGGCCCACTGCGGACGCATTCCAGCGCCAGCAAATCCAGTTGGCTTTTCAGTTCCTCCAGCGCCAACGTGCGGGCCGCGTTCATGCCGCTGTCTCCCAGTGGCCCAGACAGCGTGGGCAATCTCTCCGGCAGGCGCATCAGCAACTTAGCGGCGCGTTTTACGTTGGGGTCTTCCAAGGAGAGGGCGCAGGCGCGGCAGGGCTGTTCCTTGCTGGCCTCATTGCAGACCGGACAGGGCCGCCACCCCTGCTGCTCACGCCATTTTCTGGCCCGCGTGATAGCTTCGGCGGCCCGCAGCGCGGCGGGTTTCAGGTCGCCCTCTATGCCTTTCACCAACGCCTGAGCGCGTTCGAGATCGGGTGCGGGCAGCGGTGCAGGCGTGGGGGCCGCCGCTTTGGTGGTGCTGCGAATCGTGCCCACGCTAAATCGGATTTCATTGATCGGATAATCGCCCAGCAGGGCATTCAGCGCCTTCAAAAAATGGTGGCGCTGCATGCTGAGGTGGTGAGCGGTGGCACTGTCGCGCACCTCTACAAACAGCGTAGAACCCTGCTGAGACCGGGGCCGCGTGAGTTTGGCGATCTCTGGCCCCACCGCCTGCGGCCAGGCCAGAATGGCCCGCGCCCGCTGCACGCCCTTGGCAATCCGGGCCGTGCCCAGCGTCGCGCCCATCAGTTCGGCAATGCCCAGAGTGCCGCCCCAGCGCCGGGTTTTGCTCATGCGCTGGCCTCTAGGGGAGCCTGTTGTTGGTCTTCGGGCATAAAGCGGCCCGCGTGCGCCCGCAAGGTCAGCACGGCTCCCGGCGCCCTTTCCGTTCCGGTCACGATGGCCTGCGGCACACTGGCGGCCAAGTCCAGCAGGAAGGCGCGGCGGGTCGGGTCAAGTTCGGCGCTAAAGTCGTCGATCAGCAGCACCGGCTTTTCTCCAAATTTTTCCGATAACAGTTCCAGTTCGGCGCGGCGCAGGGCCAGAGCGACGGTGCGGCCCTCGCCCCGGCTGGCATATTCGGAGGCCGAAAAGTCGCCCAGCGTCAGGGTGAGGTCGTCGCGGTGCGGCCCGGTCACGGTGGCTCCGCGTGCCAGCTCCTCGCCCCGGCGGGCGCTGAGGTCGCGGGCGTAGTGTTCGGGGGTGGTGGATTCGGTCAGGGTCAGCTTCAGCGGTTTGCGGCTGCCCAGCGCGGCGTTGGCCTCGCCTGCCAGTTCGTCCAGCCGGGTCAGGGCGCGGCGGCGAAACAACATGATGTCTCCGCCGAGTTTCAGCAGGGGGTCGTCCCAGACGTGCATGGCCCATTCTTCGCCGCCTTTGAGGGCTGCATTGCGCTGCGACACCGTGCGCTCATAGCGGGCCAGTTGCTCGGCGTAGCGGGCGCTGATGCGCGAGAGGAGCGCGTCCAGATACGCCCGCCTTCCAGCAGGGGGGCCGAACACCAGTTCGCTGTCTTCGGGCCTAATCCACACGGCGCTGCCACGCGGCAGGTCTCCGGTCTTCACGCGCACGCCGTCTACCTTCAGTTGCCGCCGCCCGCGCCCCAGCCCCACTTCCTGCACGCTCAGGCTGCCGCCCTGCTGCAAATCCGCCCGCACATAGGCCTCTTTTTCGCCCGACTGCACCAGTTGCTCCAGGCGGTTCACGTCGGTCAGGCCGGTCAGGGCCAGATACGCCGCTTCCAGCAGATTGGTCTTGCCCGCGCCGTTTTCCCCGTACACGCCCGTCACGCCCGCCGGGAAATGCAACGTATCGGGTGCGAGGTTGCGGTAATTCAGGGTAGACAGGGACTCCAGATGCACGCCCCCCATTCTACGTTCGGCGGCAGGAAAGAAATGGGGTGTGGGTTGTGAGACGTGGGATGGAGGAGAAGCTTGGGCTTATGCTTTCTCAATGTCCGGTTCCCTTTCTGACCTGCTGATCGTCACGCCCCACCCTTCCGGCCAGCTCCCCGCCGACGTGCTGCACGACATGTTGGGCGACGACGCCTTCGACAGTGCCAAGCGTGCCGCCTTCCTGCGCCGGGTGTTTCTGGAAGGCGATCCCTTCACCGACCTGATCTACCTGGTGCCGGGGGCGGGGCATGTGCAGGCCGCGTGGAGCCGCTTTGCCGTAGACCTCAACCGTGACCGGAACGACACCGCCGACAACGGCGTCATCAAGGTCATTGATTTTGACCGTTCGCCGCTGTATCCGGCTGACTTTGCCTTATCACCCGCTGCCCGCGAAAGCCGCTTGCGCCGCCTGTGGGACGCCTTTGATGCACAGGTACAGGCCGAACTGGCGGGCAAGCGCCTGATGATCGTGGGCCACAGCATGGCTCCGTATGGCCCCGCCCTCAGCCCCACCCCCGGCGTGCCGCGCCCTGGCATCACGCTCATGCTGGGGAGTGCCAAAACGCCTACCTTTCCGCTTGCCCAGTGGGACGCCCTGCAATCCGTCTGCGCCGAAGCGTTTGCGCCGCTGCTCACCGGAGAATTTACCCGCGTGGCGATTGGCGATCCGTGGGACACCGACACGCTGAGCCTGAACCATCAGCGGCGCACGGGCGTTCCCGCGTTTGGAATAGAGGTCAATGCGGGCCTGTACTTGCGGGATGGGGAGGGGCAGGATGGGGCAATTCGGGCGCTGAATGGGGCCTTCAGGCAGTTTGCAGCGGGGGCTTTGGCGTTGGTTTGAAGTGAGGGGTGGTTGGGCTTGTCCTACGCTTTGCCCCACCCCCCAGCCCCTTACCCCACCGGATAGGGGGAGCGAAGCGCTCTGCTTCGCAGCTCTGCGAGTCCGCTCGGGAGGATTCATCTTGTCGCGTTTTGAGTTAGCTTGTTCGCTCACTTGAAGCGGAATTGCCAGTCGTCTTGACATTGGAATTGGCCCGCGCGTTGCACGCACCTTGGGGCCTCACACGGAGTTGGGCGGCGACGATGTGATGTTTGTTTTTAGCCCTTCCCCCTTGGCTGGTACAGCTCTGCAGGAGAGGGGGGAGGTTGGGAGCAACGTAATTGCCCTGCCTCACCCCTTAAACCCTTGCTCCTTCCCCCACCCCTAGGCCTCCCGGCTCGCCAATTCCCGCACCGCGCCCACCAAGCGTGCGGCGGCTGTCTGATCCGGCGCGTCTTGCAACGCCTGTTCTAATAGCTCAATTCCTTCCCTAGCCTGTGCATAGGCATAGGCCTGTGCGTAGGCCACGCTGCCGCTGTCCAGCAACCAGCGGTGAATGTCGGCAATGGTGGTGGCGTCTTTGGCGGGGCGATCCAGGTGCATCTGTTCCAAGAAGATGTCCTTTTGCTGTGCCGAGGCGGTCTGGAGCCAGTGCAGCACGATTAGGGTGCGCTTGCCTTCCAACAGGTCGCCGCCGATTTCCTTGCCGTATTTGGCCGGGTCGCCCAGCAGGTTCAGTACATCATCCCGAATCTGGAAGGCCGCGCCGAGGGCCAGCCCGGCCGCCGTAAAGCGTTCGTCGGGGGCCAAACCTGCGGCCAGTGCGCCCAGTCTCAGCGGCACGATCACCGTGTAGTGGGCGGTTTTCAGGCTCACCATGTGCAGGTAGTCGGCCTCTTTCAGCGTCCATTCGCGGCGCTCCACCCATGCCAGATCAAGGTGCTGGCCCTCTGCGGTGCGGTGAATCATCGCCAAGAATTCTTCCATCGCCCCCGGCACGCCCGCGCGGTGAACAGCGGCCCACATATAGGCGTGCAGCGCGTCTCCGGCGTTGATGGCGAGTGCTACCCCGTGCAGTCGGTGCAAGGCGGGCTGACCCCGGCGTTCCTCGGAGTCGTCTTCTATGTCGTCGTGAATCAGCACCCAGTTCTGGAAGAGTTCCAAAGCGGTTGCCAGCCACAGGGCGCGTTCCCAGGCCTCCGTACCCCTTTGTACACCGTGCGCCCCAGCACTCGCCAGCAGCAGTTCGCTGCGAATGCCTTTGCCGCCGCGTATCGGGTAGTCGCGCAGCATGGCAAAGTAGCGGGCCAATTCAGGATGAGAGGCAGCGGTGGGCAGCAGCGAGAGGGCGCGTTCTAGTAGTTCGGGGCGCATGGAGCGACAGTGTAGAGCGGCGGGCGGTGGGAAGGGAAAGAGTGAAGATGCAGAGGGGAAAGTCCAACACGTCTCCAGCTTTCGTCCCGCGCATTCCTCACATGCCTTGTCTAAACTGGCCTCAGATGTCGTCTGCCACTTCTGCCCGTGCGCCTGCCTACTTGCGGTATCTGCTGTTGGGCGGCGTGTTGGCCCTGCTGGGCATCCTGTTCCTCATTCCCGACGTCCGGGCTTTTTTCGCGGCTGGGGCTGCGGCCCTGCGCTCCTCCGATCCGGGGGTCACGCACGCCTGGGTCGATGGCCTGGGCTGGGCTGGCCCGCTGGCCCTGATCGCGGCGTTCGTGGCTCAGGCCGTTATTCCGGTGCTGCCCGCGCTGGTCATGACCGCCGTCACTGCCCGCGCTTACGGCCCCGTGGAGGGCTTCTTCATCGTATATATCGGCACGTTGTTGGGCGCGGTGGCGGGCTACTGGCTGGGGCGCGGCGTCGGAGACCAGTTGGTCAGGATGCTGGCAGGCGAGCGCACCCGCAAGCGGGCCGAAGATTTTGCCCGCAAACACGGCGTTCAGGGCGTGTTGATGGTGCGCCTGATGCCCATTCTCAGCGCCGACGTGATGAATCTGGTGGCGGGCGCGGCCCGGATGCCGTTTCGCCCCTTCATGCTGGCAACGGCGGCGGGCGCGTTTCCGGTCACGTTGTTGGTCATCTGGCTGTCTGGGTCTACGTCACGCATGGTGTGGGGCCTGGGCGTGCTGTCGCTGCTGGTGGCGGCGGTGGCAGGCTGGCGCACCTGGATGGGCAGGCGGCGGGCAGCGCGGTCAAGTTCGACTCCTTCACCTGACCAGACGCCCGACTCCTAAACCGCCCGGTCATTCTCCTGTCAGGTAGACTGCCTCACGGTTGCGCCGTCCACCCAAAGCCGGAAGGCAAGCGGGCGGTGGCGCGGGCGGGAGGATCATGACGGAAGACACGCAAGCGGGCAAGCAGGCCGGAGGCTCCGCATACGAACGGGCAGGAGTAAGCATAGACGCCGGACACCGGGCTGTGGCCCTGATGAAATATGCCGTGGCACGCACGCATACGCCCGCAGTTCTGGGCGGCATCGGCGGCTTTGGCGGGCTGTTCCGGGCGCAGTTTACGGGCACAGACGGTAGCCCAATGACCGATCCGGTGCTGGTGGCTTCTACCGATGGCGTCGGTACCAAAACCAAGGTCGCGGTGCGGGCGGGCCAGTTCAAGGGACTCGGCGCAGACATCGTGAACCACTGCGCCAACGATATTCTGGTGCAGGGCGCACGGCCCCTGTTTTTCCTGGATTACGTGGCGATGGGGGTCTTGCGGCCCGAAGCGGTAGCCGATGTGGTCACGGGTGCGGCAGAGGCATGTGAGGCGCTGGGCGTGGCCCTGCTGGGCGGCGAAACTGCCGAAATGCCTGGTGTGTACGTAGAGGGAGAACTGGACATCGTGGGCACGATTGTGGGCGTCGTGGACCGGCCCAAGCTGATAGACGGCTCGCGCATCCGGGCCGGTGACGCCGTGATCGGCCTGCCCAGCAGCGGCCTGCATACCAACGGCTTCAGCCTTGCCCGCATGGCACTCGATGGTCTGGATTGGCAACAGGCCCGCGCCGACTTGGGTGGGAAATCGTTGACAGAAGTGCTGCCGATTCCGCACCGCGCTTATGGCCCGGCCTTCGATGCCCTTACCGCCGCTGAGGTGGATGTGCGCGGCATGGCCCACATCACGGGCGGCGGCTTGGTCGACAATCCCCCGCGCATCTTTCCGGAAGGCGTGGGCATGCGGATCAATACTGCGTCCTGGACAGTACCGCCCCTGTTCGAACTGATCCTGGAACGCGGCAATGTGGCCCGCGCTGAAGGCTTCCGTGCCCTGAATATGGGTGTGGGATTCCTGTTTATCGTGTCTGCCGAGCAAGCTGAAGCGGCCCTGAACGCCCTGCAAGCCGCCGGGGAAAGCCCCTGGATTATCGGTGAAATGACCGAAGGCAGCGGCGTGCAGTTCACGCCCCAGCGAGAAGGGGTGAGTTCTTGAGTTCCGACGCACCCCGCAAACGCCTCGCGCCTTTTGGTTTTACGCCCCCAGACCGCGCCACCGCCACCGAATTCTGGGTGGTGCGGCACGGTGAAAGTACTTGGAATGCCGATGGCCGGTATCAGGGCCAGACCGATGTGCCCCTGAGTCATATCGGGATTTTGCAGGCCGCCAGCCTGGCCGAGCGCCTGACCGGACTTCACTTTGACGCCGTGTACACCAGCGACCTCGTGCGGGCCTCGCAAACGGCAGACGCGGTGGCCGAACGCCTGCTGGGCAACCCGCCTGTGCAAGCCGACCCCGGCCTGCGTGAAATAGACGTGGGCGAGTTGTCGGGCCTCGTCATTGCTGATATTCGCGCCCGCTTTCCCGACTACCTGAGCACCCTGATCCGGGAACCGTGGGCCACCCGCAGACCCGGCGGCGAGAGCATGGAAGACCTGTTTGCCCGCTGCGGGGCGGCCTTTGACCGCCTGCGGGTGCGGCATCCCGGCGGACGCGTGCTGGTGTTTACTCACGGCGGCGTCGTGCGTGTGGCGGTGGGCCTGGCTCTGGGCGGTGTGCCTGCCAACGCCTGGGCACGTCTCAGCGTTACCAATACCAGCCTAACCCGCGTGCTGCTCGGAGAAAACAGCGGGACGTTGCTGGGTTTCAACGACGACGCGCACCTGGAAGACTTGATCGAGGCGACGGAAGCCGACGACGTGCTGGGGCAGGCGCAGTGAGGGGCTGGAGCATGGTGGAGAGAACCTGGAACGTGATTCGTACCACTGGCCTGTCGGGAATCTGAGCATGACGGCCCCCGATCCACAGCCCACAGTCCACAGCACACAACCCTCTCTCGAATCCCGCTTCCGCTCCGGCGACCTGCGTGCGCTCTCCCGCGCCCTCACGTTGGCCGAGGCTGGCTTGCCCGCCGCCCGGCCTTTATTGCGTGTGGCACGCGAGCAAGCAGCCCGCAAGCCCGGCATCGTACTGGGCATTACGGGCAGCCCCGGCAGCGGCAAAAGCACCCTCACCGACGCCCTGATTGCCCACCTGCGCGGGTTGGGGCAGCGGGTGGCGGTGGTGGCCGTCGACCCCAGCAGCCCCTATTCGGGCGGCGCGATTCTCGGAGACCGCATCCGGATGCTGCGCCACCACGCCGACGCGGGCGTGTTCGTGCGCTCTCTGGCGAGCCGGGGAGCGTTGGGCGGCCTGTCTGCACGCACGATGCAAGTGCTGGCGCTGCTGGAAGGCGCGGGTTTCGACTGGGTGATTCTGGAAACGGTGGGTGTGGGCCAATCGGAGGTGGATGTGGCCTCGGCCTGCGACCATACACTGCTCGTTCTGACCCCGGCGGGCGGCGACGGTGTGCAGGCGTTCAAGGCGGGCATTATGGAAATTGCCGATGTGATCGCCGTGAACAAGGCTGATTTGCCGGGTGCCGACCGAACCGTGCGCGAACTGGTGGCTGCGCAGGGCCTCGGCGCACACGACGAACACACCTGGTTTGCACCCGTTCAAAAAACGGTGGCGGGTGCAGGGCAGGGCAGACTGGAGCAGGGCAGCACAGGACAGGGGTTGGAGCCGACAGGAATTGCCGGATTGGTCGCCGCTGTACTGGCCCACCGTGTCCATCTCGGCGCGGCAGGTCTGACCGGGCGCCGCACCCGCCGCGCCGAATTCGAGGTTCGCTCGCTGGTGCAGGAGCGGTTGCTGCGCCGCGCCCGTGATACCAGCGCCGACCTTTATGCCCGTGTGGCACGCGGAGAACTGGACGCCGATGCTGCGGCTGATGCTTTGCTGGGAAGTCAGCTTTGACCGCCCGCCAACTCGCCCCCATTCTCTTCGCCTTCCTGATCGTGCAGCGGCTCCTCGAACTGCGGCTGGCACGCGCCAACGAACGCTGGGCGCGGCAGCAGGGCGCAGTGGAATATGGCCAGGCCCATTACCCGCTGTTTTTTATTCTGCACCCCACCTGGATGCTGGCCCTGCTGCTAGAAGGACGCAAGAGGGGTGGGCGCGTGCATTGGCCGATACTGGCGCTGTTCGTGCTGGCGCAACCGCTGCGCTACTGGGTCATTCGCACGCTGGGGCGTTACTGGAATACCCGCATTCTGATCGTGCCGGGTGGAAAGCGCGTCACAGGTGGGCCATTCCGCCTTCTACCGCATCCAAACTATGCTGTGGTGGCCCTGGAAATCGCCGCCGCACCGCTCGCTGTCGGCGCGTGGCGAACCGCACTTGCTTACACGGTGCTCAATGCTGCCCTGCTGCTGCTGGTGCGCCTGCCTGCAGAGAATGCCGCGCTGAGAGGTTACAGGGTTGATCAGACCTCGCCAGCTTGAGCGGAATTGTGGAGTTTGAATCGCGTGGCCCAAGGTTAGGATTCATAGCCCATAGGAGCGCCTGAGCGGTAATGGTCTCTGCCGGTTATGCTCAGCGGGCCATGCTCTGGGGCGTTCGGCGCTCGAAGACCAGGCCCACCGGGGTATCGGCCAGTTGAACCGCCGACAAGACTGTTACGTTGTGCAGTTCCAGTCGAATGCGGCCAGCGGCGTTGGTGCGCTCTACGGCGGCCAACACCGAAATTACATTCATCCCTTTCTCGGCGCACAGCAACATTATTTCCAACTCGGCCAACCCGTCTGTCAACTGCTCGGTCACGATCACCACTTCTCCGCTCGCATCTCCAGTATCCAGAAGCGTCCAGTGGCCCGTGGAGATGCTTCTGGCTGTGTGTAGGGCGGGAAGGCCGCGTGCTCGGGCCAGCGACTGTGCCAGCTGCTGTGCGGCGGGAAGGGCGACCACCCCATCAAATTCCGGGAGCAGGGCTCCAAAACGGCTTGCTACTTCTGTCCAGTCATGGGTCTGTAATCCTGCCAGACGTGTCCGAACCCCTTCTTCAGAAGGCAGAGCGGTGGCGATCACTTCCCGGAACTTCAGCATCACAGCCCTAGACTACGCTGCTAAAGCCTTCATTCGTCGGAAAGCTGACCTGAACTCAGTTCAAACGTTTCAAACATCGGTGGAATGACCGGGGTGAATATCAAGGCGAGGGTCTGAGCACTGGCCCGCACTACTGGACACGGCATGGGTGGGTGCCGCACGCAGGCCGCAACAAGGGGAGTAGGGTGCAGACCATGCAGGCTCCCGTTTCTCCTTCGTCGGCGCAGGCCCCCAATCAGGCCATAACTGCCCACACCGTCACCCGGCAGGCCACTGCCGTCGCGTTGGCCGTTACGGCGGGGCACTTTATCAACGACGCGTATGGGGCCATGCTCACGCCCCTGACTCCGGCACTCCAGAGCAAATTTGGGGTCAGCATCGCCGCCGTCACGCTGTTGTCCAGCGTATTCTCCCTCACCAGCAGCGTAATGCAGCCTCTGTTGGGCGTCGTCGGAGAACGGCTGGATCGCCGTTACGCCGCCGCGCTCGGCCCCCTGATGACCGGAATTGGACTCACCTTGATGGGCTTTGTGCCCTGGTTCGGCGCACTGGTGCTGCTGGTGGCGGTCGCGGGCTTCGGCAGCGGCTTTTTTCATCCGGCGGGGGCAGCTTATGTGGCCCAAAACAGCCCACCCGACAAGCGCGGCCTGTGGGCCAGCATTTTTAGTGCAGGCGGCACAGGCGGCATGGCGCTTGGGCCAGTGTTTGCGGGCGTGGGCCTCACGCATCTGCCGTGGTTCGCCCTGATCGGGGCGGTCATTGCTGCCATTACTTTCGCCGTTACGCCTTCCGGCAAGCAGAGCAGCAAGCGCGTAGGGGCTGCCGAATATCTGCGAATCTTCCGGGGGCCAATCGTGTGGCTGTGGGGCATGGCGGTGCTGCGCTCTCTGGCCAGCATGGGCTACAACGCCATGTTGCCGTTTATGCTGCTGGCGCGTGGGTTCGGAGCGCGGGAAGTGGCCCTGACACTGGGCGTGTACGCTGTTGCCAGCGCCATCGGCGGCATCGTGGGTGGGCGAATCAGCGATAAGCGCGGGCGGGTTCCCGTGCTGCGGGCGGCTATCCTCACCACCATTCCGTTTTTTGCCGTCCTGATTCTCAGCAGTCCGGCCAATTGGTGGTATTACCCCCTGACCTTCGTGGTTGGGGCCGCCGTGAACGCCAGTATTCCAGTGGGTGTGGTCGCCGCGCAGGAATACGCGCCCGGTCATGTGGCGGTGGCAAGTTCTATCATGATGGGTTTTTCGTGGGGCTTTGCCGGCATCCTGATTTTCTTGGTGGGCGCGTTGGCCGATGTCACCAGCCCGACAACAGCGGCGTTGGTCAGCCTGAGCCTGCTGATTCCCAGCGCCCTGATTGCCTACAGGTTGCCGGAACCGCAGCGGGCGGCCTTCAACTAAGAAGGGCGGTCAGTGGTGGGCAGAAAGTAAAAGGGGCAAAAGCACGGGCTTGAGAAGCCCCAGCGTTTGCCCCTGACCTTCCTTAGACTTTCAGATCCTCCCCCCTCAGACCAAGCCCCCGGAAACTGAGCCCCCCGCCCCTGTTCACCCGCCCGCGCCCAATTTGCCCAGCCACACGCCCACGCCAAATACCACTGCGCCGCCCACGATCACCTGAACAATGGTCTGGCGCAACGGGCTGTGCATATAGCGCCAGCGGATCAGCGCGATAATCAGCAGTTCGACGATAACCACCACGTAGGCCAGCGTCAGCGCGGTTTGCAGGTCGGGAATCAGGAAGGGAAGTGTGTGCAGCATGCCACCCAAAATGGTAGCCGCGCCCGTAATGACGCCGCGTGCAAAGGGTTTGCCGCGCCCGCTGACCAGGCCGTCGTCACTGAGGGCCTCGGCCAGGCCCATGCTGATGCCCGCACCCACGCTGGCCGCAAAGCCAACCCAGAAGGCGTCCATTGGATTTCCGGTCAGTCCAGCGGTGGCAAAGATCGGGGCCAGAGTGCTGACGCTGCCGTCCATCAGGCCGAGCAGAGCAGGCTGCACCTTTTGCAAAATAAAGGCCTGATCGTGTGCGGGGGGCCGGGTAGCGGGGGGAGTAGGCAAGGCGTCGGGCATAAGACAGTCTAGCCTTAATAGGAATTATTCTCAATAAGGAGATTGATAGAGCCCTGTGAAGCCTATCTCCTCTTCCCGCCGTATCCTGAACTAACCGTGACTTCTGCACCTTTTCCGCCCGCACCGTCTGCCCAGCGCCGTTACGCTGTGGTGCTCAATCCTCACGCGGGGCGCGGCCTCGCCTCGCGCGAGTGGCCCCGGTTGGAAGGAGAGTTACAGGCCCGCCGCTTCGACTTCGAACTGATTTCGGCGGGGTCGGGGGACGACGCATTGGCCCGCGTGCAGGCGCTGCCCGCAGATGTGGCGGTGCTGGCTGTCGGTGGAGACGGCACGGTGGGCGCACTGTTGCCCGCATTGATCGGCAACGGGGCGCGGCCCCTGGCGATTGTGCCGCTGGGCAGTGGCAACGATTACGCCGGAATGTTGGGCCTGAAAGCGGGCCAGTTCGGAGAAGCCCTGGATCGCCTGAGCTACACGCCGCGCCGGGTGGATGCGCTGGAAGCCACCGTGACCGAAGGCGCGGGCGCGGGTGTGCCCCGGCTGCTCCTGAACGGCCTCGGCATGGGTTTCGACGCACAGGTGGCCGCCACCATGCTCCGCGCCCCCGCCCGCCTGACCGGCTTTGGCCGCTACCTGTGGGGCGCGTTGGCTGCCCTGCGCGACCTTCAACTCACTGACCTGACCCTGAGCGTAGACGGCCAGACAGTGTATTCCGGCCCCAGTTGCCTGGCTGCTGTTATGAACGGCACCCGCTACGGCGGCGGTTTTCTGATCAGCCCACAGTCGGACGCGCATGACGGCAAACTGAATGCCCTGGCCAGCGGCCCCGTGACCCGCCCGCAACTGCTTGGCCTGATGGGACGGGTGCTGCGCGGCACGCATCTGGGCCAGCCCCGCGTCTACCACGCCACCGGGCAGGCCGTGACCATTCGCTGGGCCGCGCCCACCCACCTGCACCTCGACGGCGACCTGTCGGGCGAAGTCAGGGAAATTCAGGTGCGGGTGCTAGCGGGCGCGGTGACGTTGCTGAACGGGTAGTGGGTTGCCGGGTGTGGGGAGTAAAGAACGTGGATCGTGGAACGTGGTTTGATTTCTCCCACGATCTACGATCCACGTTCCAGAGTGCCTTACTTCAGCGTCGCAAGTTTGGCTTTGGCGGCGTCCAGATCACGCTTTTGCCAGAACGTGTCGGCGGCGATGGTCACGGCTTTTTCCAGTTGCACGGCGGCGGCGGCCTTGTTGTTCTGGCTCAGCAGGGCGTTGGCGTACTCGATGCGGTGAACGGCTACGTTGGGTTCGAGGGCGATGGCCTTCTCGAAGTTGGGCGTAATTTGCGACTTGCTGCCGCCGATGGCGCGTCCGGCCACACCTTTCAGGCCGCCGACGTCCAAGTTGGCGTGCCACAGACCCAACGCCACGTACACGCCCGCCAATTTGGGGTTCAGCTTGCTGGCCTGATCCAGATTTTTCTTCATGTCCTGGCCGAGGGGGAGGCTCTGAAATACGCCGCTGTACTGCGCGAGGCGGCCCTGAGCGCGGGCCAACTCGAAGTAGGCTTCGGCGTTGTTGGGGTCAAGCTTGATGGCCTGCTTCGCGTAGTTCTGGGCCTTCTCGAATAAGGCTTTTTTGGCGTTGTCGGCGCTCAGGGCTGCTCCGCCCGTCGTGGCTTCAGCGGCCAGCGCAAAGCCGTTGCTGGTGTTCAGGGCGACGGCAGCGGTGGCGGCTTCTTGCCATTTGCCGGAGTCGTACAGGGCTTTGGCAGCCTGCTGAGACTGCGCGTGGGCCACGCCCGAAACGGCAGTCAGGGTCAGGGCGAAGGTCAACAGGGGGCGTTTCGATAGAGCTAGGCGCATGGTAATTCCTCCGGGACAGTGGGTGGTGGGTAATGAGGTGAGTTCAGCCGACAGACATCAGATGACCGCCGGAACCCCTTGCAAGTTAAAAAGCTGTACCGAGTATACACATCCGTACCCCGAAAGTCTGATGGATACGTCAGGAACGGTCTGCACAGGTCGTTATGAACCGGGTGCAACGGCTCCGGGCTGGGGTGGTAGGCTCAGGCCACCTTGATTCCGTCGTTTCTGGACTGCATGTGCCGTTCTCCTTCCTGTGCGGGCGGGTATGGGCGGGCCTGACGCTGCGCCGCTCGACTGGCGCGGCATGTTGGCCGATTTGCGTGCCCATCTGCCGCCCACACCCGGCACGGCGGGAGCAGTACGCGGCAGCCTGCGCTGGCTGGAATCAGAAATGCGGGCGCGCGGCGCAAATCCGGCGTCGGTGCGGAATATTGTTTACCGCGATATAGGCACGCCCGCCGACAAATCAGCGCTGGCAGGCATTCTCACGGACTTGGCGCGGGAAGCAGGCCGTCCCTTACCTACTGCCTCGTTGCCCCGTGCCCCCACCCCCCTGCCCGATGAACTGGAACTCCTGGGCCGCAGCAAAAAGCGGGCTTACAAGCAGTTTTTGGCCGGGGTGCGGGCGGGAAGGACGCCCCGAATGATCGTGACCGGGCGGCAGGGGGCAGGCAAAACGGTGCTGCTGGATCATGTGGCGTCGGCGTTGGCTGCCGAGCATAGGGCGGTGTTACGGCTCTCGCTGGCGGGTGACGCTTCCGAGCAGTTGCCCGCTTCCCCCGCTGCTGGACGTTCTTTTGCAGCGTTGGCGGCGGCTCAGGCCGAAGCCGCCCGCGCTGCGTTGCTGGGCCGGGCGGGATCAGATGGGGCAGGGGTGCTGCTGGCCCGTGTCACAGCCGATCTGAACTGGGCCGGAGACCCGCCCCGCTTGCCCGATGGCACGCCCGTTTCGGCGGCGCTCTGGGCCACCGAACATCTGCTGCGCCGCGCTCCGGCAGGCCTGGCCGTGTTGCTGGCCCTGGAAGATGCGGCAGAATTAAAAGCCCACTTGCCCACGGGCGGGGCAGAAGTCATCGAACTGCACCCCCCCACGCCCGCCGAGGCCCGCGCCTACCTGATGGCCCGCCTCGGCATTGGCCGCGCCGCCGCCGACGCTCTGGTGCGCGAAACGGGCCGCAACCTAGACCGCCTCACCCTGCTGGCGAGCGTGGGCCGGGGCGAGGCAGGACAGGGCGAAAGTGGCGCGGCGCGGCTGGTGGCCGATCCGGAGATTCGTTCTCTGACAGTGGCTTTGGCAGGCCTGTCGGTAGTGGCGCTGCCTGCCGTGATTCCTGACGCCGTTCTCTGGGCTGCTCTTGGGTTCTCGCCCGCCCGCCTGCCGACCCACGCCCGCGCCCTGCTGTCCGGTTCCTCTGACCTGGGTTGGACACCTGCCGACGTGCTGCGGGCCGCCCTGCCGCTGATTCCCGCCACCGAAGCCCAGGCCGCCGCCCGCCGTCTGGTGGCCGTGTTTGAGGAGCTGGGAGACGAATCTGCTGCCGAACTGTCCGGTTTTGCACTGTCTGGATATGCACTGGCTGCCCTGACCCTGCTGCAAGACTGGCCCGCCCTCGCCGCACAGATCAGCCGCCGCCCGGACGATGCCCGCCACTTGCCGCCGCTGTGGGCCGCCATTCGGGGGAGGAAAGAGAAGGATGGTGCATCGACAGAAGCCTTAGAAATCCTTGCCCGTGCGCTGGCGACCCACCACGCCGGACGGGGCGAATACGGCGATCCCCGCGCCCGCGACGCGCTGTTTACCCTGCTGGAATCCCCCCGCGATCCGGTGCGGGCGTGGGCCAGGGTCAAGCTGGCCGAAAGCAGTGTGGACGCCGGAAACTTTGAGGCCGCACGCGGGCAACTGGCCCACCCCGACCTGAGCAATTTGCTGTCAGAGCCTTCGCTAACTTCATCCTGGCCCATCTCTTCATGGACGGTGGCGGCGCAGGCCGATGCGCTGCTGGTGCAGGCGGCGTTGGCCCGCTGGAGCGGAGATTTGGAGGCCGCGACCCGCGCTGCTGGCGACCCCCGCACCGCGCAAGGTGGCCCGCGTGCGGCGCTGTGGCGTGGCCTGATTGCCAAAGATGCGGGATACTGGCCCGAGGCCCTGAGCGCCCTGCAAAGCGTGCCCCCTTCTAGCCCACTCCTGTCGGCCCGCGCCCGCTACCAGGAAGGCGATCTACGGCTGAGGCTGGGCCAACCCGCCGCCGCCCTGCACGCCCTTCAGGACGCCGCCGAACGCTTGCCCCGCGCAGGCGGAAGCGCCGAGGAAACCGCCCGTGTGCTGGCCCGCGCCGCCACCGCCCAGCGCCGACTGGGGCATCCGGCAGAGGGGCTGGCGTTGCTTCAGCGTGCGCTGGGGCTGCTCTCGGCCACTGACTCTGCCCCGCGTGCAGCCGACCCTCGCCCCCGTGAAGACGCCCTGCCCCGCGCCCGCCTGCTCTCGGAGGGATTGCCGATTTTGCTGGCGCTGGGCCGCCCTGATGAGGCGTTGGCTCAGGCTTCTGCGGCCCTGAGTCTGCTTACGGGACTGCTGACCGTGCCGCTCCGGAATGAGCCGGGGGCACGTCAGGCCGAAGCTGAATACCGCCTGCGCCGCACCCAGTACCGCCTCTCCCTGGCGTACCTGACGCGGGGCATCGGGTTGCCGTACCTCTATCCGTTTTGTGGCCCACGCCGCGATCATCCCGATTTACAGCAGGCACGCACGTTGCTGGACAGCTTGTTGCGCCCTGCCTCTGGGTCGTCTGACACGCCCGAACCAGACCGGGAACAGGTCTTGACCTTCGACATCTTGCTGACGCGGGCGCTGGCCGACCCCCTGCCTGCCGCTGCCCTCCACTTTGCCGAGCGTGCTCTGGCGATGACCGATCATCCTTACGCGGCGGCTCAGGCGCATGCTATCCGCGCCGAAGCGCACTTGCGGGCCCATCAGATTGGCCTGGCGTTGGCCGACATCAACCGCGCCCACGCCCTGCTGCGCCGGGTGTCGTTGGGTGTGGGCGGCTCCGGCCCTCTCCCTGATACACATGCCGCCGATCCGGGGTTGGCCGCACAACTGCTGGCACTAGAGGTACGGGCAACCATCGAGGAGGGTGCGGGTACGTTGCTGTGGCTGCGAACGGCCCTGCAAGACCCGGCCCTCCATCCCTTCCGGGCGGGCGTATGGCGCGAGGCGGGCCGGGCCCTGGAAACCCATCATTCTGCCGCAGAAGACGTGTTGCAGAGGGTCTATCCAGCGCCCAGTCTGGCCCGCGTAGACGCCTTGCGCGTCCGTGACCGCCTGTGGGTCTTGGAATCTGAGACGGGGCGTCAAGATTAAGAATTCAGGGGGCGGGGTTATCGGGTATGCTAGGGGCGTGAGCATCACCGATTCGCAGGCCGGAGGCCGCGCCGCCATCCGACTGCTGCAAGGCTACGTGTGGCATCCTCAGAGCGCCGACGTAGACCTAGAGCACTACCTTCCCCGCGAGCTAGATCTGCCCAAGTCTCCGGGCGCAGCCGACGAGGACGACGCCCATGTGCTGTGGGACATGGTGTCGCCTCCCTTCGCCTTTTTTGAAAACGGCGAACCGACGGCGGCCCAGACTTTTTATCAATTTACGGTGCTGCGTGTGTACGATGACCGCCCCAGCAACGAAGCCCTGCACGGCGACGCCGAAGCCGCCAGCCAGGCGCTGAATCCGCTGCTGGACGGCACGCCGGACGGAGTAGGTTGGCAACTCTGGGAAGATCTGCGGGAGCTATGACGTGAGGGGTTGCCTATGATTGCTTGGCTTGACCTCTTGGCCGAAGGCGACCAGCATCCCCGCCGGTTCGATAGCCCCAATACATTATTGGTCTACTTGACCCGTGTGGAGCGCCTGAGTCCGGAAGCCGCCCAGCACTTGATCGAATTGGGCGAAGTCGGCCCACCGCTGGCCCGCCGCGAATATCAGGTGCGGGCCATGCCGCTGCCGTCGTCTGTTCCCTCGTGACCGAACCCAAATCGGCAGTTCTGGCGACCCACACGGAAGGTTCCGTTGTCGCCATTCCGGTGTACGCGGGCGTCAGCGAATTGGAACTGGGGATTATGGTGGCCGTGTGCCGCCTGTGCGGGGGCGAAGGCGCGACCCGCACGCTGCACCGCTCCCGCGTCAGCATTCTCACGGCGGGGGGCTTGGTCAGCACGCCGCACGTCATGTACGCCGCCCTACCCGAACCCGCCGCCCTGCTTCTTCCCGGTGGCCCCGGAGCCGCCAAAGCCGCCCGCGATCCGTTGCTGCGGGGCTTTCTGGCAGCCCACGCCGGATTGCCCACCGGAATCAGCGGCAGTGGCGTGTTGCTGGCGGGCGAGGCTGGAATGCTGGAGGGCCGCATTCTGGGTGGCCCCGCCGACCTGACCGACCTCCTGTGGGGCTTTTCTCCTGCCGACGTGCGTCCCGGTCAGGTCTTGACCGACGCCCACCTGACCACCACTCCGGGCGGATTTCCGGCCATGTATGCAGCGTTGGCGGTGGCCGGGGCGGTGTGGGGCGAGGCAGCAGCGCGGGAAGCAGCGGAGCGGTTGGGCTGGGACGGTCTGAGCGTCTAAGCGTCAAGGGTCTAAAGTGCCGGGGCGGTGAGATTTTGGGCGGGGTAGACTGAGAGGAATGACCGATAGACCGGTTCTAGCCGAGCCTTCCCCTGCTGTCAGTGCTGCTCCTGATACCACTCCACAACCCTGGCAAGTGACTGGCTCTACCATTTCGTACCAAGACCGTTTTCTGAAGGTTCGCACCGACCAATGCCTGACGCCCGCCGGAGTCGTTGTGCCCACCTATCACGTCATAGAAGCTTTGGATTGGGTGAACGTGCTGGCGCTGACACCGCAGTTTGAAGTCGTGCTGGCCGAGGAATACCGGCATGGCGTGGGTTTGGTGCTGGCTGGAATCCCCGGCGGCAGCAGCGAGAGCGGGGAAGACACCGACCCTGCCCAGGCGGCCCGCCGGGAATTCCTGGAAGAGACGGGGTACGGCTGTTCGCGTCTGATTCAAGTGTCGTCTAGCTTCATCAGCACGGGCACCATGTCCAGCCGCACGCATTCATTTTTGGGTCTGGATGCCCAATGTATAGGCCCACAGCATCTCGACCCAAATGAACAAGTCCGGGTCAGACGGGTGCCCTTTTTGGAGTGGTTCCGGGCGGCCCGAGCAGACGCGCAGCATACCCAGTCCACGCAGCAAGTCACGCATTTGCAGGCCATGTGGGGCACAGTTTCGGTGATTCTCAGTGGGCAGGAGCCGTCTTTAGATCCTTTGCGCGGGCCGCTGATTGAGCTTTTGTCTTCACCTTGATGCTGAGCCTAGTCCCGACTCAGTTTCCCATTTGACCCGCCGACCCCGCGCTAGCCTGAGGGCATGTCCGATTCTGTTCTCCCCATCCCTATCGACCGTCCCCGGCGGTTGCGGCGTTCTCCGGCCTTGCGGGCGCTGACCCGTGAAGTCACGCTGGCCCCGGCGCACCTGATCCACCCCATGTTCGTACACGAAGAAGCCTCCGACACGCCGATTGCCACCATGCCCGGTGTAAGCCGCCACAGCCTGAGCAGCGCCGTAGCCCAGGCGGGAGAGGCGTTGGCGCTCGGCATCCGTTCGGTCATCCTGTTCGGCATTCCGGGCCACAAAGACGCGCTGGGCACGGGGGCTTACGCCGATGAGGGCATCATTCAGCGGGCGGCGCGGGCGATTAAAGCGGCCCATCCTGACCTGACCGTCATTGCCGACACCTGCCTGTGCGAGTACACCGATCACGGGCATTGCGGCCCGCTGTGCGAAATCCGGCCCGACGAATGGACGGTGGACAACGATCCCTCGCTGGAATTGTTGGCAAAAACGGCGGTGTCTCAGGCGCGGGCGGGGGCCGATATCGTGGCTCCCAGCGCCATGATGGACGGTCAGGTGGCGGCGATCCGGGCAGCGTTGGACGCGGCGGGCTTCTCTCATGTTCCGGTCATGAGTTACGCCGTGAAGTACGCCAGCGCCTACTACGGCCCCTTCCGCGACGCGGCGGGCAGCACGCCCAGCGTGGGCGACCGGGCCTCCTACCAGATGGATCCGGCGGGCGGTTACCGCGAGGCCCTGCGTGAAGCGAAATTAGACGTGGCTCAGGGTGCCGATTACCTGATGGTCAAGCCCGCGCTGGCGTATCTCGACGTCATCAAGCTCCTGCGGGACAATTTTGATCTCCCGTTGGTCACCTACAATGTCAGCGGCGAATACGCGTTGATCAAGGCCGCCGCCCAGCTTGGTTTTATGGATGAGCGCCGCACCGTGCTGGAAACTCTGACCGGAATGCGCCGCGCCGGGGCCGACGCCATCATCACCTATCACGCGCTGGACGCCGCCCGCTGGCTGGGAGAATATCTATGACTCAGGCCACCAAAGAGCAGAACAGCATCAACGACCCCATACGCGTGGACTGGATTCCCACCGGAATCTGGCCGGGACGCCTCGGCCTGACCTTTGCGCCCGGCAAAAAGGGCGGCAGCATCTACCAGAATGGCGTGACCCATGCCCGCGACGTAGCCGAAGATATGCACACGCTGGCCCGTGACGGCGTGCAGGTGTTGGCCCCGCTGATCGAAGATGTTGAGTTTGACATGTTGGGCATGGACGGCTACCACGCCGAAGCCGAAGCCCGCAGCATTCTGATCGCCGCCTGCCCGATCGTGGATCAGCAGGCCCCCACTGACCGCGCCGCTTTTGCCGCCTACATCGACGAACTGATGACCTATCTGCTGGATGGCCGCAGTGTGGTCGTGCATTGCCGGGGCGGATTGGGCCGGGCTGGACTGGTAGCCGCCTGCCTGTTGGTGCAGGGCGGAATGCCGCCGAGGGAGGCCATCGCGCTGGTACGGGCGACCCGGAGCCGGAATGCGGTAGAGACGGCGGTGCAGGAACGGTTCGTAGAAGAATTTGGGCGGTGAAGGGCTGACACGCGGTGAGTAGTCAGTGGGGAAGGCGAGCAGGGTGGCAAATCTCTAGGGTTTCCTCATAGATCACCCGAAAACTCCACAACCACCCCCCACCTCCGCTGTTCCTACATCCCACTCCCTACAACCTATTCCCGTCACGGAATCTCCACTTCCCCCCGCCACCCCGCAGGCCGCTCCAGCAGCAGCTTTAGCGGGGTTTCGCCGTGCTTCAGGAGGTAGGTCAGAAAGTTCATCTCGCGTTCCTGTGGCGTGCCATTGGGCAATAGATGGTCTTTTAAGCGGGTGAGCTGGCCGCTGCGGTCATTTTCTTGCCTTGCCAGAGCGCGGGTCGCCAGCGTTTGCAGGTGGGCGATCCGGGCGGTGGTGCGCGTGCGCGTGCGTTCGGCGGCTCCCTCCAGCGTGGGATCGAGGGCCGCAATTTCGGCAGCCAGGGCGTGCAAGTCGGCATCGAGGGCGCTGAGGCGTTCGGCGGTCACGGCTCCGGCCTGGCGTTCCTGCGCCAACGAGCGGCCCAACACACCTTCTGGGTCAGCCTGCACCTGTGCGGCACTGGCATTCAGACGGCGCAGCAGCCGCGCCACATTGGGTTCCAGCCACGTCACGCTCAGGCGGGGCCACAGCAGCGGTTGCTGAAGCCCGTGCAGCGGATAGATCTCTTTCAGTTGTGCCCCATACGCGATTTCGCCGGGGCCGACCACGAAGGCCGCAGTGGGCAGGAGCGCGTCCTGTACGGTGGGCCTCAGCCCTGCGGCGGGGGTCAGGCGCGAGGGGTCGGCGTCCAGCACGGCCAGCAAGTCGGCTTTGGTGTAGCTGCGGGTATCGGTAGAGAAGGTTTTGCCTTCTAGCTTCAGCAGTCGGCGTTGGCCGTCGTCTTCCTCTAGGAACAGGTTGGTGGCCCCCGCCGGGCGGCGCAGTTGCGGCACGAAGCCCCGGCGTTCCAGCGCGGCGGCGGCAGCCTCTATCCGGGCCGAACCTTCCAGCGGGCGCTCCAGTTCACGGGCCAGCGTGGGGGCCATCAGGCGGGCCAGCGCGGGGTGCAGAGGGTCAAGTACCAGCAGGCCAGCCGGGGCCAACAGGCCGTGAATCAGGCGGGCAAATACGTCGGCGTAACTGCCGCCAGCCGCCAATGCCCGTTCGATCCTTCCCTGCACAGCAGCCCTGTATTCCGGCGGCGCGTCGAAAGCGTCCAGCAGGGCCATGACCTGTACTGTCCATTCGGCCCGCCACGGAATACGGCCCACGGGCACGCCTTCCGGCACATCCAGTGTCAGGTGGTGCAGGCGCTCGGAATGATCCAGCAGCGTCGTAGAGGCCACTTCTGCCGCGTCGTGATCCTGGCTGGCAATCCAATACACGGCCACCACAGGCACGGTTTCGGTATGTAGTTGGCGGGCCAAGAGTGCCGCGTCTGCGCCCTTATGCACGCTGTAGGCTGGCCCGGTCAGCAGTCCGGCTTGCTGTCCGGTTACGACCACGCGGGAAGCGGGGTGCGCCAGGTGCGTCAGGGCCGCCTCTGCATGGGCGTCCAGCGTGCCCAAATCTTGGTGATAGGCCCGCAGCGCCGCCGCCAGTGCCGCACGGTCTAGCTCGGGCCGCGTCTGTGCCAGTGCCGCCGCCGTATCGCCCGCCCGCAGCCGGATAAATTCTGCCAATTCGCCTGCCCGGTAAGCTGTTGCCAAGTCTGCCGCCATCCGCTCCGCCTCTTCCTTTTCACCGTTCGGGCCAAGATGATGCCTGCCAGACGGAAGAATCTTGAATTTAGACCCGGCACCGCAAGGAGCGGCACAAGGTCAACCCATGCACGTTAAAGCACCGCAAAACTTAAAGCAACAAACGGCAGGAGAGTGATCTGTGTTGGGTCAAGGGTGCGGGGGAGGGGCGTCGACGTGAGGGAGCAGAATCTACCCACTCAGCGAGGATAGAACCTGTTCAAGAGTATGAATTCTTTGCTTTGAAATCCCTTGACCCGGCCTAACGCAACGGCTCTCGCGTGGCCTGCTGCAAGCCAGTGCGGTCAGTCAGGATAATTCGGCGGTAGCCCAAATCCAGCAGCCCACGGGTGCGGAAGTCGCCCAGCAACTTGGTAATCGTTTCACGGGTGCTGCCGACCACATGGGCCAGATCTTGATGAGACACGCGCTCGCGCAGAGCCAGCGTACCGCCTTCGGGCCAGGGGCCTTCGCGCTCGGCGAGATTCAGCAGGGCCAACGCCAACCGCTGCGACACTTCCAGAAACACCAATCCGGCCAGCCGTTCCTGCACGCCCCGTGTCTGGCGCGTGACCTGTTCGGTAAGGGCCACGCCCACGGGCGGGTAGGTACGGGTCAGGCGAGATAAGGTTTCCTGGCCGATCATTAGGGTTTCGGTGTCGTCCATCGCCTCGGCATATACGCCGTAGCGTTCGTTGTGCAGCAGAGTAGAGGCTCCGAGCAATGCGCCCGCGCCGTGGACGTCCAGCGTGACCTCGCGTGCGCCGGAACCAAGGCGGTACAACCTGACCGTGCCGCGCGTCAGCAGGTGCAGCGTTTCGGCGGGGTCTTCGGGATGAAACAGCAAACCGCCCCGCGCCCAGCGCCCTACCCGTCCTGCTGCCACCATCTGCGCCTGAGCGTCTGCGGGCAAAACTCCAAAAACACCGGGCAACATGCCCCGCAGTATGACGCAAGCGGGGCCGGAAGTTGCCGGGGGTATCTGGGGGGCCGCCCAAATTGGTCACTCGCCAGCTGCGCCCTTTACAATCTGCCCAGCATGACCAACGCCCGCCCCGCCGAACCCTCCACGCCCACCCCCGCCGATTCCGCTCGTTTGGATCTGTTCGGGTTGCCGCTGGACGTGATTTCTCTGGACGCCACCTTGGATTTGTTGGGCGAGTGGATGTTCACGCAGTCCCGCGCCCCGCACACCGTGGTCACGCTGAACCCTGAATTGATCGTGCAGTCGCGCAGCCACCCCGAATTTGCAGGCGCGGTGCAGATCGCTGATCTGGTGACCGCAGACGGCGTGGGCATCGTGTACGCGGCCCGCCAACTGCACGGCGTAGAAGTACCGCGTGCGCCCGGGTTCGACATCGTGGCAGGCCTGATGAAACGGCACGGGGCCGACCTGCGGGTGTTCTTCCTCGGTGCAAAACCCGGTGTGGCGGAAGTGGCCGCCCAGAATGCCGCCCGCGACTACGGGATTACGGTGGCAGGCGTCCATCACGGCTATTTTGATCTGCCCGAAGACCAGCGCGTGGCCGACTTGGTGGGGGCCAGCAACGCCCATTTAGTTCTGACCGCGATGGGCGGCGGGCGGCAGGAAACCTTCAACCAATACTGGCGGCAGGTGCTCAATGCGCCTGTGCTGATCGGTTGCGGCGGCGTGATTGACGTGCTGGCCGGAACCGCTGACCTTGCCCCCGCATGGACGCGCCGAATGGGCGTGGAATGGATCTGGCGCGTGGTGGGAGACCGCAAACGCTGGAACCGTGCGCCTCGGTTGGCGCAATTCGTGCGGCTGGTGCGGGCTGAGAAGAAGCGGTTGGGACGGTAAGGCGCTTGGTGGGGCTGAGCGCGAAGGGCGTCTCAGGGTCGAGGGTCTGAGGAACGGCAATCGCTGACACCCCCTCCCACTTTCCTCCGGGCTGTACCAGTCAGGGGTGAGGAGTTAAACAACACTTCCAGCCCTTTGCCGTTAGCCCTCGCCCCTTGTGGGACTCGTAGAGCTGCACCGCAGAGAGGGGCGCTGGAAAACAGCGTGGTGGCTCGCAGCGCTTCTTGGTCAGAACGGACTGTCGTCACAAACGGACTCGCATGAGCAAGCCATTCCTCCCCATGAGGACGCCTGGCCGCTGCGAAGCAGAGGGGGAGGGGGCGATTCTGCAACGCCTCCGCCCCAGCACCTTAGACCCTCGACCCTTAGAGCCCCCTTCCCCCGTCCTCACCTCACGGACAGGCCCGTTCCAAGTTGCCTATACTGCCCCCATGTCCCTACTCGACATGATCGGCCCCGTGATGATCGGGCCGAGCAGCAGCCATACCGCTGGCGCTTGTCGCCTCGGCTTGGTGGCACACCACCTATTGGGCGAGGCTCCACGCACCGCCCGCATTGGCCTGCACGCCAGCTTTGCCAAAACGGGGCGCGGTCACGGCACACATCTGGCGTTGGTGGCCGGCCTGTTGGGATTCCTGCCCGACGATTCGCGCCTGCCCGACGCCTTTGCCGAAGCCGAGAAAGCGGGTTTGAAGGCCGAGTTTCATGATGTGGACTTGGGCGACGTGCATCCCAACACGGCCCAAATTGACCTGAAGGGCGACACCGGGAGCGTGACGGTGATCGGCAGTAGCACAGGCGGCGGCATCATCCGGGTCGGCAGTGTGCAGGGCTTCAAGGTGGATTTCGACGCCTCTCAGCCCACGCTCTTGCTGCGTTACGTGGACACCATCGGCGTAATTGCCCGCGTTGCCACCACCCTTGCCGCCGATGGAGCCAACATCGCCGCCCTGACCTGCGCCCGCGAAAAACGGGGCGGAGACGCACTCTTAGCAATCGAACTCGATCAGCCCCTCAGTGATCCTGCCCTGAACTTTGTGCGGGCTTGGTCGGGTATGGCTTGGACGCGGATGCTGCCGAAGCTGATGGATGGGTAGGAACGGCTCGTGGAGATGTGAAATGAATCTCTGTCTTTGATTCCAGAGTTCAAAACCCCTAATTTCTCTGCCCAACTGCGCCATTCCCCCGTTCCACAATCCACGCACCACGTTCCCTCCGAAGGAGTTTCCCTAATGCTGACCCTCACCGACCTGATGAACGCCCCGGCCCCCGCTTCCGGCTGGGTTTTGGCGCAAGACTGCGAGGAAACGGGGCTTGACCCGGCTGATATTCGTGCCGAAATGGCCCGGCGAATTGGCGAAATGCGGGCCAGCATAGAGCGGGGGCTGAGCAGCGACGCCAAAAGCATTACGGGCATGGTGGGCTGGAATGCCAAGGGGCTGTGGGACGCACCCGACGCCCTGAACGCCCCGCTGATTCGCCGGGTGCAGGCCTACGCGATGGCCGTGAACGAGGAAAACGCCCGCATGGGCCGCATCGTCGCCGCCCCCACCGCCGGAAGTGCCGGAACCATTCCCGGTGCTTTGCTGGGCGTGGCCGACCATCTGGGCATTCCCGATGAACGGTTGGTAGACCCCATGATTCTGGCAGCAGGCGTGGGCAAAGCCATCAGTAAACGCATGTTCATTTCGGGTGCGGCGGGTGGGTGTCAGGCCGAAATCGGCTCCAGTGCGGCAATGGCAGCGGCGGCAGTGACCGAACTCTTGGGCGGCAGTCCCCGCGCCTGCATCCACGCGGCCAGCCTCGCCCTGATGAATACCATCGGCCTCGTATGCGACCCGGTAGGTGGCTATGTAGAAGTGCCCTGCGTGAGCCGGAATGCCTTTTTTGCCGTTCACGCCGTCAGTGCGGCGCAGTTGGCGTTGGCGCAACTGGAATCCTTCATTCCGCCCGATGAAGTGGTGGGTGCGATGGCCCAAGTTGGCCGAATGATGCCCGCCCAACTGCGCGAAACGGCGGAAGGTGGCCTGGCCCAGACGCCCACTGGGTTGGCCGTAACTGCCCGAATGGAAGGCCGCCAACCTGACGAGGGCGGCGGCATGATCGAACTCCCGATGGCATAGGGGAGAGGGTTAAGCGGTGCGGGCGCGGCGGCTTGAGCGTTGGCCGAGCAAGGCTCCGGTGTAAGTGAGGGCGGCGGTCAAAGCGGATTCCAGAAGCATCCAAAGATTGAACTGGGTTGCGGTCAAATCCAGGGTGATAGGTGGGGAGACTCCCCACGGCCCATCAAATTCAACGGCTGCCGGAGCGGAGATGAGGGCCGCCCAAACCGTATCCAGCAGCGGGAGCATAAGAAAAGCCAGCGCGATAGCCAACGGTGCTATGCGGGCGCGTCCAGCTCCGAAACCAATCAGGAGCCATAGCGCGACTACGCCAGAAAAATACAGTGGTGTATAAGTCCGAATAAATGTGCCCACTGCGTTGGTGTCGACGTGCATACTGACTCGGCTTGCCAATATTCCAATCAGCGTAAATAAGCCGCTAAAGGCTGCTGCACACGCCAAGGCCACTAAAAACCCCGGCAGATGTTCCCGCCAAGCAAATAACTGCGCCGCCTGCTGAGTCTCTCGCGCCCACTCGGGATCACTCACCGCTTCGGCTTCGTTGTGCATGGCGTCCTTCCAAGCTTTAGGCTTCATGTCAACGCTCCTTTGAAAGAGGCTGCCCCCTCCGGCTGCTCCTGCGCAAGGCTTATTCCGCTGGCGGTCAGGGTGTAGATGTGCCGGGGCGGTTTGCCGGGATGCGGCGAGGCTTCCCATTCGGCGTTCAGGTGCCCCTGCTCATGCAGCCGTTTCAAGATCGGGTACAGCGTGCCACTTTTGAGGTCGGTGGCTTTGCTGAGATCGTAGCCGTGCATGGGTGCGGGGTGCGTGTGCAACAGCGTCTGCAGCACGGCGCGGGTATGAGGGCTGGAGTTGGGAGAGCGGGGCATATCGTATATCAACATATGTAGAGTTTGAAGTCGAGTCCCTGTACCTTTGGTCATATTGGCCTGCCGACTGCTTTACAGTACCCAGCATGACCGCCAACCATCCCGCCGAAGTTGCCGCCCACTACGCCACCGAACAGCATTTACGAACCCGGATCGAGACCCATCGGCGTTACACCGTCGGCCCCGATCTGGAAGCCAGCTTGGATGAATTGCTGCGGCTGAATGGGCAAGAAGCCTTGCTGGACGTGGGCACGGGGCCGGGGGAGTTTCCGGGAAGGTTGCGGGCGCAGGGGCATCGAGGCCGACTGGTAGGCGTGGATTTGTCGGCGGGCATGGTGGAACAGGCCAGCGCCCATCAGCCCGGTGTGGAATTCGTGCAGGCCAGCGCCGATGCGTTGCCCTTTGCTGACGCCACGTTTGATGTGGTCACGGCCCGCCACATGCTCTACCACGTGCCGAATGTGGCCGCTGTCCTGACAGAATTCCGGCGCGTGCTGAAGCCGGGTGGCCGCTTTCTGGCTGTCACCAACGCCAGCACCTACCTATCCGAATTGTGGGCGGCGGTGGCCGAAGCGGCCCTGTCCGAACCGTCGCTGGAGGCAGTGCGGGCCAGTCGGGGCAGTTTCGCGGCGGCCTTTTCGGAACTGAACGGGGAAGCGTTGGTACAGGATACGTTCGGCCATATCGGAGTCAGTTTTTCGCACAGTGCGCTGGTGTTTCCAGACGCTCAACCTGTGCTGGATTACTTGGCCTCGCTTCCGTCATGGCACAACCTATCCGGGCCCGAGCAGGAGCGCGGGCGGGCGGCACTGGGCCAGGTGCTGCGGCCCCTGCTGCAAGATAGCGGCTGGCGAGTGTCTAAAACGTTGGTGTTTCTGCGTGCCAGCAAATAGTTCTTAGACGGAGGCTCCCAACCCCAACGCCGCCCGCAACTCCTGGTGCGTGTGCAGAATCCGGCTGGCCCCCGCTGCGGTCAGGGCCGCCGCGCCGCTGGGGTGAGCATGGCCGCCCGCCAACAGGCCCCAGACTGCTGCGCCCGCCGCGACTCCGGCCAGTACACCTGTGGCGCTGTCTTCTATCACCACGCAACGTTCTGGCGTTACGCCTAACTGTGCGGCGGCGTGCAAGTACAAATCTGGCTGGGGCTTGCCGCGTCCGCCCACGCTGGCCGGGTCATAGGCGTGCTGGCCCACCAATTCGGCTAGTCCCGCCGACGCCAATTTCAGATGCAGGCGGGTGCGTTCGCTGTTGCTGGCAACGGCAAAAGGCAGCCCCGCCGCGTTCAGGGCGTCCAGCGTTTCCCGCGCTCCCTCTATGGCGGGCACGGCCTGAAACGCCGCCGCCAACCGCGCATCCATCACGTCTGTAAAGGTGTCGGGGCGCTGCCAGCCGTGATCGGTGGACAGCCAATCAAAGAGGGCGGCATGCGTGGTGCCCACCGCCCGCGCCATAAAGTTCTCGCGGTTCATGGTCAGGCCATGCTCGGCCAGCAGATCGACCCAGACGTTGGCGGCCAACAGTTCGCTGTCTACCAGCACGCCGTCCAGATCGAATAGCACGGCGTCGATTTCGGGCTTCATACGGACTTGCTCCGCTTCCCAACTTTCCGGAAAAGCACCGAAAAGTCGTCCATCTGCACCATTCTGTCCTTTTTGCTTCTCCTTCCAATCGGATTCGTCTTCGACTCATCGCAATTTATTCTCATTCGGTGTCGCTCTCTGGCCCGGTTTGCCAGCCCGCCAGAATGTGAATGTGGGTATGAAACACCACCTGCCCGCCGCCCTCGCCGCAGTTCACCACGAAGCGGTAATCGTCGGCCTGCTCGCGGGCCACCTTCACCGCCGTCAGCCACAGGCGGCCCATTTCGGCGGCGTCGGTAATGTCGTCCACGCGCTCGGTATGCCGCTTGGGAATCACCAACAGATGAATCGGCGCTTTGGGCGCAATATCCCGAATGGCAATAAAATCTTCGTCCTCGAACACGATTTCCGCCGGAATCTCGCGGTCAATAATTCGCTCAAAAATGGTGCGTCCACGGTTGGCGGTCATGTGGCTAGCTTAGCGGGCTGGGGCCGGGGGCGTCATGCCGTCTGTTGCCGAGTGATCCAAAAGCAGTCCAGGCGCATATAGCCCTACGAGAACAGAACGCCACCCCCGGTGGAACGCCCTTTCCGCAATCCTCACTTCCTGAACGCTCCGAGCCTCATAGCTCAGGCGTCCAGCAGGTGCTTTTGCGCCCCTTTCTAGGAGAAACTGCCATGACCCACCTTGACCTTCAGACCGAACAGATTCCCGCCGCCGACCAGACCTCTATGAACCGCCGCAGCCTGCTCGGAGCGTTGGGCAAGGCCGGATTGGGCGCTGCCGCATTTGGGGCGCTGGGTTCGACCAGCCTCGCCGCGCCCGCCAAAAACATAGACGCCGACGTGCTGAACTTTGCGCTGAACCTCGAATACCTCGAAGCCGCGTTCTATCTGGCCGCCGTGGGCCGCATCAACGAACTGCGTGCCATCGGCGGAGACGCCGAAATCCGGCTGCCCGCTGGCCTAGACCGCACCACCGGAATGCAGTTCAAGGATTCCACCGTGCAGGCCTTTGCGCGTGATATTGCCGAAGACGAACTGGCCCACGTCAAACTGCTGTACGGAGCCTTGGGCAAGGGAGCCGTCCGCCGCCCCGTCCTCGACCTGAGCGCCGCCTTCAATGCCGCTGGGCAGGCCGCCAGTGGTGGGGCCATCAAGGGCTTCAACCCCTACGCCAACGATCTGTTTTTCCTGCACGGCGCGTTTATTTTTGAAGATGTGGGCGTCACGGCCTACAACGGCGCGGCCACGCTCATCACCAACCCTTCCTTCCTTCAGGCCGCTGCCGGAATCTTGGCCGTGGAGGCCTACCACGCCGGAGCCATTCGCGCCCTGCTGTACCAACAGCGTCAGGTCACGGCGGCGGCGGGCCTGTACGTGGGGCAGGTCGTGGGGGCCATCAGCAATCTGCGCGGCAAGGTCGGCGGCGGCAAGGATGCGGGCCTCAGCGACGCGAGAGGAGCCATCATCGCGCCCACCGACAAGAACGCTGTGGCTTATGCCCGCAGCACCCGCGAAGTGCTGAACATCGTGTACCTCGCGCCCAACGCCAGCAAGGGTGGCTTCTTCCCCAATGGTCTGAACGGCAGCATCAAGTAAGGTTGGAAGGGGTGAGGATTGCGCTGGCCTAATAGGGTGCAAACCCCAGAGCTGAAGACTCAGCCAGAGCGCCAAGCCTAAACCAAATCTGTCCACTCTGGGCCGTTCCATCACTGGGGCGGCCCGCCTTGTGGTTCAGCCTTCCCGCCTTTGCACTTCCCTCATGCGCCGCCTTGTCCCGGCCCGTTCACGGCAAACTCTGGGCATGAGCCGCAAGAAGACTTCCCTCAAACGACTCTTGCCCAGGCGGTTGCTCTTGGTCGCTGGGCTGGCTGCCCTGGTGGGTCGCCGCGCCCTGAACACGCCCGCAGACCTGACCGGAAAATCGGTGCTGATCACGGGCGGATCGCGGGGGCTGGGGCTGGCGCTGGGCCGCGAATTTGCCGCACGGGGCGCACACCTGACCTTGATGGCCCGCGACGCCTTAGAGCTCGACCGCGCCGCCGCCGACCTGAGGGGCCGGGGTGCCCGCGTGATCACGGTGGTGGGAGACGTGACGGTAGACGCCGACATTGCCCGCGCTCTGGACGCCGCCGAAGCCGAATACGGACGGCTGGACGTGCTGGCGAATGTGGCAGGCATCATCCAGACCGGGCCGCTGGCGAACATGACCGAGGCCGATTTCCGCGAGATCATGGAAATCAATACTTTTGGGCCGCTGAAAATGACCCGCGCCGCGCTGCCCTTGCTCCGGGCCGTGCGGGGGCGGGTGCTGCTGGTGGCCTCGGTGGGCGGCAAGGTGGGCATTCCGCACCTCGCGCCGTATTCGGTCAGCAAGTTTGCGCTGGTAGGACTGGGGCAGGTGTTGCGGGCAGAACTGGCACAGGAAGGCATCACCGTAACCACCGTCTGCCCCGGCCTGATGCAGACCGGAAGCGCCCGCAACGCCACCGTGAAGGGCCAGCACGCCCGCGAATACGCTCTGTTTGCCACTCTGGACAACTTACCCGTGATCTCTATGGCCGCCCCCGAAGCCGCCCGCCGCATGGTGAATGCCACCGTGCGCGGCGACGCTGAAGCCATGATCGGTGGGCCAGCCGTGCTGCTGCGAACCGCGCAGGCCATTGCTCCGCAACTCACCGCCGATCTGATGGCTCTGGGCAACCGTTTTTTGCCCCGGCCTACGCCCAGTGACCGGGGTGTGATGGGCAAACATGCCGAGAGCCAGATCACCCAGAAGAACCCGATCAAGCGGGCGGCAGAGGCCGAATTTAACGAGTAGGGGAGCGCCGTCTGGGCCGAAACTCTGGCTCTCCGTCCTCAATCCCGCTGTTACTCCTGCGCCCGCCACCAATGGTCAAACGGGGTTACAGGCACGGTGCGCTTGTGCCCGGTTTGCCTGTACAGGCGCTCTAATTTGGCCGACACGTCCCCCCCCACTTCGTGGCCCTCCAGATAATCGTCGATCTGGGTGTAGGTGAGGCCCAGCGCCACCTCGTCGGGCAGACCGGGGCGGTCATCCTCCAGATCCGCAGTCGGCACCTTGCGCCAGGTGCTTTCCGGTGCGCCTAAATGCTGAAGCAGCGCGGCTCCCTGCCGTTTGGTCAGCCCGGTGAGGGGCGTCAGGTCTACGCCGCCGTCGCCGTACTTGGTAAAAAACCCGGTCACAGCTTCGGCGGCGTGGTCGGTCCCCACCACCAACAGTCCTTCCTGCCCAGCCAGCGCGTACTGCGCGGTCATGCGTTCGCGGGCCTTGATGTTGCCGCGAACAAAGTCCCGCAGGGGCAGCCCCAGAGCGTCGGCGGCGGCCTGGGCGCTGGCCTCTGCTGCGGGCTGGATATTCACGGTCACGCAGCGGTCAGGCCGAATAAAATTCAGCGAGGTCTGGGCGTCGGCTTCATCGGCCTGCACGCCGTAGGGCAGCCGCACGGCCAGAAAAGAGCAGGTGCCGCCCGCCGCCCGAACCTGCTCGGCGGCCAGTTGGCACAGACGGCCCGCCAGGGTGCTGTCCTGCCCGCCGCTGATGCCCAGCACGAAGCCGAACGCCCCGGAGCTGTTCAGATAGGCGGCCATAAAATCTACACGGCGCTGGACTTCCGCAGCGGGGTCGATGCCGGACTGAACGTGAAGTTCACGCGCAATGTGGCGTTGCCGGGACAGGGTGTCGGGCATGGGCGGAGTATGCCATGTCAGGCAGATTCCTGGCCCACCGCATGTTGAGCAAACCGTAGGACTTGCCCGGTTCAGAGAGTGGTATCTAGTGCATTTGACAGAAGGACAGGTGCCATTTTCCTGTTCTTCTGTCCGAACAAAGTGAGTGAATTTTCCGCGCTGCTCTAGTGCTGACCGAACGGAGGAAGTGCCTGTGCGTGCTGGGCAAAATGCCCGCCTCAGAAGTCTCTGTTCTGACGGACTTTTGGTCTGCCCACGGCCAAGTGAACGAAAAATTGAGAAAAGCGTCACAATTACCACGATCGGCCCTCTACACTTTTCAGGCTATGACCCAACCCTCAGCTCGTTCGCCTGTAGCCGCTCCCCCGGCTGTGGCGGTAGACGCCGCTCTAGACCAGCTTGGCCTGGGCCGATTCCAGTGGAGACTGCTGCTGATCTGTGGCCTGACCTGGGCCGCCGACGCCATGGAAGTGCTGCTGATGGGCTTCGCGCTGCCCGGCATTAGTGTGGAATTCGGGTTGGCGCGGGGTTCGGCAGACGCCACGATGTTGCTGACCGCCACGTTTGCGGGAATGCTGGTGGGCGCCCTGTTCTGGGGCTGGTTGGCCGACCGGATCGGGCGGCGCACCGTATTTCTGATCACGGTCATGCTGGGCGTGGTCTTTGGACTGCTCGGCGCAGTGTCGCCCACCGTGGCCCTGCTGGTCGTGGCCCGCTTTCTCACCGGATTTGCCATCGGGGGCACGCTGCCCGTGGACTATTCGATGATGGCTGAATTTGTGCCGACAGCCTGGCGCGGGCGATTTTTGGTGTATCTGGAGTCGTTCTGGGCGCTGGGCACGGTGCTGGTGGCGGCGCTGGCATGGTGGCTTAGCACCGTGTTTCCTCCTCAGGAGGCGTGGCGCTGGCTGCTGGCCGCCGCTGCCCTGCCGGGACTGATCGGTCTGGTGGCCCGCTTCGGCATCCCCGATTCCCCGCGCTCGCTGCTGAGCCGGGGCAAGCCCGCCGAAGCCCGGGCCGCTCTGATGCGGGTGGCCCAGGTCAACGGGGCCGTGTTGCCCGATGTGCCGTTGCTGGCTCCACCGCCTGCGCCCCCGGTCACGCCTGCCGCGCTGTTCCGGGGAGCCATGCGCCGCCGCACCGTCCTGCTGGCGCTCGTCTGGTTTGGCCTGAGTCTGGGGTATTACGGTATTTTTTCGTGGCTGCCCAGTTTCCTGCGGGCACAGGGTCTCGATCTGGGCGCGGTCTACCGCACATCGCTTCTGCTGGCCCTGGCCCAGATTCCGGGTTATGTGCTGGCCGCTTACCTCGTCGAGCGGATTGGCCGCCGCGCCACCCTGGTCGGCTATCTGGCCGCAAGTGCAGTTGGGGCTTACCTGTTTTTGCTGGCGGGCACACCGGGAGCGGTGCTGGCGACTTCTGCCGCCCTGTCGTTTGCGCTGCTGGGCGCTTGGGGTGCGCTGTACGCCTATACCCCCGAACTGTTTCCCACGCCGCTGCGAACCACGGGCATGGGTTTTGTCAGCGGCATGGCCCGGTTGGCCAGTGTGCTGTCGCCCAGCGTGGGGGCCATGCTTCTGACCGGGAATCTGAGCGTGGCCCTGACCCTGTTCGCCGTCTGTTTTGCGCTGGCTGCCATCTGTGCCTGGGCCATCGGGGTAGAAACGCGGGGTCAGCGCCTGCCGGAAGCCGTGGTATGACCAAAAGTCGTATGACCGCAAACCGCCGTGTAGCCGCAACCTGCCCCAGAAAGGAAGGCCTGTCATGATGGGTTCTGTCATGCCTTCTCTGTCGCCGTTGCTGACCGACCTGTACCAGCTGAACATGATGCAGGGCTACCACCATCACGGGCTGCACACCCACGAGGCGGTGTTCGATCTGTATTTCCGCCGCCTGCCCTTCGAGGGCGGGTACGCGGTCTGGGCCGGATTGGAACCCCTGATGGATACGCTGCAAGACCTGCGTTTTGCCGAAGCCGATCTGGCCTACCTGGACACGCTGAACCTGTTTTCCCCCGCTTTTCTGTCCGCCTTGCGGGGCTGGCGCTTCAGTGGGCAGATCGAGGCTTTCCGCGAGGGCCGGGTGGTGTTTGCGCACGAACCTCTGCTGACCGTGACCGCGCCCCTCTGGGAAGCGCAATTGATCGAAACCATGCTGCTCAACACCCTGAATTTTCAGACGTTGGTGGCGACGAAAGCGGCCCGCTGCGTGCAGGCGGCGCAGGCCAGCCCCTACGGCGGTCAGGTGGTGGAATTCGGCGCGAGGCGGGCGCAGGGGCCGGATGGCGCGGTCAGCGCGGCGCGGGCGGCCTTTGTGGGCGGCGCGACTGGAACCAGCAACGTGGAGGCGGGGCGGCAATTCGGGCTGCCCGTCACAGGCACCCATGCCCACGCCTGGGTCGAAAGCTTTCCCACCGAACTCGCTGCTTTCCGCGCCTATGCCAGCCTTTATCCAGACAGCACCACCCTGCTGCTCGATACTGTGGATACCCTCCGCAGCGGCCTGCCCAACGCCCTGACCGTGGCCCGTGAACTGCGCGAACAGGGCCACGAGTTGCGCGGCGTGCGGCTGGACAGCGGCGATCTGGCTTATCTGTCGCGCCACATCCGGGCGGCGCTGGACGAGGCGGGGTTTGGAGGGGTGCAGATTGTGGCCAGCAACGATCTGTCGGAGTCGGTGATCGCCGGAGTGATTGCCGAGGGGGGCCGAATCGATGTGTACGGCGTGGGAACGCAACTGGCGACGGCGGGCGGCAGAGGCGGCGGCGCGCTGGGCGGCGTGTTCAAACTGGCAGCGCTGCAAGGCGTTCCCAAAATGAAGCTGACGGGCGACCCGGCCAAGTCCAGTCTGCCGGGGTCGAAGCACGTCTGGCGGGCCACCGATGAGGCAGGCACCCTGATGCTGGATGTGCTGACGCTTGGAGAGAAGCCGCAAGTGGGTCAGCGGGTCAGCGATCCCACCAACCCGCTGCGAGCAACGGTTCTGGAGGCCAGTGTGCAGTGGGCCAATGCCCGTGAGGTGGTCATGCGGGACGGTCGGCGCACCTTCGCACCTGAGTCGCTGCGGGCCGTGCAGGCGCGTGCCCAGGCCGAACTGGCCTGTCTGCCTGCGGGCACGCGCCGCCCGCTGAATCCACACACCTACCGCGTCAGCCTGGGCGGCGATGTGGCGGCCCTGCGGGATCAGGTCGCGGAAGGCCTGCGCGGTCATCTGGGCCAATGAGTGCCGATGGCCCGCGTGTCATCAGCAAGGTAAATGCTGGAGTGCCTGCCGTCTTCGTGGGCCGGTTTCAGCCGCCGCACGCCGCACATGTCGCCACCATCGTTCAGGCGCTGGGGCAAGCGCCACGAGTGCTGGTGTTGGTGGGCAGCGCCAATCTGGCCCGCAGCATCCGCAACCCCTTCAGCGCCCCCGAACGTGCCCAGATGCTGCGCGCGGCCCTCAGGGAAGCGGGAGCCGATCCCTGTCAGGTCACGTTCCGCGCCTTGTCAGACCACTTTGATGCAGATCGCTGGGCCGCCGATGTGCGCTGGCAGGCTGCGCAGGAGTTCGGCCCGGCTCAGGCTGTGGCGCTGGTCGGCTTTGAAAAGGATGCGAGCACCGCCTATCTGCGCTGGTTTCCCGGTTGGTCGCGTCTGCCCGTGCCCGAAGTGCCGGGTCTGAACGCCACCGATACTCGCGCCGCCCTGTTTGAGGGCTTGCCCCTGCCCCCCAGTCTTCCCGAATCGGTGCGGGCTTTCCTGACCAGATTCGCCCTCACCCCGGCCTTTGCCCGCCTGCACGCCGAATGGCAGGCTGTCCGGCAACTTCAGGCGGCCCTGCCAGTCGGGGCGTACTTGCACGAGGAGCGCTGGGTGCGCCTGACCGCCCAGCACATCTGGCTTCAGACCCGCACTCAGGCGATTGGGCGCGGCCTGTGGGAGTTGCCGGGGCGGGTGCTTTCGCCGGGGGTTCAGCTGGGGGCCGTGGCCGACGCTGTGTTTGATCACCCGGCCCGGTCACTGGTGGCGCACACCACCGCCCACGTCTACCGGGCCGATCCGCCGCCCGAACCACGCTACGCCGCCTCGCGTCCGGTTCCCCTGACCACTGCTTTGGCCCGCCCACGACGCTTTTTTGAGGATCATCACGTTATTCTGGGCCGGTTTCTGGAGGACGCAGACTTCTGACACCCTGTACAGGCGTCAGCTTTCCGCCCAAGACTTCGGCCCGCAACCGTGCCAGCGCTGCGCCGTCCGTCTGCCTCAAAAAGTTGCGCCACGCCACTTCGCGCAGCAGGTCGTCAAACCATGAAGCGGTCTGGGTGCGGCGTTTGGCGGCAATGTCTACCGTAGACGTGTAGGCCTGCACCGCTTCCCACACGCTGTCCACGCCTGCTCCAGTCAGTGCCGAGGCCTGCACGACGCGGGGTTGCCATACGGCGCTGTGGGGCGTCAGCAGACTCAGGGCCGCCGTCAATTCCGACTGGGCGCGGTTGGCGGCCTTCGGGTCTGTGTCGGCCTTGTTCACCACGCACACGTCGGCCAGTTCCATAATTCCGCGTTTGATGCCCTGCAATTCATCCCCGGCATTGGGTAGGGTTAGCAGCACGAACAGGTCGGTCATGGCGGCCACCTGCGTCTCGGATTGGCCCACGCCCACCGTTTCCACGAGTACCACGCCGTAGCCCGCCGCCTCGCACAGCAGCAGGGCTTCCCGCGTGCGCCGCGTCACCCCGCCCAATGTGCCCCCGCTGGGGCTTGGCCGAATAAAGGCATTCGGATGCACCGTCAGGCGCGGCATCCGGGTCTTGTCGCCCATGATGCTCCCGCCCGTACGGGCGCTGCTGGGGTCTACGGCCAGCACGGCGACCCGGTGGCCCGCATCGGCCAGTTGCACGCCCAGCGCCTCTATAAAGGTGCTTTTGCCCACGCCCGGCACCCCGGTCAGACCCACGCGCACGGTCTGTTTGGCCTGCTCTGCGACCTCGGCCAAAAGCTGTTGCGCCTGCGCCTCGTGCTCGGGGCGCGTGCTTTCGGCCAGCGTAATAGCCTGTGCCAACGCCCGCCGATTTCCAGCCAACAAGGGCGCGGTCAGGGGATGGGCGGCGGGCGGCATAGGGGCAGAGTATAGGGCGTGTGGGACGCTGGGAATTAGATCTGAACTCCGACCTCTACCGCGTGCAGATCCCTCGTTTCAACAAATCGGGATTCAGTCCTGGCAACCTCTGCAACTCCTGATTCCAACCGGGGCGGCGCGTACCGGATTCGGCCACCTGACGGCCCGCCGCGTCGTATTCGGTGGTCACGTTGTATAGCAGGCCGATAAATCCGCTGGCACTGGCTTTGGCAAAGCGCAACCGCCCCACCGCGTCGTAGTAGCCGGTAAAACTCTGGGAATTGTCTGGATAGAAGCGCTGATACTGCACCAGCCTCGGCGTGCCTTTGGTGTCGGCCCAGACTTTCAGCATGGGAATACTGTCGCGTCCTGCACAACTTCCCGTCACCTTCACCGCTTTCAGGCCGCCACTTCGCTGAAGCTGCCGCACCTGCGCCGTTTCACGGGCCACTGCCACACGCGCTGCGTTCTGGGCCGTCTGTTGGGCAGAAGACTGGGCCGTTTTGGTTGGAGTTGTGGCGGCAGTGGCGACGGCAGCCATCACGCAGGCCGTGAGCGCAAACGCAAGAGGCCGGATCATGCTCTGGTTTTATCCTGCCGGAGTGAGGGTAGGGCTGAGCTTGGCTGAGTGTGGGTTTAGCTCAGGGGAGGGCACCCTAACCCCCACTTTCAGCGGCCCGAATCAGCCGCAGGACTTCCCGCGCACTGGTCAGGATCGGGGTGCCGGGGCCGAAGATGCCCGCCACGCCTGCCGCCCGCAGCGCCGCGTAATCCTGCTGGGGAATCACGCCGCCCGCAATGACCTGAATATCGCCCGCGCCCTCGGCCTTCAGGGCGGCGATCAGGTGCGGAATCAGCGTCAGGTGGCCCGCTGCCTGAGAACTGACGCCCACCACATGCACGTCATTTTCAATGGCCTGCCGCGCGGCTTCCTCCGGCGTCTGAAACAGCGGGCCGACGTCTACGTCAAAGCCCAAGTCCGCAAAGCCCGTGGCGATCACCTTCGCGCCCCGGTCATGGCCGTCCTGCCCCATTTTGACCACCAGCATTCTTGGGCGGCGGCCCTCGGCTTCGGCAAAGGCTTCAATTTCGCCTTGTAGGGCGGCAAAGCCCTCGTCTCCGGCGTAGCCCTGCGCGTATACGCCCGACAGGGTACGAACTTCGGCGGCGTGGCGGCCCCAGACCCGCTCCAGTGCATCACTGACCTCGCCCACGGTGGCGCGTGCCTCCATGGCGGTCACACTGAGGGCCAGCAGGTTGCCCTCGCCCGTGCGTGCGGCGTCTTCCAATGCGTCCAGCGCGGTCTGCACGCCTGCTGCATCCCGCTGCGCCCGCACCCGCTCCAGCCGCGCAATCTGAGACAGGCGCACGGCAGCGTTGTCTATGTTCAGCACGTCTACGGGGGTGGGTTCGCTGGGGCGGTACTTGTTCACGCCCACGATCACGTCCTCGCCCCGGTCTATGCGGGCCTGTTTGCGGGCCGCCGATTCCTCAATTCTCAGCTTGGGCACGCCCGATTCGATGGCCTTCGCCATGCCGCCCAACTCTTCCACCTCGCGCATCAATTCCCGCGCTTTGTCGGCCAAATCCACCGTCAGTCGCTCCATCAGGTAGCTGCCGCCCCAGGGGTCGACTACGTCGGGAATGCCCGTTTCCTCCTGTAATACCAGTTGCGTATTGCGGGCAATGCGGGCCGAAAAGTCCGTGGGCAGGCCAATCGCCTCGTCAAAGGCGTTGGTGTGCAGGCTCTGCGTGCCGCCAAACACCGCCGCCATCGCCTCTATGGTCGTGCGAACCACGTTGTTGTAGGGGTCTTGCTCGCTGAGGCTCCAGCCACTCGTCTGGCAGTGGGTTCGCAGGGCGCGGCTCATGGGGTTTTTGGGCGCAAATCCGGCCATAATTTCGTCCCAGAGCAGGCGGGCGGCCCGCAACTTGGCCACCTCCACGTAAAAATTCATGCCAATTGCAAAAAAGAAGCTCAGGCGCGGCGCGAATTCGTCTACGTCCAGCCCTTTTGCTAGAGCGGCCCGCACGTATTCCAGCCCGTCGGCCAGCGTGTAGGCCAGTTCCAGCGCGGCATTGGCCCCGGCCTCCTGCAAGTGGTAGCCACTGATAGAAATAGAGTTGAACTTGGGCATCTCGCGGGCGGTAAACGCAATGATGTCGGCCACGATTCGCATACTGGGCGTGGGCGGATAGATGTAGGTATTCCGCACCATAAATTCTTTGAGAATGTCGTTCTGGATGGTGCCCGAGAGCTGGGCACGCGGCACGCCCTGTTCCTCACCCGTCACGATGAAGGCGGCCAGCACAGGTAGGACAGCCCCGTTCATGGTCATGCTGACCGACATTTCATTCAGCGGAATGCCGTCAAACAGAATCTTCATGTCTTCCACGCTGTCTATGGCCACGCCCGCCTTGCCCACGTCGCCCACCACGCGCAGGTGGTCGGAGTCGTAGCCCCGGTGGGTGGCTAGGTCGAAGGCCACGCTCAGGCCCTTCTGTCCGGCGGCCAGATTGCGGCGGTAGAAGGCGTTCGATTCCTCGGCGGTGGAAAAGCCCGCGTATTGCCGAATCGTCCACGGGCGCTGGGCGTACATGGTGGCGCGGGGGCCACGGGTGTAGGGCGGCAGTCCGGGCAAGGTGTCTGCGCCATTCGGTAAGTCGGCCCGCGTATACAGCGGTTTGAGAACCAATCCTTCGGCAGTCGTGCGGTTCAGCGTGTCGGGGTCTGCGCCGCGCAAATCCTTGCGGGCCATTGCCTTCCACGCCCCTAGATCGGTGCTGGAATCGGTGGGGGTGGTCATGGTGGAAGCCTCCGTATGCAGACATGATGCCACGCGGAACCTAACGGGCGTTTGGGATGAAGCAGGGAACAGGGGAGAAGTCGAGCCGCCCTACCTATTGTTCAAACATTTACATTGTGGGATTTCACTAAGCCGACGCCAATGCTTCAACGGCTAATGGCAGACGATCTCATCAGGCGTTTGGCTGCTTCTCTATGAACAGCCTGCCTAATGTTCTGCCCCGGAGGTTTTGCCATGTTGAAATCCTATTCTTTGCGTTTTGCCGCTCTCGCCGCCATTTCCCTGACCCTCGCCAGTTGCGCCCCCAGCATGATGGGCACGCCCGCCACCACGCCCGCCGCCCCTGACATCAACGCTGGCCTGAACAGCTTGCAGCGCCTGACCGTGGCCCAGCCCAGCCCCACCGCTGTCGCGGGCGGCCTGACCCTGACCAGCCCGACGTTTACCAATGGCGGCGTGTATCCCGGCGAGCATGTCGCCAACGGCTTTGGCTGTACTGGCCCCAATACCAGCCCCGCGCTGAACTGGACGGGTGTGCCCGCCGGAACCCAGAGCCTCGTGCTGACCAAGTACGATCCTGACGCACCTACAGGCAGTGGCTTCTGGCACTGGAGCGTGTACAACATTCCCGCCACTGCCACCGGACTCGCGGCGGGTTCAGGCAACACGGGCGGCACGCTGCCTGCCGGGGCGCTGCAACTGAACCATGATGGCGGCGCACCCGGCTTCGTGGGAGCCTGCCCACCCGTGGGCGACAAGCCCCACCGCTACGTTTTTACGCTGTACGCCCTCAGCAAAACGCTGGATGTGCCCGCCACCGCCAGCCCCGCGTTCCTCGGCTTCAATCTGAACGGGATCACGCTCGCCAAAGCCAGTATCACTGCTTTTTACAGCCGCTAAACAGGCTTGACTTCGGCCCCTTCCAGCGTTGGGAGGGGTTGCCTCCTTGCCCCTGATTCTGCCTGAATCTAAATTGTACTGGGTGTTCTGTTCCCCGCGAAGGTGAGGAATGTTAGACTAGGCGGCGTGAGTGTTCCCGCCCAACCTGATTCCATTCCTTCCCGTGCCGTCAAGCTGGCCCCCAGCATCCTATCCTGCGATTTTTCCCGGCTGGGAGAGGAACTCTCGGCTATTTCCGGGGCCGATTACGCCCATGTGGACGTGATGGACGGCGCGTTCGTGCCCAACATCAGCTTTGGCCTGCCCATTCTGGCAGCGGCGCGGCGTTCCAGCCCCCTGTATATGGATGTTCACCTGATGATCGAGCGTCCTGAACGCTATTTGCGCGACTTTGCCGAAGCGGGAGCCGACGGTATCACGGTGCATGTGGAGGCCACCCAGCATATTCACCGCACCCTGCAATCTATCCGCGAACTGGGCAAGCGGGCGGGCGTGACCCTCAATCCCGGTACGCCGCTGGAAGCCGTTCGCCCCGTGCTGGCCGACGTAGATCTGGTGTTGGTCATGAGCGTGAATCCGGGCTTTGGCGGTCAGAAATTCCTGTCGGCCAGCCTGGAACGGGTGCGAACCCTGCGCCACTGGTTGGATGAACTGGGGAGCGACGCAGAAATAGAAGTGGACGGTGGTGTGACTCCGGCCAATGCCCGCGCTCTGGCTGAGGCGGGCGCAACGGTGCTGGTGGCCGGAAGCGCCGTGTTTGGGCCAGACGGCGGCGCGGCGGGCCTGGAACGCCTGCGGGCGGCCCTGATATGAGGCTGCGTGTAGATCTGTTGCCACACGGCAATTACCCCGATGTGGTGCTGGTCATTGATGTGCTGCGGGCCACCACTACCGCCGTCGCTTATCTGGAACGTGGTGCAGATGCCCTGCTGCTCACTTCCTCACCCGAAGTGGCCCTGAACTTGCGCTCCGAACAGGCAGATTCCGGCCTGCTCCTAGGGGGCGAACGGGGCGGTCTGCCTATTCCCGGTTTCGATTTCGGCAACAGCCCCGTCGAGGCAGCGGCGCAGAACTTTACGGGCAAAACGGTGGTCATGAACACCACCAACGGCACCGGAGCCGCCCACACCGCTGCCCAGACAGGCAAGCACATCTTGCTGGCGGCCCTGACCAATGCCCACGCCGCCGCCCGCCGCGCCCGCGCCATTGCCACCGAGGAAATTGCGCTGGTGTGCGCCGGAACCGACGAACGCGTGAGTCTGGAAGACGTGTATGCAGCGGGAGTGCTGGCCGAATATCTGCTGGCTATGGGTGAATTCACCATAGACGACGGCGCACGCATTGCCCTGACCATGCGCCGCAACGCTGGAAACCCGATAGAGGCGCTGGGCAGTGCCGGACACGGAGCGCGGCTGGCCAGCCTCGGCCTAGGCGAAGATGTGCGCTACGCCGCGCAACTCAGCACCAGTACGCTGGTGCCCACGCTGGCCGACAGCAGCGACCTGGAAGGCGCATTGCGGTTCGTGGCAGGCTGACCCGACTGAGGGTCTGCTGACCCTTCCCCGCGCCCAGACCCGTTACCCTGTTTCCCATGACGGCTCCAGATTCCCTCTCCCTGCCCTTTGCCCTGCCTGACGTGACGCCCCTAGACTCCGTGGATTGGGCGGCCATTCCCAGCCCCGCCTTCGTGCTGGACGAATCGCGGCTGCGGCGCAACCTGACCCTGATTTCGCGGGTGCAGCAGGAAAGTGGCGCCCAGATCATCGTGGCCTTCAAGGGTTTTTCCATGTGGAGCGCCTTCCCGATGCTGCGCGAGTATGGCATTACCGGAGCCACCGCCAGCAGCCTGAACGAGGCCCGTTTGGCATCCGAAGAAATGAAGGGCGAGGTACACGTCTACGCGCCCGCCTACAGCGACAGCGAATTCCCGCAGATTCTGGCGCTGGCCGATCATCTGGTGTTCAATTCTTTTTCGCAGTGGGAGCGCTTTAAGCCGCAGGTTCAGGCCGCCCGCGCCGCCGGACAGGTCGTGCATGTGGGCATCCGCGTAAATCACGAATACGGCGAAGTCGAAACTGACCTCTACAATCCGGCGGGCCCTTTTTCCCGCCTTGGTGTGACCCGCCGCGAGTTCCGCGAAGACCTGCTGGACGGCGTGGACGGCCTGCACTTCCATAGCCTCTGCGAAAACGATTCCACCACGTTGGAGCGAACGCTACAAGCCTTTGAGGAAAAATTTGGCGAATTTCTGCCCCGTATGAAGTGGGTCAACTTTGGCGGCGGCCACCTGATGACCCGCGAAGGCTACGACATTCCCCGCCTGATCCGCGTGATTCGCAGCTTCCGCGAACGCTACGGCGTGCATGTGATCCTGGAACCCGGCAGCGCCTTTGGCTGGCAAACCGGCTGGCTGGTCAGCAGCGTGCTGGACGTGGTGCAGAACGTGAAACAGGCTGCCCTGCTCGATATTTCGGTCAGCGCCCACATGCCCGACGTACTGGAAATGCCTTACCGGCCCCGCATCTTGGGTGCAGGCGATCCGGGGGATTTTGGGCATGAGTACATCATCGGTGGCACGACCTGTCTGGCGGGCGACGTGATCGGTGAGTACGCCTTCCCGCAGGCTCTGAAGGTCGGTGACCGCGTGGTATTCGACGACATGATTCATTATACAATGGTCAAAACCACCTTCTTCAACGGCGTCAAGCACCCCGATATCGGCATCCTGCACGAGGGTGGACGCTACGAAGTGGTCAAGAGCTTCGGCTACGAGGAGTTCAAGGCAAAACTGAGCTGAAGCGGGAGCAGTTGGCAACTCGGGTCAAAAGCTTCTGACCTTCTTCATACCTTCAGACCCTAGACCTTTAGACGCCCTGACCCAACAGGCCACCTACAGAAACGCGCCCGACACCACTTCCGGTGCGGGCGCGTCTTCTGATCTCAACGCTTCTGATTTCAACTCAAGGGGTGGGTGATTTGTCTGTGCTGAGGCGGGGTGTTCAGTCCGCGCCAGCGCCGTCATTCAGACCCGTTCCAGCAAAGGCAGCCACCGGAAAAACGGGAGAAAAAGGGCCGAGCAGGGGATATGGGAAATCAGTCCTGCCCGGTTCCGGGGGAGTGCGAGAGGAGGGAAACTTCTCAGGGTGGTCGGGCTAGAGGCCGAGATACACGGCCCCTAACCGGAAGCCACTTACTTGCGGTAGACCTTCACCACACCGTTGACTGTGCGGATGGTGCCGCCTTCAAAGTCTGCCGCCCACGCGCCGCCGATGAGGTACTGGTCGCGGGTGGGAAAGCCGAGGAACGAGCCGCTGCCGCCGAGGCCCTGATAGGTTTTCAGGACGTTGCCGACCAGCCAGAACGTGCCGTATTTTTCGGTGCCGTACAGTGCGCCGTTCTGGAAGAATCCGTAGAGACCACTGGTGCCGTAGGTGTTGCGGGGAATGACTTTCTCATCGCCAGCAGCCCAGCCGAGGCGCGTGGGCGGGCGGGTCGCGCCGTTTTCAGCTTTGGCCAGCGCCAGGTAACGTTCCAGCAGACGGCCATGCACCGCGTAGGAGCGGCTGCTGCCGTTGGCGTGCAGCAGGGCGGCGTCGCCGTAAGCGCCCACGCCATTAAACTTCTGCCACAGGCCGTCGCTCCAGGGCACGGCGTAGGTGGTGGCGTTGCCCAGAGACTCGTTGCCCTTCAGGCGGTCATAGGCTTCGACCATCGCCTGATCAAAGGCGCCGTCCTGCTTCTGTCCGGGCTGAATCTGTGCCGTGGGCTGAGGCTCGGGCGTAGGTTGGGGGTTGGGCTGGGCAGGCGTTCCCGGCGTGACCGTCACTGTTCCGGTTGCGCCGCCCTGATTGCCTGCGTTGCCGCCGTTTTGTCCAGCTGTGCCCTGACCCACACGGAAGGTCGCCACATCGGTCACCCAGGAATCGGCGGGCAGCGGGTTCACCACGATGCTCAGCGCACGGGCCAGATTCTCCTGACCCCGCACACGCACCTGTGCAAAGCCTTCATCTCCCACAAAGCGGGCTACGTCGTCCAGATTCAGCTCTTTCTTGCTGGCGAGGGCCAACAGACGGTCTTGTCCGTTGGGGCCAGCCACCGTCAGGGTGTATTTGGCGGCCTGTGCCGGAAACACCCGCGTCACGCCCGCCTGTACAAAGTTGCTCTCTTCGTAGTTGTTGGGGAAGAACAGGTCGATCTGGCCGTTGGCGTTCACATTGAACAGGTACACGTAGGCGTCGCCGTTGGTCTTGATACCCACGCTGACTTTTTCGCCCTTGCGGTAGACCGGGTTCTGGTTGCCGCTGGCGTCCTTGTTGACCCACACCTGGACATTCAGCTTGGTTTCGACTGGGTTCACGATAATGCTCTGGGCGCTGATCTTGGCGGGGCTGGCGCTGGCAAGAGTCGCTGCGCCGAGGCCGAGCAAGAGGGTCATCATGGTCAGGCTTTTGGTGGTCATGTTGGTGTTCATCTGGAAACCTCCGGAAATAAGAAAGGGCGTTGATGGGGCGGAATGTTGGCCTTCTGGTGGGAGCAAGGTAGGGCGCGAACCTGATGAAGCACTGACCCCCAGACAACCCTAAACGGTGTACCAGTCACCTATGAACGTCACCCTAAGAACATTCGGCAGATGTGGTGAATAGATGAGTTGGGCCTGACTCAAACGTGACGGCATGCACATCTGCGGCATTGAAGCTCAACATGATCTGCAGTTAGGCTGCTGAGATGAACCCCTTCCGAACCTTGTTGGTTGTCAGTGCCGTTGGATTGGCCTTGACTGCGGTGCAGGCGCAGGCTTCGGCGACCCGCCCCGCCGATCCCTGGCCCAGCAGCGCCGTTTTGACGCGACTTTTTGTACTCCCCTCTGGCCGCGCCGATAGTGAGCGTCTGAGCCGGGAACTCCGCCTGACCCCCGCCCAAACCGCCGAACTCCGGCGCTTGGCGCGTGGTGAGGCGGCCGCAGCACAGGCGGGCCGTCAAGTCTTTGGGCGCGACGAGGCCACTGCCCTCAACGCCAAAATCGCCCGCCTGTCTGCCGAAAAAGACCGCAAAGTGCGCCTGAGTTTGGCGGGCAAGTACAGCAGCTTTCGGGGCTGGGTCAGAACGTGGTGGCGTGCAGAGGTCAGTGCGGCGCGGTAGGGAAAGAAGTCTGGGTCGAGTGCGTTGCCGAATGTCCCCGGTAACTGCTGAACCTTTGAGCTTTTAGCTCCTTACCCTTGACTGATACAGCTCCGCAGGAGAGGGGGAAGTTGAGAGGATTGACCTTGCGCCTTTCCTTAGACCCTTATACGCCTTCCTATCCAAACTCTTACCCCAGCCGCGTCGCAATCCAGAGGGCCAGTGGCGCGATCAGCAGTGCAGGAAGCATGCTGCCGACCCGCACGCGGCGATCTTCCCAGCCCAGCCCAGCCAGCATCAGATTCCACGAAATACCCGCGATCATCAGGCCGCCCGCTCCCGTAATCAGCAGTACATAGGCATTGGTCTTGAGAATCTCGGGACTGGCCCCGCCCAGTAGCCCGGCGGCAAATCCGCCCGCCGCCAAACTCAGGCCGCCCTGAAGCAGCAGCACCGTAATGGCCGAAAAGCCCACGCCGATGCCGTAAGCGCCCGCTAAAGCCACCGCCGCGATGCCGTCCAGCGTGCTTTTGAGGACATAGGTGGAATTGTCGCCCGTCAGACCGTTTTGCAGGCCCCCCACCACCGTCATCGGGCCAATACAGAACAGCAGGCTGGCCGCCACGAAGCCCTCGGTAAAGCGGCCACCCCCCTTAAAGCGCCGTTTGAGGGAGTCCCCCAGCCGGGCCAGGCCTTCTTCTATGCCCAGCGCCTCTCCGATCACTGCGCCCACCGCAAGGCTGACCAACGCCAGGATAACGCCTGGTACGGCTCCGCCACTGACCCGGTTCAGGCTGCCCGCCATGTCCAGCGCAATAAACAGGGTGACCAGACTCAGCGTTTGCAGCAGCGTGCGCTGGGTGCGTTCGGGCAGGCGGCCCCCCAACAGTAGCCCCAGCAGTGTGCCCACCAGCACTGCGCCCACGTTGATAAAAGTGCCGGACAGTTGAGTAAAAAGAGACATTCGGCTGCACTGTAGAGCATTTGACCAGCAGGCGACCGGGCGCTTGCCGGGGCCCCGCGCACGTTGTCTATCTGCCTCCTTTTACCCCCATCAGGTAACCCCTTTAAATTCGCTGAACGTTGACGCTGCCCTGACTTGGGCTGTGGTAAAGTTCCCGCAAGTTGAAACGGATTCCTGTTCGTTGGCTTGGGCCTAAGCCCACTGCACCCTCAAAGGGTGGCGGTTGGGGCGCGGGCGGCGCGGCGGGCCTCTTAGGTGAGGCTGCCGACTCCGGTGAAGTAGGCGTGCAGGAATTCAAAATCATAAATTGTTGTGCGGGGCTGCCTTCTGGTGGCCCCGCCTGCTTTTTGGAGGCGTACCTTGACTCTCTCTAACCAGTTCGAGAACCTGCCCAAGCTCCTGAAAATCAGTGAAGTGGCCGATTTTACGAGTACCCACGAGCGCACCGTGCGCCGCTGGATCCGGGACGGGCGATTGGTGGCGCTAGAGCATCCGAGCGGTTTGCGTGTATCGCGCCGCGCCCTGTGGCGGTTCCTGGGTCTGGATTTGGCGCTCAGCGCCTAGATGATTCATTGGTGGAAGAGGCCTGGTGGACGTATAGTCTGCGCCTTAATCCACTACAAAAGCTTTTACAGACTCTCTTGAGGGACTGCGTCCGTCTGCGCGGCTATTCTGGCCCGGAGATGTCTCCCATTCTGCTTCCCGAAGTGCTGCCCCTGCTGATTGGTACGGGTGGATTCGATCACGCCCTGATCTGGACGCCGCCTGACTTCCAACCATCCGAGCGGTTACCTGTCGCTTACATGCTAGACGGTCAAAACGTGTTTCTGGCCGATGAGGATGTGTCGGAGCGGGGCTGGCCGGGGTCTTGGCGTGGGGTGCAAACCGCCTCCGCACTGGCTGAGCAGGGCAAGCGGTTGGTCTTGGTGGCCGTCCCACACGGCCCGAACCGGATTGCTGAATACACCCTACAGCCTGACCCGGAACACGGCGGCGGAGAGGGTGCAGCGACGTTGGCCCGGATTATTGACCTCCTGAAGCCTCTGGTCGATTCGCGCTACGGGACTCGAACGGATGCGGCTGGCACGGCCTTGATCGGCAGCAGCTTGGGCGGATTGCTGGCGCTGTACAGCGGGCTAGGGCATCCGCAAACCTTCGGCTTTCTGGGTGTGCTGTCGCCCAGCATGTGGTGGTCAGACCGGGCGGTTCTGAAGGATGTGGCGGCAGCTTTCTTGCGCTCAGAGCAGCACTACGCCGTCAGCACGGGCGATCGGGAGGGCCAGACCGCAGAGGGCAGCGCCGCGCAGGTGGCCGAAACCCGCGCCCTGCACGCAGCTTTGTTGCAGGCGGGCGCACAGGCCACGATCAGCATTCTTCCCGGCAGAATTCATCATGAATCCACATGGGCCTCGCACCTGCTCGCCGTGCTGGACGCCTTCTGGACTCATGCCAATCCTCATGCTAATGGGGGAGAGGCGTGACACTTACCGCCTTGCAAGCTGCCGTGAATGCGGGCGATGACGTGGCGGCGTTGGCTGTTCTGGCTAACTTCCAGCCCGCATCTGCCGAAGCTCAAGCCTGCGCGGTGTTGGCCCTGCATTTGGGAAGGCCCAGCTTGGCAGCGCAGTGGGCCACCGATCCTCTGACCCGTGCGGCGGCGTTACTGCGCTTGGGCCACACCGAAGCCGCCCGCCAGACCCTTGCCCCGTTGCCCGACTCGCCGCGTGTGGCACTGCTTCTGGCCCGATTGCTGGCCCTAGAACATCAGGCCGATGCGGTGCCCCAAGCTGTGACACAGGCCACCTATGCCCGCGCTCTGGCCCGTGCCGAGGGCGATGCTGGAGCACTCACCGCCGCCGCTACGCTATTGGGAGAACTCCTGTTGCCCACCGATGCCCGCGCCGCCCTCCGCACTCTGGCCGAGGGTCTGAAGGTGGCAGAGATGGCAGGCGAGGCCGCCGACGCGCATTTGCTGGCGGTATTGGCGCACGTACAGGCCGCCGTAGGCGGAGCCGAAAAAGCGCGCCGCACCGCCGAAAAAGCCTTGGCCCGCGCTGCGCCGCGCAGTCCTGCCCGCGTGGTGGCGTTGCTGGCGTTGGGCCGTTCAGAGCAGGCCCATGCCGAAGCCTCCGCAGGCGAGTTGGACGGACGTTGGCTGACTCCGTTTATGGGGCTGTCACATCTAACCGCGCCAGACCGCGAATAACGAACCCGCCTACGTACTCGGCGGGCGCAGCGGCATCGGTCAGATGCAGCCCCGGCAGTGCGCGGCACAGCGCCCGCAGACTCAGCGCCAGTTCCAGGCGGGCCAGCGGGGCACCGAGGCAATAATGGCTGCCCAGCCCGAAGGTCAGATGCGGATTGGGGTCGCGGTTCAGGTTCAGGCTGTCGGGGACGTCAAAACGGCGCGGGTCGCGATTGCCGCTGGCGTAGAGCAGGGCCACCTTCTCCCCCGCTTTCAGTGATTCGCCGTGCAGCACGGTGTCTTCCAGCGCAAACCGCTCGAACATGGGCAGCGGCGTGTCATAGCGCAGGAGTTCTTCTACGGCACGGCGAAAGAGGGGCAAACTGCCTTCATGCGGGGCAGCCTGCACCAACGTTGACCACAGGTCGCCGCCCGCTTCTTGATCGCGCATGAGGGCCAGCACGCCCGCCGACAGGCCGTTGACGCTGGCTTCGTGGCCTGCATTCAGCAGCAAAATACAGGTGTCTACCAATTCCTGCTCGGTCAGGCGATCCCCGTCCTGCTCGGCCTGCACCAGCGCCGTAATCAGGTCATCGTGCGGGTTGCGGCGGCGTTGGGCGGCTAGGTCGCGCAACAACGCCCCAAATTCCAGCACCGCCCGCTCCGCCCCGGCCTGATCCCCCGGCGTGTGGGTGGGTTCGTACAGGCGCACGATGGCCGCCGACCAGGGGCGCAGACCGCCGCGTTCGGCTTCCGGTACGCCCAGCAGTTCGGCAATCACGGTCACGGGCAGCGGCTCGGCGTAGGACGACACCAGATCGAATGGCCCACCCGCCCGTAGCCCTTCCAGTTGCGCGGCGAGCAGCGTTTCTATGCGTCCAGTCAGGTTCTCCACACGCCGGGGAGTAAAGGCCATACCCACCAAAGAGCGCAGCCGGGCGTGTTTTTCCCCTTCGCTGTCCAGCATGTGATTCCCGTTGAAGGCGTCAAAGTTCGCCTGTTTGGGATCGGGCAGCGGCCAGCCCAATTCGTCGCGGGAATAGCGGTGCAGCACGCTGCGGCCAAAGCGTTTGTCCCTCAGCACCGCCGAAATATCCGCGTGCCGGGTCAGGAACACGCGGTTCAGATGCGGGTCGCGGAAGGCGGGCGTCTGCTCGCGCACCTCGGCCAGCAGCGGGTAGGGGTCGCGCACGAATTCGGCGTCGGTGAGCGGGAGTGCCAATGTGGGCAGGGGCATGGGTGTCAGGGTAGCGGGTGCGGGGCGGTCTGAGGGTCAAGGGTATTGGGGCGGGTGCGCCGATGACCTGTCCCCTCTGCTCCGCAACTCTGCGAGTCCCGCAAGGGGAGAGGTCAACAGCTAGACCCATCTGCTGTTTGCTCATCACCCTTGGCTCGAAAAGCTCCGCAGGAGAAGGGGTAAATGAGCAACGAGATTGCCCTTCCGCCTTCCCATTTTCCACAATCCAAACTCCACAACCCCTACAAAAACTGTTGTTCCTCAATGCGCGGGGGCTCATGCGCTTCCGGCATAGCGTCAGGTACGTCCGGCAGACCGGGTTCGATGGTCGGCAGCGGCGTTGTGGGCAGTGGTGGGCGCTCCAGAGGGGCCGATTCTTCGGGCAGGATATGGCGGGCCGAGAGTTCGCCAAACGACGACACGAGGGCGCGGTAGCCGCTGAGAAACTGGGCGTATTCCTGCCGGGCACTCGCCAACCGCGCCGTCAGGTCGCTGTGGCGATCCGAGAAGATGCGCTCCAGGTCGGCCATTCGTTCGGCCTGCGCCCGCTCACGCTCCAGAATCAGCTGGTGCTGCTCCCTCTCCAGGTCGGCAAAGCGGCCCCGGAAGGCCAGTTCCAGCGCACTGATGCGGCTCTGGTGCGCGGCTTCCAGTTCGGTGTTGCGGGCCTGCGCGTCGTTGTGAATAGCGTCGCGGAACACGTTGGCCTGTGCCAGAATGACCTCGCTTTCACGGGCCGCCGTTTCGCGCAGGTCGTGGCCCATGCGTTCGGCAGCCACCAGCGTCCGGCGAATCTCGTCTTCCTGCTGCTTCATTTCCTCTATGCGGCGTTCCAGTTCCTGCGTGCGCTCCTGCATGGCCTGACGCTCCTGCAACACGCCTTCCAATTCCTCGGCCACATCGGTCAAAAACTGGCGCACGCTGAGGCGGTCATAGCCGCCGAACTTGCCCGGAAACTCACGGTGACGGATATCGAGTGGAGATAACTTCATAGGCGTAACCTCATTGGTGGAACCTCATAGTACTGGCCTCATCGCAAGCACCTCGTCATAGAAATAATTTCCTGCCGACCCTGACCAACGTGGCCCCGGCACGCACTGCCAACGGATAATCGCCGCTCATGCCCATGCTGAGTTCCGGCAGGCCCAGGTCATGGGCGCGGCGGGCGGTGTCCTCGAACAGGCGCAGGGTGGCCCCCTCGTCGGCATCGTCGGGGGCCATGACCATCAGCCCGCGTACCTTCAGTCCAGTCTGCATCACCTGATGGTAAACGTCGGGCAATTGCTCTGGCCTGACACCGTGTTTTTGTTCCTCTCCATTATGAAGCTGTAAAAGCAGATCGGGAGCGCGGCCCCAGCCCTGCGCCGCCTGCGCGATAGCCTCGGCCTGCCAGACTTCCTCTATGCCGTGTACCAGCGTCACGGGTTTCAGGTACTTGATTTTGTTGCGCTGCAACGTGCCTATAAAGTGCCACTCGGTATGCGGGTCGGTCAGTTGCGCCGCCTTATCCCGCAGTTCCTGGGCGCGGCCCTCTCCCAGCACGTGTTCGCCGTAGGCCAGTACCCGCTCCCGAATGGCCTCTATGGGCTGCCCTTTGGTGACAGCGACCAGGCGCACGCTGCCCGGTGACCGTCCGGCTTCGGCTTCCAGCGCCCGCAAATGGGCCAGCACCTCCGGAACGCTCATGCTGATCCCGGCAGGCTGACCCTCGTCTTCACTTGTTTCACACGCGTATTCTGGCCTGTTCGGGCCGCCTGCTCAAGTCCACGTCGTCACACCGGAAAGTATCCGCCCCAGTTCCTGATCTTCCCGTCAAGGAATCTTCACGCTTCTCAGCGCCGCAACCGGGAAGGTGTAGCTCAGTGCGTCGTCAGGCCTATGGCCCGTTGCAATGAATCTGTCCCTGATGCATACGTTTAGAGGATTCTCATTGTACAGGGCGGACTCTAGCGGGCCTGTGCGACACTAGGAGAAGAATGCGACACCCCATGACCCTCGCCGTGACCACAATGCTGCTGGCTGCTCCGGCAGTGGCCCACGCCCAACAAGCGCCCACCACTCCCGCCCAAACTGCTCCGGCACAGACCACCCCAGCCCCAACCACGGCTGCACCGACCCAACGGGCCGGAACCGTGCAGGACATTACCGTCGTGGGCACCACCGAACTGCTTGCCAACTTTGTGCGGGCCACCCTGACTGTTCAGCCTGGCGTGGCCCTGTCTACCGTCAACCTGCGTCAAGTGGAACAGGAAGTGGTCGCCAGCGGCTACTTCAAGTCTGCGGTGGCCGAACTCCGCACCGTGAGCGGGCGCGACACGCTTGCCATTACCGTGACGCCCAACCCCACCATCTCTACTGTCGAAACCACGGGCCTGACCTTCCTGCCCGCCGACGGTTTCAAGGCAAGCGTGGCCGACCTGCTGAACGTGGCTCCCGGCGCGACGCTGAACTCTCAGCGGCTCGATCAGGCCAAAGAAGCCCTGGCCCAGAACTACAGCAGCGAAGGCTACCCGTTTGCCCCCAGCATCAGCGTGACCCAGAAGGTAAACGCCGACAACACGGTGGCCCTGACCTTCGTCGTCGATGAAACCGCGCCGATTACCCGCGTGGAAGTAGAGAACGTATCTCTGCTGCCCGCCGCCACCGTCACCAACATCTTCAAGCCCCTGTACGACGCGAAACGCTTTACGCCTGCGGCCTATTTTGCGGCCATTCAGCAGCTTCAACAGGCTTACGACGCTGCCGGGTACCTGCAAGCGGGCGCGGACGTGCAGGGCAGCAGCCTGGAGAACGGCGTCCTGAAAATCCGCGCTGTGGAAGGCCGGATTTCTGCCCTTGATCTCAGCGATCTGGGCGACCCGAAAGTGACGCTCCAGTCCCGCGTGGGCCAGCCCCTCACGCTGGCAGGCATTCAGGCCGATGTGCGCACCCTGTCTAACCAGACAGGCAAGCCGGTGGGCTTTGGCCTGCAACCCGACCCCGCCGATCCTTCCCGCGTGACCGTGCTGTTCGGGGCGGCGGACATTGCCAGCGGCCCTGTGAAGGCCATCGCGTTTGCGGGCAATACGCTGGTGCCCACCGCCACGCTTCAGGCGGCCATCAACACCAAAGTGGGCGACGTGTACAGCCCGCAACTGGCCCAGCAAGATTTCCTCGCCCTGCGCGACGCCTACCGCAAGGCCGGCTATGAAATCAGCACCCGTGACGCCGTGACCTTTGAAAACGGCACGCTGACCTTCAATACCCGTGAAGTGAGAATCGTGGGCTACGACCTGAAGTGGCAGGGCAACAAGCGCACCCAAGACCGCGTGATTCTGCGCGAACTGCCCGCCGTGAATCGTCCCTTCTCACTGCCCGAAATTCGTCAGGCGCTCGGCAACATCAGCCGTCTGGGATACGTCACCATCGTCAGCGAATCGGCCACCAGCGATCCCCAGACGCCCGAAAACATCACCTATGTGCTGACCCTGGCCGAAGCCAGCAGCGGCATCCCCGTGAGCCTGGGCCTGGCCTACGACACCGTGTCGGGTCTGGCAGGCGACGCCTCTTACAGCAATCCCAACGTATTCGGTCTCGGTCACAACTTCAGTGTGTCGGCGGGTGCCCAGCAAAACCAGGCGGGCCAAAACCTCGTGGGCAACGTGTCCTACACCATTCCCTGGCTCGACCTCGACTTTGCCGACTTCCGCACCAACCGCACCAGCGTTTCGGCCAATATCGGCACGAGTGTAGCGGGCAACAATACCCTCGTCGATAAGTCTAACCCTGCTCTGGAAGCCAAGAGTTATGACACCGACCGGGATTACACCGTGCGCACCACGGGCTTTAGCGTGTCGGCGGGCCGCAACATCACTCAGGCGCTCGCCATCAGCGCGGGCGTAGGTCTGAACTACCGTACCTACTTCCTGGAGCCGCTGCAAAAAGACGAAGCCAGTACCTATTCCGACAATGCGGCTACACCTCTTTTGTCTCCCACCAACCTCACCACCCGCGTGAATTTGGGGCTGCGCTACGACACCACCAACAACCCCGAATTCCCCAGCAGCGGCGTGCGGGCCAACCTTGACCCGGCCTACTCTTTTGGGCGCTCCGGGGAAAATCCGGTGGGCTGGACAGACGTGGAAACAGGAGCCAGCACCTACTTTGGGGTGGGCGGCACGATCGATAAGGGCAACGGCGTGAGAGGGGCCCGTTCGGTGGTTGCAGTCCGGGCCAACGCGGGAACGCTGTTCGGCGCAGCCCCGACTGGTACGGGCTTTACGGTGGGCGGCGGCAGCACCCCGATTGCCTCCAAGCAGATTCGCGGCATTGCCGATGGCTCGGAATTCGGCACCAATTACTTCACGGCCAGCGGCGAATACCGCTACGACTTCAACCTGAATACCGCCGTGACCGAGGGCGTGTACGGCGTCCTGTTTGCCGACGCGGGCGACGCCTGGAGTACAGGGGAATCCTTTAGCCTGAACTACGGTATCGGTGCGGGCGTGCAAGTCAACGTGGGCTTTAACGGGGCACGCCTCGCCAACCTGCGCTTCGATTACGGGTACAGCCCCCAGAACAACAAGGGCGCGTTCTACTTCCGCATCGGCAACTTCTTCTAGACAGTAGAGTTGGTTAAACAGGAAAGTTGAGCCTCCTCTCCGGGAGCGCATCAACGCGGGGGCGGTTAATTTACCTGCCCCCGTATGCCCAGGCACAGGCTCCGGCTTGTGCCTGTTGTATTGCCCCTCTCTCCAGCCTGCCCACCCCACTGAGCCTCTTGGCCGATAGGTTCCCCGCGTGCTGGGCGCTAGCATGGCCCCCATGATTATTTCCCCCATTTTCTCTGACCTGACTTACTTCTGGGGGGGCTTACCGTGGAAGGGCTGATGCTGGCGCGGGTGCTACGCGAGCTTGCGCCCAAATTGCCGCTGAGGACGCTGGGATGGGCCTTTCCCGACGAAACGACAGCGGCCCTGCTGCTGGAGGGCGTGGGCAATCTGGTGCTGTCCTACCGCCCGCCGCAGCCTGTGGTGTTCGTCAGCAAGGAACGCCTGCGCGGCGATCCCCGCAACGGCTTTCAGCGCTTTCTGGCGAACCGGGTGCGCGGCGACCTGCTGGGTGCAGAGCAACTGAAACTAGACCGCGTGCTGGTGCTGCATTTTTCGGGAGAGTCGGGCTTTGTGGATCAGGTGCCCAGCCGCCTGCTGTTTGAAGTCACGGGGCGGAATGCCAACCTGCTGGTGCTGGACGCCGCGCCGGAAGGGGGGGAGCCGTTTGAGGGCCGAATCGTGCTGGCCGCCCGCGAAATCACCAACAGCCGTAACCGCTTTCGCACCGTTCGCACCGGGGGCAGTTACACGCCGCCGCCGCCCTACCAGAAACTCGACCCGCGTGCCCTGTCTGATGAAGAGGCCGCCAGCCTCGCCAGCGTGCCTATCGGCAAATGGCGAGACAAGATAGACGGCTTGGGCCTGCTGCTGGGCGCAGAACTGGCCCGCCGCGCCGGGTTGCCGCTGGATCAGGCTCCCGGCGGACAGCAGTTGCCGGAGGCGTTGGCAGCGTTGGCTTCTATCGTGGCCGATCCCACCGTCAGCGAGGGCGTGATGCAGGGCGGCGCACGCGAGGCCGCCCGCAGCGACAAGGCCGCCGCCCTTCGCAAAGTGTTGCGCGAGCCGCTGGATAAGCGCGTGACCCTGCTGACCCACCAACTGGCCGACGTGACCCGCGCCGAAGCTGGGCTGGATGTGGCCGCCCAAGACCGCACCGAGGCCGACCTGCTGATGGCTTACGCCCACACCGTGCCTGCGGGCACAGCCAGCGCCCTGTTACCAGCCTTCGACGGCAGCGGTGAGGTTCCAGTGGCCCTTGAATCCCAACTGAGTGCCGTGCAGAACGCCGAAAAACGCTATACCCGCGCTCGCCGCCGCGAAGATGTATATGAACGCCTGGCCGAACGCGAGCCCATGCTCCGTGCCGAGCTTGAAGCCGCCACAGAGCGGGTCGCGCAACTGGACGGTGCATCGCTGGAAGAGTTGGAAACCCTGAGCGCCACCCTGCAAAGTGAGAAACCCGAACGCAGTCCCTATGGTTCGCGTTACACGACTCCCAGCGGCCTAGAAGTGCTGATTGGCCGCAACAACAAGGAAAACGCCGCCCTGACACACCGCCTGGGCCGCAGCATGGATTTCTGGTTTCATGTGCAGGGCTACCCCGGCAGCCACGTTTTGGTCAGAAGTGGCGGGCGCGAACTGGATCTGCCCGACATTCTGTACGCCGCCCGTCTCGCCGCAGCCCACAGCAAGGCACGTGGGGGCGGCAACGTGGCGGTAGATTACACCCGCATCAAGTACGTGTGGCGGCCCAAAGGTGCGCCCGCCGGACAGGTGCATTACACCGATCAGAAAACGGTGTGGGTGGAAGGAACGATGCCAGAAGAGGGGTAAATCAAGCCTGAAGACTTCATATCGGAAAAGTCAGCGTAAACTCTGCGCCGCCCCCCGGATGGTTGCGGGCCTCGATTTGCCCACCCTGCGCTTCGGTGAGGGCGCGGGCAATGGCGAGGCCTAAACCGCTGCTGGCGCGGCCCTGCGGATCGCGGGTACGGCTGGCATCGGCGCGGTAAAAGCGCTCGAAGGCCCGCGAGAGATCGTCGGGGCGAAAGCCGGGGCCATGATCGCGGATGGTCAGGCGGGTGTGTTGACCGTCGTAGTGGGAACTTAGTGTGACTGCACCGGGCGCGGCATACCGCAGGGCATTGTCCAGAATGTTGCGTAAAGTTTGGGTCAGGCGGTCTGGATCGGCCAGCAGAGGGGTCGGGCGGGGGGCCAGCACTTCCAACGTCACGCCCGCGCCCGCTGCACGGGTGGCGTAGGCGTCGGCCAGCGCGTGCAGCATGTGGCCCCCGTCCAGCATCACGGGTTTCAGGCTTAGCGCCCCACTTTCGGCCAACGACAGCAGGCGCAGGTCAGTCACCAGCCGGGCCAGCAACAGGACTTCGCTGTGCAGCCGGGTCAGCGCGGCGGCGTCGGTGGGCTGCACGCCGTCCTGCATGGCCTCTATCTCGGAGCGCAATACGGCTAGGGGGGTGCGGAGATCATGGGCCACGTCGGCAATCAGGCCACGCCGCCACGCTTCTTGCCGGGCCAAACTGGTGGTCAGGTCATTGAAGGCTGCCGTCAGGTCACGCAGCTCGTCCTGACGGCGCGGCACGGGCAATTGCAACTCCCGTTCTCCGGCCTGAAGCCGCTGTGCGCCCACCACCAGCCTCCCCAGTGGCCGGGTCAGTTGCCGCGTCATGAAGGCTGCCACGATAACGGCCAGCAGCGCACTCAGAAACGCAGACCTGACGGCACTGCGCGTAATTTCGGCAGAAGCCTCACGAACGAGTTCTCGCCGCTGGGCCAGCGTAGACGCCTCTGCATCGGTCAGGCCAGGTGCTCCGGTGGCTGGATTGACTTCGGGCCACGACCACTCGAAACCGATGGGATCGCCGCCCTCATCTGCCGACATCAGGCCCAATTCAGGGTTCAGTTTGGAGATGACCTGAAAGGCTGCATCTACGGTGGCAAAGGTGGTCAGCACGACGGCTAACACCGCCACCAATGCAAAGCTGCGCGTGAGGCGGGCACGCAAGCCGCTGCGGTTACGTTTGCGTTTTCTTGAATCGTGTGGCCTGCGGCCCTTGGGTGTTATGGGCCGAGTCTTCGGGATGGGTGGTCGCTGTTTTTCTCGTGTGGCTCGCTCCTGTACAACTTGCTCTTGTGTTTCCCGCCGCTTCATCCCGCCCCTACCCCTCAGCCCTCAGGCGGTAGCCGACGCCCCGCACGGTGTCCAGCAAGCCTTCGCGTTCCCCAAGCTTGCGCCGCAGATTCTTCACGTGGGCATCTACGGCCCGTTCGTCGGTACCCCGGTCCAGGCCGCCCAGCGCTGCCAAAAGTTCAGTGCGAGACCTGACCACGCCCGGTTCACGCGCCAGGGCCGCCAGCAGACGCACCTCGGCAACCGTAACTTCCAGTAGGGTGCCGTCCAGCCGGACTTCAAAGGCCGCTGTATCCACGCTGAGGGGGCCAGTGTGCAGCAGCGTGGGCACGTCCACCCCGCCCCCAGCCCGCCGCAGCACCGCCCGCACCCGCGCCACCACTTCACGCGGGCTGTATGGCTTGACCACGTAATCGTCCGCGCCGATGCCCAGCCCCACCAGCCGGTCTACTTCCTCATCCCGCGCCGTCAGCATAATGATGGGCAGATTCGATTCGGCCCGCACCCGCCGCGCCACCTCCAGACCGTCCATTCCCGGCAGCATCAGGTCAAGCAGCATCAGCGCAGGCCGCGCCGAACGCCACAGTTCCAGCGCGCGCGGCCCCGTTGCCGCCCGTTCGGTATGAAAGCCCTCCCGCCGCAAATATTCCTCCAGAATGTCGGCCAGCCGCACTTCATCTTCGACGATCAATATGGTGCTGGACATGGCGTGGCTCCTTTGCGGCGGGTAGGGGCGGTGGACGTGGAGGGCAGTCTAAGGGTCTAAAGGTCAAGGGTCTAAGGAAGGGCAATCGCTGAAGGTCATTCACCGTCAATCAGCGTTGACGGGCCAAGAGTCGTGGGGTTCTTAGACCCTCAGACCCTCGACCCTTAGACCTGTTGTGCTCCGTCAACCTACCCTACCCCGCAGTTCTCAGATCAGCTTATCCGCATCAGCTTTCGGCTCAGCCGCTTTGTCTGCTCCCTTGTCTGCCGCGCCGCCGTCGCCCATCAGGGTTTTGGTCAGGCTTTGGTACTCGTCGGCGTTGATCTCTCCCTTGGCGTAGCGTTCGCGGGCAATACTCAATGAGCCGTCGGTGAAAAACTTCTGCTTGCCGCGCCGGAAGTTCTCGCGCCATTCGTCGGCCATCTCGGACTTGTCCATGTCTGGCCCGCCCCGGCCCCAATCTGCGCCTGCTCCGGCCAGGGGTTGCTGCGGGCTGCCGCTGCCCATTCCATTCCTGCCCATGCGGTGCCGCCACATCTGGCGCTTGCGGCGAGCACGGGCAAACAAGAAGATGCCGAGGCCGAGCAGTGCGAAGAAGCCGAATCCGGGGCCGTCGCGGTCTCCGTGTTGCTGGTATCCCTGTGGGCCGTAGCCGTATGGCACGCCCTGAATGGGGGCGTAGGTCTGGGCGGGCTGTGTCATAAGGGGCTGTGCGGTGATCTGTGCGGGTGTAGCGTTGTTGATGATGACGTCCATGTGTGTTGCTCCCTGCGCCTGTGCGCGTCCTTCCGGGTGGTGCGTGGGGCCTGTCCCCTTGCGTGAATAGAAGGTACGGCTGAGCGCGTGAAGCGCAGGCGGAGCGAATGTGAATGCGGTGTGAATCGAACCGGAGGCTGTGGATCTGTTGGGATCTGTAAATCACAAAAAAAAGCCAGAGCGCCAAAGCACTCCAGCCCTTCCAGCACAGATTCTTTAGCGGATCGTCTTGGCCCAGTCCAGCATGGCGGCAGAAGCGGCGGCGGCCTTCTCAAAGGTGGCCGCGTGGCCTGCGCCGGGAATCAGCACCAACTTGCTGCCCACAATGCCTTTTTGCATTTTCATGGCCAGTTCGATGGGCGTTACGTTGTCCTCCACGCCAAAGATCAGCAGCGTGGGCACGCCAATGGTGGGCAAGATGGGGTTGGCGTCGGGCCGGGCGGCTAGTGCATTTGCGCCGCCGATGGCTCCGTTCAGGCTGGCCTGCTTGACCAGACCCCCCAGAAATTCCACCTGATTGGGCATTTCCATGCGGCTTTTGCCGGTCAGCATGCGGGGCAGCAGCGTGGGCACGAGGCTGGACACGCCCATCATTTCGGCCTGCTGCGCCGTACCGCGCCAGCTGCCGGCTTCGGCGGGTGCGGCGGCGTCGGCGGTGGTATCAATAAAAATCAGGCCCTTAAAGCGTTCCGGAGCCTGTTTGTACATTTGCAGCAGGGTCATGCCGCCCATGCTCATGCCGCCCACAATCGCCTTGTCGATCTTCATAGCGTCCATAAACGCCAGCATGGTTTTGGCGTAATTCTCGATGCTGGCGCTTCGGCTGGGGGTGGTACTGTTGCCGAATCCAGGCAAATCCACCGTAATCACCCGGAAGTTTTTGGCAAGGGCAGCGCGGTTGTTCTTGAACAGTTCGCCGCTGAGGGGATAGCCGTGAATCAGGATCAGGGGTTGGCCGCTGCCAGTGGCCTTATAGAACACTTTTGCACCGTTCACGTTCACGGTTCCCCTGTTGGCAATAGCCTGCGCTCCGGCGGGGGCAGCGATGGCAAGGGCAGTCGTTAACGCGAGCATGGTTTTGATCTTCCGGTTCATGTGAGTACCTCCGTTGGTATGGACGCACTCTAGGACTGCTCCCCACGCCTATTGCCGAGGTTCAAGGAAGCCTGTTGCCCCACCCAATGCCCGCTCTAGGCACTCTCAAGTGACGGTCAAGCTGCCCGGAGGGTTATTCGATGTCAAATGATTTAGACGCTGAGTTGGGCAGAGCCTCCCAGTACGCTTGCAGGTCGGCGGCCAGCGGAATATCGGCGCTGAACTGCGCTCCATCCCACGGAAAGGCGATGCGGGCGGCGTGGAGCGCCTGGCGGGCCAGCCCCAACCGTGCCGTCAGCTCTGGCGTTTGCCCGGTTTCCATAAACTCTAAAAAGGCGTCTGGATCGCGGCCGTAAATCTTGTCGCCCACCATTGGCAGGCCCAGATAGGACAGGTGCGCCCGGATCTGGTGAAGCCGCCCCGAACGCGGGTACGCCTCGATCAGACCGTGGCCTCCGCGCTGTCCCACCACACGGAAATCGGTGATGGCGGGCCTGCCGTCTGGTATCACCGCCTGCCGAATCACGATTTTATTTCGGCCTCCCAGTCCCAGTTCGCCCAACGGGGCGTCCACCGTTCGCCGTTCCCAATCAGGCGTGCCGTGCACGATAGCCAGGTAGGTTTTGCCCACCAAATGCGTCTTGAACAGCGTAAAGAACTTGCGGGCGGCGTCGGTGTCGCGGGTCAGCAGTTGTGCGCCGCTGGTTTCCCTGTCCAGGCGGTGCGGCGGCGCGAGGATGCTTTCGCCGGTGGCCGCCTGCATAAAAGTCAGCACGTCGGGTACTTCCACCCGCGCCCGCACCGGATGAGTCAGCCACAGCGCGGGCTTGTGCACCACATAAAAATCAGGATGCTCGGTGATGATTCGGGGTTTCTCGGTGGGGGTTAAAAAGGGCGCGGTCATACTTCCCACACGCTTTTGTACAGGCGGTCTGCCAGACGCGCCGACAAATCTACGGCCCGGTCTACTGTGCGGGCCAGCCGTGTTGCCAGCCATTCGTCGGGTACGCCATCTGCGGCCCACTCCGCCCCTGTGGCATACACGAAATGCGGGTTCACCACGCACTTGAAGTCCACCATTAGGCCAAAGGCAAACGCGCCGTGACTGAGGTAGCCGTGCGCCAGCCCGCCCGACACCAGAAACGTGACGGGTTTGTCGAACCACGCGCCGTGCAGTCTCCGCGCCTCGTCGGTGCTGCCCGTCAGCTCTACCAGCGATTTGGCCCCTGCGCCTATGCCCCAGTTATACACGGGCACACCCAGCAGCACGCCATCGGCCCCCGCAATGGCCGCGTGATACAGGGCTGCGTTGGGCTGCGCGTAACTGCTGGCGTTGTCGAACATAGGCAGGGGCGTTTCGCGCAAATCGAGCTGCGTGACTGCGTGGCCTGCCGCCCGCAGCTGCGCCGCCGCAAGTTGGATCATCCAGGCGCTGCGGCTATCGGGATCGAGGCTGGTCGAAATCAGCGTGAAGTTTAGCGGGTGGGACGGGGGCCAGGACGGGTCGGACATGGGGGGCAGGGTAGCAGGGGCGGGGGTCAGTGCGTATTGGTCGGGGCGGCGGGGTGCTTTGTCTAAGGGTCTGAGGTGCTGGGCCGCTCTGCCTCCAGAACTGTGTGGGGTTCTTAAACCCTTCGACTCTCGACCCTGAGACGCCTTTATACGTCGCTGAGTTTATAAACACGCTCTCAGACGCCCTTCCTCTGCATCAGCGCCGTCCGTTTGCACCGGGCCACCACCTCGCCGCGCTGGTTGATGGCCCGGTGTTCTACCGTCACGATTCCGGCGTCGGGGCGGCTGCCACTGGCCCGCGCTTCCAGCACTTCCGACTCGGCGTGGATGGTATCGCCGTGAAACACGGGGCGCGGAAATACCACGTCGGTCAGGCCCAGGTTGGCGATGAGGGTGCCCAGGGTCAACTCGTGCACGCTCAGGCCGACGAGCAGGCTCAACGTCAGCAGGCTATTGACAAGGGGCCGCCCAAATTCTGTGCCCGCCGCGTATTCGTGATCGAGATGGAGCGGCTGGGGATTCATCGTCATGGTCGTAAAAAACACGTTGTCAGCTTCGGTAATCGTGCGCGTGACGCGGTGCCGAATGAGGGTGCCGGGGGCTAGTTCCTCGAAATAACGGCCCTGCGGGCGGTTCAGGTCTTCATTCATGGTGGCCTGATTGTGCCTCAGCTTCCGCTTGCGTAGGTTCAGCTTCGGCCTGTGCAAGCAAAGCTCTAGCTTTGGCGAGCATCGGTTCGTCTATCATCTGGCCCTCGAAGGTCATCACGCCCCGTCCGGTCTCGGCTGCGGCGTGGGCAGCGTCCAGCAATCGGCGGGCGCGGGCGGTATCGGCGGGTGTGGGGCCAAATGTGCCGTGACACAGCGCCACCTGCGCCGGGTGAATGCACAGTTTGCCCGCATATCCCAGCGCCCGGCCCTGCGCGGCGTCCAGCAAAAAGCCCGCGTCGTCGTTCAGGCGCGTCACCACGATATCCAATGCCGGAACGCCTGCCACCCGCGCAGCAAGGGCCACCCGTGAGCGGGCGTAGAGAACTTCCAGATTGGGTGTCCCAGACAGCTCCGACAGACGTGTGCCCCCCAGGTCGGTGGTGTAGTCCTCGGCCCCGAAATAGGCCCACGCCACCGCAGGTACGGCCATGATGTCGTGTGCGTGCCAGACGCCCAATGCCGTTTCCAACCCCGCCATGATCGGCAGGCTCAGCCCGTATTCGGCCAACGCCGCCGCCACAGCCAGAGTGTCGGCCCCTGATTCCAGCTTGGGCACGACCACCCCCGCCAATTCGGGCGTCAGGGCGTGCAGATCGTCGGCAAAATAGGGCGAGTGGGGCGCGTTGATCCGCACAAATACATTCAGTTTGGGGTGGGCCGCCACCAACTCCCGCGCCGCATCCCGCGTGATGATCCGGGCCTCAGCTTTGGCTTGGGGGGTGTTGGGCACAGCATCTTCGAGGTCGAGTACCACCGCGTCCGGCCCACTGCGGGGCAATTTTGCCATCAGGTCAGCGCGGTTGCCGGGAGCGAACAGCACGCTGCGTGGGCGGGTCAGAGCCGGATTCACCGGGCCTCTGGAATAGAGGAACGAACGTCTGTTGGGCTTGACATATCAGCCAGTGTAAAGCGGTAGCCACCAAGCACCGCATCTCTGTTGTTGTCTCTAGAGTAGTACCACTCAATCTTCTCTTTAGAATCCTAAGCTCAGGCCATGTGGAATCCACAGCAATACCTTCAGTTTCAGCAGGAGCGGGATCGGCCCTTTTCTGACCTGCTGGCGCAGGTGCACGGGCAACCAAGAACGGTGGCTGATCTGGGCTGCGGCACGGGCCACCTCACTGCTGCTCTGACTGAACGCTGGTCGGGAGCAAGAGTGTTGGGCCTCGACAGCAGTGCCGAAATGCTGGACAAAGCCGCCGCCTATGCCGCCCCCAACCTGACCTTTCAGCAGGCCGATCTGCGCGAGTGGCAGCCGGAAGCATCGCTGGATCTGCTGATCAGCAACGCCGCATTGCAGTGGGCGGACGGTCACGCCCAACTTATTCCGCGTTTGGCCGGATACGTGGCGGCGGGCGGCACGTTTGCCTTTCAGGTGCCGGGCAATTTTGATGCGCCCAGCCATATGCTCTTGGCCGAAGTGTTGGCCCGCCCGCGTTGGAAACAGCTTCAGGCCGAGGCCCGTGATAAGGCCACGTTAGGCGCGTTTGGCCCCGCCGAATACGCCGCGCTTCTCGCCCCACTTGGCTTCACGGTCAACGCCTGGGAAACCACCTATCTGCATCTCCTTCCTGTGCCCGCAGACGGCGCGAACGCGGTGCTGGAATGGGTCAAGGGAACGGCGCTGAGGCCCGTGCTGGCACAATTAAATGCTTCAGATACCACTGAATTTCTGGCCGAGTACGGGGCGGAATTGGCGCGGGATTATCTGGCCCAAAGCTACGGCACGCCCTTTCCATTTCGGCGGGTATTTGTGGTGGCTCAACGTTCGAGCTAACCCTGATCTCAGGCCAACACGTAAGCGGCGTCCCGCTTGCCCACCCCGCGCTTTAGCAGCAGGCCGTCCTGCACCAGGCGCCGTAGCACGCGCCACGATTGCTGGGGCGTCAGAGCGCACGCGGCGCGGAGTTCCACATTTCGCACACTGCCCTGTTCCCGCGCCAACGCGAGGGCCACCGCCCGCACTTCGGCAGCGGAAGGGCCGTCGATCTGGGCGGGTTTGGGGGCGCGGGCGGGGCGTGCAGCGGGCGCGGCGTGGGGGAGAGGTTGGTCTTCGGGTTCGCGTAACTCGGCAGGCGCGGCGGCTCTGACCGCTACGGCTGGAGCTTCGGCCCACCCCTGAGCTTCCTCCACATCCGGCCCAACTTCAGATTCAACTGTCGCCACTTCAGGCTGCGCGACTTCTCTAACGGGTGCAGTTTGAACCAGCACAGGCTTACCCAGCGCGGCCCGAACCTCGGCGCTGAGGATATAGGCGATGCCGCGCCCCACGCCCGCCCGCTCGATCAGGTTGTGTTCTTCCATGCCGCGCAGCAGCCTCGGCGTGCGGTCTTCGGCCAGTTGCAGGGCGCGGGCCAGTGTGGCGCGGGTGGCCTCGCCCTCGCGGGCCAGCAGGCTCAGCACGATCAGCATGTCCAGCGACAGGGTCTGCATGTCTTCCTGTTTGCGGGCCACAAAACGCACAAAATCGGCGTCGAAGCCCGGTGAGTGCAGTGCCAGCGTCACGGCGTCGGGGTAGGTCGTGAACTCCGGCGGCTCTTTGCCGTGCCGCAGCATCAGGCCGTACATCTTGTCTACGCCCACGCCCGCCCGCTCCACGAGGCCCAGTTTCGCCAGAACTTCGGCCAGCAGCGGATTGCGGCGCTTGGGCTGATGCCGCAGAATATTGCCCGGCGTAATTCCCCCCGGCAGCCCGCCCGGATTCATGATTTCCAGACGGTCAGGGTAATGGTGCACATGCACGGCGTCGCGCAGGGTGTAGTCGCGGTGGGTCAGGGCGTTCAGCAGCGCCTCGCGGTACACCGACTCATCCTGATCCCAGACTTCTATTCGGAACAGGCCCACCTGCACGGGCGTAAAGCGGTTGCGGGCCTGAATCAGCTCGGCCAGCCGGGTCAGCAGCGCCGGAATGGGCCGCAGCAGGTCTTCCCGAAACTGGAATTCGACGTCGGTGGTGGCGTGGTGGTAAAAGCAAACCTCGGCCTGAGGCATGTGCGCCCGCAAAGCAGAAGGCGTGCCTGCCAGCAAAATTCCGGCCAGCGTGGGTCGCAGCGCTCCGCCGCTGGGAATCAGCAGTCCCAGTTCCTGCAAAAAGTCCAGATCAGGCAGGTTGGACGCGCTGCCCCGCCGTCCCAACCCCCGCAGACGGGCCACTTCTGCTGGGTCAAGGTCGGCCAAGCTGGCATCGGGCGGCACGGTGGCGGTGTAATCCTGATCGGCCACGGGTTCGGCTTCGGCAGGGGTTACGGGCACCAGATGTGCGCCGTCCCAGGCGATCACGGCTCCATCGGGCGCGGCCAGCACGTACGGCGCTTGCAGCACGAATACGGCCAGCACCCGCGCTCCACCCGGCAGGCGGTGATGCTGCACATTCACGGTTAGCCGCCCACCCGACAGTTCAAAAATCGCGTGCGTCACCATCAGGGGGTGCAGTTCGCCTGCATCCCGAACGGACTCCCCGCCAGTCAGCGCGTCCACGCCCACCAGCAGCGTGCCGCCCCGTGCGTTGGCGAGGCCCACGGCATACCGCGCCAGCTCCTGCGGCGTCACATTCAGAGGCAAATGCACGCAGGACGGCCCCGGCGGCGGCAGCACCCCAAGCGGAGAAATGGCATTTTGGGCCGTGTTGGCCCCGCTGTCGGCAGTCACAAACGCAGAGTATACGCGGCGGCGGGGCAGGGGAGCCACAGTGGAGTACAGCTTGTCATGCGCTGCGCCCCATCTACAGCGGAGTGTCCTGTACCCAGAACCGCTCCACACGGCAACGCTCCCCACTTCTCCGGTCTACGCCGCCCCGGTCTACTTTTCTGCGGTCTACACTCAGCCAGACCAGGGCCACCCGCCTGCCCACGCCGTACAGCACCGCCACCTGAGCAAATTCGCGGCCCAGCCGGATGCCGTCGCGCAGGCTGGCTCCGGGCAAAATCAGGGCGGTTTCGCGCCACTCGCCGTCGCCATTGAGGGCCAGGGTCGGCACCATTCCAGCGCGGCTCACGCGGGCCAGCAGGCGTTGGTGCGCTTCGGCGTTGGCCCACTCCGATTGAGCCTGACCATGCGGATTCCACGCCGTAACGATCACCCAGGAGCGCAGGCCAATGGCCCACTCTGGCCCCAACTCCTCCGAATATTCATCTTCGGGGCGGCTCAGCAGTACGGTGCCGAGGTGAAAGCGGTGCCAGACCGGGCCGTAGGTGGTGCCCAAAAAGGCTGCCCTGAGCGTCTGATCTGGCTCAGGGGCCAAAAACTTAATGGGCCTGAACTCCTCGCTCATTGCCGCGCAACGGTGGCGTTCACGTTCAGAACTTTTTGATCACGGAATTTGAGTACCAGAATAAGTTTCTGGCCGGGTTTGAACGAACCGCCCAGCGCCACCCGGTAGGCAGAATGAGCATTTACCAGCACGGTTCCGCTGACAGGAATGGTGCTGACGACTGTGCAGCGGGGCGCACATTTGAGCAGGCGGCCCCGGCCAGCACCACTCCACACGCCCAGCAATTCGTCGGCACGGGCCGAGGTAATCCGGCCTTCCAGCACTGCGCCAGCAAACGAGGGGCGCAGGCTGAGGGTTGCATTGGGCAGTTGCAGGGCCAAGGCCAATCCCATCAGGAGTACCAACATCAAGACCGTGAATTTCATGCCTCTCCCTCGTGTGCTGGGCCGCCTTCTGAACCCGTTTCGTCGGCAGCGTCTTCAGGTAACTCTGATGTATCGATGTCGACTTTCATTATTTCGCGCAGCACGCTGGTGGCAAAGCTGCCTTTGGGCAACGTGAACGACACCGTAAAGCCGTCTTCTTCGGGGATCAGCTGTGGTTCTTGCAAAAATACCCGTGTCAGTCGGCGATCCCCCCTGCGCGAGGCGAATACGTCGGGCGTGAGGGCAAAGGCGGCCAACGCTTCGGCTTCCAGCTCTCCGGCCGCCATGGTCAATGGTTTGACCTTCTTGCCGAACAGGGTTCCGGTGGCGCTCACTTCGCCTGCTTCGGCGCGGCCTCCCTCGGCGTCGGCGTCTTCGACCAAAAACACACCGCCCGTGTCGTGCTTTTTGGCCATATCGCCCGCGATCAGGGCCGCAAACAGCCCGCGCTCCAGCCGCAAACTCAGAAAACGGTTGAAGACCATACTCTGCACGCTGGTGGTCAGAAAACGGCGCACGCGGGGGTCTTTAATTTTGGATTCGCCGCGCAGCACCAGTAAGCCTTCTTCCGCGTTCAGGCCGCCCAGTCCAAAGCGTTGCGGGCCAAAATAGTTGGGCACGCCCACCCGGGCCAACTGGTTGAGGGTGGCTTCGGCTTCGGCTGCTGTGCCTTGTGCGTCCCGCACCCGCACCACAAAGCGGTTGCCGTGCAGGTGGCCCATCGCCAGTTTATTGCCGTGCCGTGCCGTTTCCAGCACGCGCACGCCGTCCATGGCAAACGATTCCAGCCGCCGCTCCACTTTCCCTGGCAGGCTGATCCACTGCGAAGTGACGGCGTGGCGGTCTTTGAGTCCGGCCACCCCCACATCGCGGTCACGCACGCCCAGATGCGCTGTCAGTTCGCGCAACATGTGAGACGTGGTGTGGCCCGTTTTTTCCAGCCTCACAAACAGGTGTTCGCCCTCGCCCGATGGCAGATAAGCAGGCACTTCATCGACACGGAAGTCTTCTGGCACGCGGCGGAGCGTCCCCCCCGTGCCTTGCCCTGCCGTAGAAGCGGCGAGCGCCGACCAGTCAAACACCAAACTCACGATTGGCCCACCATACGCGCCGCCCGACGTGCAGTTATGAGAACGGTGGGGGAACGTCCAGCCCATAGTGGGGGCTACCATGTGAGAAATCCCGGTTAGCTGGCCCTTCACGGCTGAGCTCAGGGATCAGGTGGGAGAGGGGACGATTCCGTTGCTCATTCTCCGTTGAACTTGGACGCCGTGAAGACCTGGTTGCTCGAGTTGCCCTAGATCCCACACCCTCAGTTCAGCACCCGGTAATCGGCACGAACCCTGGGGGTCCAGTCGGCCCGGAACAGCAGGGGCATCGCGGAGGTGCTGCCTGCCACGTACCAGACCCGCACACCGGACTCCTGGCCGTCTAGCGGCAAAAAGGCCGTTTGGCCGACCCGCAAAGTGTTCAGGGGACGCCCGCCTTCATCCCGCAGGCGCAGCCAACCGTTGACGCTGGCGGGTGACCATCCGGCCAGATTCAGGGTACGGCGCGACACGTTCCTCAGTTGTGCGCCGTGTTCGGTGAGGGTCACGGTCAGGTCAGGCAGTTCGGGCGACTGCGCGGTTTGCCAGCGCACGCCGAAGCCGGGAAGCCGCGTGGACACCGGATACAACACCGAGGCGAGCAGGCCGCCTGTGCCCAACAGCAGCAAGATCAGCGCCGCACCGACGGCCAAGCTGCTCACTTCCGGCGCACGCACGATGGAAATGGTCAGCACCGCGCCGAGGGCCACGCCCACCAGCGGCCAGGCCGGGCTGGGTTTTTGGCGGGCAGGAGCAAACGCGCCAGGCCAATATTCGGCGATGAGCAGCAGGGCTGCGCCGATGCCGAACACCGCGGGCACGTCCAGCACAGGCGCGAACAGCAGCAGCGCCAGCCCTGGCACGCTCCACCACGCCACGCGGGGTACCCAGCCCAGCCGCGCTTCTCGCCCCACCCGCAGCAGCCAGTAGGCGGCCAGCAAGCCAATAACGACGGCAAACAGTCCCGACACCCGCGTCAGGGGAGTCAAACCTTCGAACACCGCAAATTCAGCTGCCATTGCCGCTCCCGGGTTTGTGCCTGCCCAGTTCGGGCGCTTTGGCCGCAGCAGGTTTGCCGGTCAGATTGTTCGTGGTTCCAGCCGGGGCTACTGGCGGAGGCGAGGCAAAATTCCCCGCTGGCCTTGCCCCGCCCAGATCCGTGACTCCAGGCTGTCCGTGCCGCGTGACTTCAAAGGCCAGATGCGGCAATTCGGATTTCAGCAGGCCTTCCCAGGCGGTGGTCACGGCATTCAGGCTGCCGGGCAGGGCAAAAATCACCGCGCCCCGGCACAGGCCCGCCACCGCCCGCGACAGCATGGCCGCGCCGCCCACCTGTGCATAAGACAGCATCCGGAACAGTTCCCCGAAACCCGGAATAGGCTTGGTAATCAGCGATTCCACCACCGGAATGGTCACGTCGCGCCCGGTGATGCCCGTGCCGCCACTGCTGATCACGATGGTCGCCTCGCGCACAAAGGCCACCAATGCGGCACGGATTTCTACGGCGTCGTCCTTCACGATTCGGTAGGACGTGACCTGATGCCCCTGCGCCTGTAATTCGGCCAGCAGGTATTGGCCGCTGGTGTCGGTGTCGGGTGTGCGGGTATCGCTGATGATCAGCACGGCCACCCGCACGGGCACAGATGCCGCCGCGACGTGGTGGGCGGTTTTGGCAACAGAGACCATTCCCAATGGCGTTGACCCCTGACTGGAGGACACGTCGGCAGCCGATCCGGTCAGAGAGGAAGAAGTGGGAGGGCGGCTCGAATCCGACATACCTCCTACGATACTTCCCGGCCCGCCTGCCCGCACAGGCACAGGCTTACGCTTGGTTCAGTCTTTTTGCCTAGGCTGGGGGAAGGAGGTGGGGGTGGGCGTATCTAAAGTCAAAGGGTCTGAGGAAGGGCGCCTACTCCGGCCTGTTCACCAGAACCCGCCTTTTCCCCATGCTTTACACTGCCCGTTATGCCTCACCCCGAATTCGTCGGCCTCGTGAATACCTTGCAGGCCACCGCCGAAGCCGCGCTGGGCGACCTGAATGCCGCTACTGCCAGCGCCGCCCGCGACGGCCTGCTCGACCAGAGTCGCGCCCGACAGACCGCCGAACGCAGCCTGAAACTGCTGACCATGCTGGCCGAAAAAACCCGTGGCAATCTGGATTTCACTGAAGCCGACCTCCTGACCGGAGCCATCGGCAGCCTCCGCGCCCGGCTGGACGAGCAACCCGCACCGCCTACCGAATTGCCGATGTTTGGTGGCCCCAACAGCGGGAATTGATGCGGGCCGTCCTGCAACGGGTCACGCGGGCGACCTGCACGGTAGACGGCCAGATCACGGGCGCCATCGGGGCCGGATTTATGGTGCTGCTGGGCGTGGCCCCCGGCGACACAGCGGCAATGGCGATAGCCTTGGCCCAGAAAATTGTGAAGCTGCGGGTGTTCAACGACGCGGCGGGCAAGATGAATCTGGCGTTGGCCGATGCGGGCGGCCCCACTGGAGCAGGCGCGGTTCTCAGCATCAGTCAGTTCACGCTGTACGCCGATACGCGCCGGGGCAACCGTCCGGGCTTCGGCGGAGCCGCCGCGCCCGACCACGCCCGCATCCTCTACGCCGAATTCAACGCGGCTCTGCGCGGCTGCGGCGTGGACGTGCAGGAGGGCGTATTCGGGGCGCATATGGTACTCGACCTGACCAACGACGGCCCGGTCACCCTGATTCTGGACACGGCAGAGTAAACACCTCACCCCACATTCTCATGTCTTCCACACCGCACTCACCCTTCCCCCCTAACATGCAGGCATGACCCGCCGTGTGTTTCGCCGCGCCATCCTCGTTTCCCTGCTGCTGCTCGGCGCTGCCGGAGCCGCTTCGTATACGGTCAAAGCGGGCGATACGCTGTATTCGGTGGCCCGCGCCAACAGCACCACGGTGGCCGAACTGACCCGCGTAAACCGCCTGACCGGAACCACGCTAGAAATCGGGCAAGTACTGACGCTGCCGGGGAGTGCGCCCAGTCGTGTGCCCAGTGCGCCCGCTGTTGTCACGCCTGCCCCGATCACACCCGCACAGCCCAGCACCGGAACATCCAGCCTGCAAGGGGTCACGGTGCGCGTTCCCGCCAGCCTCAGAATGGGCGAAGGCTTTACGCTGCGGCTCAGTGGGGCGCGGGCCGGGCAGGCTACTGTGCGCTTTCCCAGCGAACTCGGCGAAGATGTGCGCCGCCCTGCCGAGGTTCTTAAACCGGTAGGCGCGGCGGGTGAATTTGTGGTGCCGGGGCGGGTGGTGCTGGGCAAAACCACGCCCGTCGTATACGAAGTCAGTGTGGGCGGCGACCTGATGCGCGGACGGATTCCGGTCACGGCCCTCGACCAGCCGATTCAACACCTGAACTTGCCCAACAGCGTGACCAACAAGCTGCAAGACCCCGCCCGCGCCGCCGAGGAAGCCGCCGTAGAAAAAGCCTACGCCCGCCGCACGCCGCAGGTCTGGTCACGGCCTTTTGCCCCGGCATTGGCAACGGCGCGGGGCACAAGTTCGGGTTTTGGGCAGCCGCGCACCTACAAGGCGGGCGGCCCGGTGGCCTACCACTACGGCACCGATTTCCCTGCCCCCAGCGGCACGCCGATTCTGGCGGTCAACGACGGAACAGTCGTCATTGCCGGAAAATACCCGGTGCGCGGCGGCCTCGTGGTCGTCGATCACGGCGCGGGCGTGGTCAGCATGTACTTTCACCAGAGCCGGGTGCTGGCAAAGGTAGGCCAGAAAGTCACGCGGGGCGAGAAAATTGGAGAAGTGGGCACGACAGGTCTGAGTGCCGGGCCGCACTTACATCTCGAAGTCAGGGTGCGCGGCGAGGCAACCAATCCGTCGGGCTGGATGAATCGTCTGTGGCCCAGATAGGGAGATGTGGGGCGTAGGGATGTGAACTGCGTCTCTAGGATGGGGGCTGAACTTCTAAGCCAAAATCTCTGACGCGCCAGCCCATCACGCGCCAGCCTCTACACTCTCTCCCATGACCGACCCCGCCCAGCCGCCAACACAGCCGCCCGCTCCCCATCCCACCTACGACACCACCACGCTGGCCGCCCGTGCGGGAGAGGTGGCGCGGCCCAACGGCAGTGTTGCGCTGGTGGAACCTATTTACCAGTCCACCGTGTACGCCTACCCCGACCTGGAGGCGCTGGAAGCAGCCATGAGCGGCGCGGAACCCAGCGCGTTCTATTACCGCAACGGCACGCCCAACGGGGCCACGCTGGAGCGGGCGCTGGCGATGTTGGAAGGTACGGAAGCGGCGTTGGTGGCGGCCAGCGGCATGGCGGCCATCAGCTCCGCATTCTTGGGCGTGCTCAAAACGGGCGACCATGTGATTACCGATTCCCGCGTGTACGGCGTCACCTACGCGCTGCTGGCCGAAGAATTCCCGCGCCTCGGCATTGCCGTCTCGTTTGTAGACGCCTGCAATCTGGAGGAAGTGGAAGCCGCCTTCCGGCCCGAAACCCGGCTCTTGCACGTGGAGAGCCTGACCAATCCCCTCATGACGGTGCCCGATGTGCCCGCACTGGCACGCTTGGCACACGCACGCGGCGCACTCCTGAGCGTCGATAATACCTTTGCCAGCCCCGCTGTGTTCCGGCCAGCCCAGCACGGCGCAGACCTGATCACGCACAGTGTCAGCAAATACCTCAGCGGGCACAGCAACGCGATGGGCGGCGTGGTGTGTGGCCGCGCCGACTTGGTGGCCGCCGCCCGCACCCGTTTGTTGCGCTACGGCGGCAGCATGAGCGCCTTCGATGCCTGGATGACGCTGCAAGGCCTGAAAACCCTGGGCCTGAGAATGCGTGCCCACAGCGGCAACGCGCAGGCGGTCGCAGACGTGCTGGTCAACCATCCCCGTGTGCGTGCCGTGTACCATCCGGGTCTGTCGGATCACCCTCAGTTTCACCTGGCTATGGACTTGTACCCCAACGGCTTTGGAGGCATGCTCAGCGCCGATATAGACGACGCCCCCGCCTTCGTGCGCTCGCTGGCGGGCCGGATTCTGCTGGCCCCCAGTCTGGCCGATGTGATCTCGACCCTGTCCTGGCCGTGGGGTACCTCGCACCGTGCCCTGCCCGAACCCGAACGACGCCGCCTCGGCATTACGCCCAACCTCCTGCGCCTGAGCATCGGCATAGAAGACATTGGCGACCTACTGGGCGACCTCGAATTCGCGCTGGACGGGGGAGAGGCGTAATACGGACTTGCTTTGATTCCCGAACATCCGCAAAGGCATCGGATGTTCGTCCATCGCCGCCAGCCCGTACTCATTGCCACTCGTTCCGCTCGGATGATGTTCAGGAATCATCGCAATTTGGTATCAGACACTTTTCACACGCCATCGGCTTTGACGACGCGCCGTTTGAGCGGGCCCACCGGGGAAACGTGGCGGTGTTCGGCACCGTCTTTGCCCGCCGGGACTTGCACGCGGTGGTCAGTGGGCGGGTGCGGCGCGACGGGCGCAACAGCACCTCCGAACTGACCCGGCTGGTAGCGGTCAGCGGCGCTGCGAAACACCTTCACCTGATCTTGCTGCAAGGCGTGGCGCTGGCCGGATTTAATGTGGTCGACGCACCCACCCTGCACGCGGCCACCGGACTCCCCGTGCTGATCGTGGCCCGAAAGCCGCCCAACCTGGCCCGCATTCGCGCCGCCCTGCTGACCCAGGTGCCGGGCGGCGCACGCAAATGGCGGCTGATAGAAGCGCTTGGCCCAATGGAGCCTTGCCGGGGCGTGCAGGTACAGCGCGTGGGCCTGAGCTTGCTGGAAGCCGAAGCCGCGCTGGGCGCACTGACCTTTACGGGCCGCATTCCCGAACCCTTGCGGGCCGCGCACCTGATCGCAGGCGGCGTGACACGGGGCAGCAGCGGCGGGCAGCGGGTGTAACCAATGGCGAAGTCCGCTTCAGAGTTCGGGGAGGCTGGACGCCCCCAAAACCTGACCGCCCACTGACCCAAAACGGGGTATTCTGGGCAACGAATGAAAACGAATCTGATGCTGATCGGCGCAGCCCTTACCCTGAGCAGCTGTTCCATGCTGTTTGGCCCGGCTCAAACCAGTGTGACCATCATTGGCGTAAACGACTTTCACGGCAACATCATGCCCACCAGTTTCCGGGTGCCTGATCCTGCCGACCGCACCAAAACGCTGACCGTGCAGGCAGGCGGCGTCGAAGCCATCGGCGGCGTGCTGGCCGAGGCCCGCAAGGCCAACCCCAACACCGTGTTCGTGGGTGTGGGCGACATGACCGGAGCCAGTCCCCTGATCAGCGGCCTGCTGCGCGACGAGCCTTCTATCGACGCCCTGAACAAGCTGGGCATGGCCGTGAACGTGGTGGGCAACCACGAGTTTGACTACGGCTTTGCCGAATTGCAGCGTTACCAGAAAGGCGGCTGCAACAGCAACGACGTGGCCAAAGCTTGCAAATACGACAACACCTTCGCGGGCGCAAACTTTACCTACATTGCCGCCAACGTGGTCGATGAAAAGACCGGCAAAACTGTGTTGCCCGCCTATAAAATGATTACGGTGGGCGGCGCGAAGATCGCCTTTGTGGGCGCAGTGCTCAAAGAAACCCCGACGGTGGTCACTCCGGCAGGCGTAGCTGGGCTGCGTTTCGAGGACGAAGTGGCTTCGATCAACGCTGCGATTCCCGAAATTAAGCGCAACGGAGCCGACGCCATTATCGCGCTCGTTCACCAGGGCGGAGCCAGCCCCGACGCCTTCGACATTGTGGACTGCAAGACCCTCACCGGCCCTATCGTGGACATTGCCAAGAAGCTGGACTCCTCGATTTCTGCCGTCATGACCGGACATACCCACCGGGGCTACAACTGCCTCGTCCCCGGCCCCGACGGTGCAAACCGCACGGTCATTCAGGGCGATTCCTACGGCCACCTGCTTCAGCGCCTCGACCTCACCATCGACACCCGTGCCAACAAGGTGCTGGCCCTGAAATCCAGCAACGTGGTGGTCAACGCCGCCACGACTCCCAAAGACGCGGCCATGACCGCCATCGTGCAGAAGGCTAAGGCCTTGACCGATCCGCTGGCGCAGCAGCCTGTGGGCACGTTGGGCGTGGAGCAGATTACCCGCGTCCAAAACACCGCTGGAGAAAGTGCGCTGGGCAACGTCATCGCCGATTCGCAACTGGCCGCCACCCGCGCCGCCGACAAGGGCGGGGCCGTTATTGCCCTGATGAATCCCGGCGGCATCCGTGCCGACCTGCCCGTGAACGTGCCCAACCCCGACAAGAAAGTGACCTACGGCGACGCCTTCACGGTGCAGCCCTTCGGCAACATCCTGTCGGTGCTGACCCTCACGGGCGCGCAGCTCAAGGCCGTGCTGGAGCAGCAGTTCGACAACCCCGCCGCCGGACAGAACCGGATTTTGCAGGTCAGCCAGGGCTTTACCTACACCTGGGATAACAGCAAGCCCAAGGGTGAAAAAGTCAGTGCGCTGGTGCTGAACGGCACGCCGATTGATCCTGCCGCCAACTACCGCATTGCCCTCAACAACTTTTTGGCCGATGGCGGCGACGGCTTCACCACCTTCCGTCAGGGCAAAGACCTGATCGGCGGCGACCTCGATATCGACGCCTTCCGCACCTACCTTCAGAGCGCCACCATCAGCGCCCCCACCGTGGGCCGCATCACGCGCCTGAACTGAGCTTGATTCCTAAGATTCACAGTTGAGCGGGGCGGGGGCTTAGGCCTCCGTTCTCCTTTTTTGGTGCGTTGAAAGCGGGCCAACGGGATCGCCCTCAACCTGCCCTTAGACCCTCGACCCTTAGACTGCTTTTCTCACCCCATCAGCCGCGTCAACGTGCGCCGCAACGCTTCCAGCACCACCTTGCTTCTCAGGGCATCGGCAAGGGCGCGGGTGGCGTGATGCTCGCTGCCGGTCAGGGCGTCTTGAAGGTGGGCCTGAACCACCGGATGCAGGCGGCCCCGCGTGTACAGCAGGTCTTCTAACAGGTCTTCGGCGGGCAAGCGGGCGCGGATTTCGCCGTCTGGGGTCACCGTCTGTACCATCGCCCGGCCCCGCTCATCGGTGGTCAGCACCGCATGGATCGGCTTTCCCGCATGGCGCGTAATCTGTTCGATGGTCGGAATCAGAGACTGAATCAGGTTCACCGCTAGGCTTCGGCCCAGCAGCAGCACCCGCTCCTGATCGCCGTTCTGAATTCGCAACGTTTGCGTCAACTGTTGGGCCAATCGGTCGCCTTCCTGCATCAGGGCGGCTTGGGGGTCTGGGGTCATGCACCCACCGGTGTGGATGGTTCTACTGTCTGGTGATCCAGATGAACCCACCCACTTTCGCCCTGAATGATTAGAGAACGCGGCATTTTGTCCAAGGTAGCAAACTGGGGCAGCCAAAGGCGACAGCAGCTTGCCAGGTGATGACCAGAGGGATAATTGGGCAGACGACGCGGCCCAGATGATGAACAGTCAGGGTTGTCCATTCCTGCTGTGTGATAATATTCACACCCTGTTCACTCGCTTACGCAAGCCAAGATGTATGGACAGCGTGTATTTTATGCGTCTGATACGGCATTTGTCCAAACAGGTGAACGGGCGGGAATGGTGTAAGCTCAGGGGGTATGAACGTTATCGGGAAAGTGACCGTCTTGCCTCAATTGCCGGAGGCCATCGCACGGCTTTCAGAACTCGCCTACAACCTGTACTGGTCTTGGACTCCGCACGCCCAGGCCCTGTATTCCGAACTGAATTCCGAAATTTGGGAGCGTTTCCACCGCAACCCGGTTCGCACCATGCTGGAAGTGCCGCAGGAGCGCCTGTTGGCCGTCGCCGCCGACCCTGCGTATGTGGCCCGCTACACGCAGGTCATGGCCGATTTTGATGCGTACATGAACAAAAAAGACACGTGGGCGAGCAAAAACGCTGGGCACCTGAAGCCGGTGGCTTATTTCAGCATGGAGTACGCCTACCACGAGTCGCTGCCCATCTATTCGGGCGGCCTCGGTGTGCTGGCGGGCGACCACTGCAAGAGTGCCTCCGATTTGGGCTTGCCCTTTACCGCCATCGGCATGCTGTTTCATCAGGGCTACTTCCGGCAGCTGTTTAACAAGGACGGCTGGCAAGAAGAAGCCTACGACGAACTTGACCTGACCACGTTGCCCATCACGCCCGCGCTGGGAACCGACGGCGTTCAGGCCCGCGTGAAGGTGCGAATTGGCAGCCGTGACGTGCATGTGCGCCTCTGGAACCTGCAAATTGGCCGAATCCGCGTGATTTTGCTGGATACCAACGTGCCCGAAAACAGCGAGGACGACCGCAAGCTGACGGCCCGCTTGTACGGCGGCAATCAGGAACTCCGGGTGCAGCAGTACGTGTTGTTGGGCGTGGCGGGCATCCGTGCCCTGCGCGTGCTGAACATCCCCGGCAGCGTGTACCACATGAACGAGGGCCACGCCGCCCTGATGGGCCTGGAGCGCGTGCGCGAATACGTGGCAGGCGGCCTCGATTTCCGCAGCGCCGTAGAAACGGTGGCGAGCAGCACGCTGTTTACCACCCACACGCCCGTACCCGCCGGAAACGACGCCTTTACCTATGAACTGATGGACAAGTACATCGGCAAGTGGCCCGCGCTGATGAATGCCAGCCGCGACGACCTGTACGGCCTGGCCCGCCACGATCAATTCTGGGACGGCCACTGGGTTCCCAGTTTCTCTATGACCGTGTTCGCCCTGAACATGAGCCGCGCCGCCAACGGGGTTTCGGAACTGCACGGCGAAGTCAGCCGCAAAATGTGGAACTTCCTGTACGAAGGCGCGACCCCCGAAGAAGTGCCCATCGGCCACGTCACCAACGGGGCGCACAACCTGACCTTTACGTCTCAGGCCATGCGCGACCTGCTGGGCACGGTGCTGCCCGCCGACTGGACGGAGCGCCTTGAAGACGAGGACATGTGGAAGGCCGTGGACAACCTCACCGATTCTCAGCTCAGCGACGTGCAGCGCACCATGAAGCGCGAAATGGTGGGCTTCGTGCGGAGCCGCCAGCGCGAGCAGATGACCAGAAACGGGGCCAGCGCCGCAGATGTGGCCGCCACCGATCACCTGCTCTCCGAAAACGCCCTGACCATCGGCTTTGCCCGCCGCTTTGCGACCTACAAGCGGGCCACCCTGCTGTTCCGCGACAAGGCCCGCCTGAACGCCATCATCAACAACCCGGAGCGGCCTGTGCAGTTCGTGTTTGCGGGCAAGGCCCACCCCGCCGATAACCCCGGTAAGGCCTTTATTCAGGAAATCTACCGCGTGTCGCAGGAACCCGAATTCCGGGGCAAGATCGTGATTCTGGAAAACTACGATATGAACGTGGCCCGCCACCTCGTGCAGGGCGTGGACATCTGGCTGAACAATCCGCGCCGCCCGCTGGAAGCCTCGGGTACCAGCGGCATGAAGGCCAGCTTTAACGGCAGTCCCAATTTCAGCGTGCTGGACGGTTGGTGGCGCGAAGGCTACGACAACACCAACGGCTGGCCGATTGGCGACGAGCGCGAATACGCCGACCTGAACCTGCAAGACGACGCCGACGCCTATAGCCTGTACAGCCACCTGGAGAACGACATCGTGCCCCGCTATTACGGCGAATTGGCCGGAGCCGACTCCTGGGCGCACACCGTTCGCCGCGCCATCGAAACCTGTAGCCCGCGCTTTTCTATGCAGCGTCAGGTCATCGATTACGTGCGCCAGTTCTACATTCCCCTCAGCGTGCGCGGCGAGGCATTGGCCGCCGACGACAGCGCCAGCGCCCGCCAGATTGCCGGATGGAAAACCTGGGTGCGCCAGCAGTGGCCCCACACCCAGATCACGGCCAGCGCCAATCTGCCCACCACCGCGCAGCCCGGCCAACTCGTGACTGTCACGGCCAACGTGAATCCAGCAGGCATCAACCCCGAGGAACTGAAGGTGGAAGCCGTGCTGTCGCGTGGCGAACTCCGTACCCGCGTGCCGCTGACCTACAATCAGAACAACACCTACACGGCGCAGGTGCCTCTGAACGACAGCGGCCTGTATTCCATCGGCGTGCGGATGGTGCCCGAAATTGCGGGCCTGAGCAACGAGCTGGAGCTGGGCCTGATTAAATGGGCCTGAGTTAGCAGCTAGAGCAGCAACAATCTGGAGCGGTGGGCGAGGTGGCCTGCCGCTCTGGTTTTCATGCGCTGGATAGATAGTCCCTCGGACATGTTCTGAGGCAGAGTTCGTCTGACAGCTTCCCAGCCTCCCACAAAATCCGTCACATTTATGCGCTCAAAGCAAACGGAAGGCGGGCCAGAGTAGATTCTCTGGCCCGCCTTCCGTATTCCCCAATCTGCCCTCAGTCGCCGGAACTCAGGCTCCGTTGGGGCTGATCTGACGTGTGGGGGGCCGTGTGGTGTGGCCTGCTGCTGATGTGCGGCGTCGGCGTTGGCTCCTGCTCCACATAACGCGTGCCTTTAAACCAGGTATTTTGGCGGCGCAGATAGTTGGAGTAGGCCAGCGGCAGGCTACACAGCAGGGCTGCGCCGTACACCGGCAAACTGATCAGGGCGTAGGGTAGGCTCCACCAGGACAGTCCCTTTTCGTTGCGGAAGCGCACGGCCCAGTTCAGTTGAATCATCAGCGGCACGACAGTCAGAATGACGCCCATCCATTCGGGCAGCAACAGGCCCTGCCAGCCGAAAACGCGGCGAAGAAGCTGACTGGCGATACTCACGATCAGCACGATGTTCAGCCACGGCGACAGGATGAAGTAGGTGAAATCAAGCCGCGTGATCGGACTTGCGCCCGACTTCCAGAGCCGCGTGAGGTACGGCAGACATTGCAACGCGCCCTGAGTCCAGCGGGCACGCTGCTTGACAAAGGCGCGGGGATCGAGAATGCCCTGCTGCATGATGTGGGCGGGCAGGAGCGCCACCCTATGCCGGGGGTTGTCCAACACGATTTCCATGACGCTGCCAAAGTCTTCGAGCAGCACGTCGGGCCAGGGGGTTTTGCCCTGCCCAAGCTGATGGCTGAGGTAACTCAGGCGCATGCACTGGCCGTTGCCGGTCAGCGAGGCCACGCCGCCACTGGCCCGCAGCCGCTGAATATGACCGACGATAAAGGTTTCCAGGTCTTGCTGAAAAATCAGCATTTTGGAAATCAGCCCGCGCACGCCGCCGTCTTTGACCTCTACAGGTCGGAAACGCATCCAGCCTTGGGCCGCCATCACGTCGGGGTTCTGGAAAGCTCCGCGAACTTGGGGGGCGAAATCGCTGCTGACGCGGCCATCGGCGTCCAGCACCACCACCACATGCTGACTCAGGTCTTGGCCCGCCAGCCAGGGCGCCTGCATCAGCCGTGCCACCGCCCAATTCAGGGCGCGGCCTTTGTTCTCCTGCGCTTCGGGGGCCACCCGCCGCAGCAGTGCAATCATCGGGTCGGTTCGGCTGTACTGCTCCACGATGGCAGCGGTGGCGTCGGCACTGGCGTCGTCAATAACCATTACGCGCGCTTCGGGTACGGTAGAACGCAGATTTTGCAGGGTAGCCGCAATCACCGCTTCTTCGTTCATGGCCGGAATCAGGAAGGTCAGGGTCACACCGCGTTCGGCCACAGGCGGCCTGGGCCGGGGCCGCAGCGCACTGACGGTCTGGTGAACCGCGTACATCAAAAACAGCAACAGGCCAGCAATATCAATCAAAAACAGAGGATTCATCAGGGCAAACTCCGGGCGAGGCAAGACATCGCGGGCACGGCACACTATCTCAATTTTGTTGGGCGATGACTAGGGCATAAGCGGGGGTGTAAGCGTGAAAGAAGCTTTGGGACGTGTTTTACCGCCTGCACATGAGGAGTGGTTGCAAGTCTTGACCCCATAGGCTTGGTGGGCTGATCAGAAATACAGGCCGGGTAGCCGGGTTTGATGCAGAAGCCATCACGTCTGGTCTGCCAATCCTCTAGACTGTACTCAGTCCAAATCCATTTTTCGCCCCTCACGGGCAATCTGCCCGGCCCACTTTCAAGGAGTTTCACCATGCCAGAAGCCGTCATTGTTTCTACGGCCCGCACGCCCATCGGCAAAGCTTACCGGGGCTACCTGAACGACACGCACGGTTCGGACATCGGCGCACACGCGGTCACGCACGCTGTCACGCGGGCCGGAATTGACCCTGCCGAAATCGAAGACCTGATTTTTGGGGTGGGTAACCCCGAAGGCGCAACGGGCAGCAACATCGCCCGACAGATCGTGCTGCGCTCCGGCTTTCCGGTGGGCGTGTCGGGTGTGACGGTCAACCGCTTTTGCTCCAGCGGCCTGCAAACCATCGCGCTGGCGGCCAATCACGTCATGGCCGGACAGGGCGACGTGTACGTGGCGGGCGGCATGGAAAGCATCAGCCTGACGCAAAACGAACACGCCAACAAATATCGCCTGATCGGTGAGTGGCTGAAAGAGCACAAGCCCGATATTTACATGCCCATGCTTCAAACCGCCGAAGTGGTTGCCAAACGCTACGGCATTTCCCGCGAGGCGCAGGATGAATACGGTTTTATGAGCCAGCAGCGCACGGCAGCGGCGCAGCGTGAAGGCCGATTCGACGCCGAAATCGTACCCATGACCGCCTCTATGAAGGTGCAGGACAAGGCCACCGGCGAGATTTCCAGCCGTGAAGTGACCGTGACGCAGGATGAAGGCAACCGCCCCGACACCACGCTGGAAGGGCTGTCCAAGCTGAAGCCCGTCATCGAGGGCGGCGTGATCACGGCGGGCAACGCCTCGCAGCTCAGCGACGGCGCTTCGGCCTGTGTGGTGATGAGCGGCGACCTTGCCCGCGAACGTGGCCTGCAACCACTCGGACTGTTTAAAGGCTTTGCGGTGCATGGGTGCGAGCCCGACGAAATGGGCATCGGCCCTATCTTCGCCGTGCCCAAGCTGCTCAAGCGCCACGGCCTCAGCATTGGCGACATTGATCTCTGGGAACTGAACGAGGCTTTTGCGGTGCAGGGCATCTATTGCCGCGATCAACTGGGCATCGACCCCGAAATTTACAACGTCGATGGCGGCAGCATCAGCGTGGGCCACCCCTACGGCATGAGCGGCGCACGCCTGACCGGGCACGCCCTGATCGAAGGCAAACGCCGGGGCGCAAAGCATGTCGTGGTGACCATGTGTGTGGGCGGCGGCATGGGCGCAGCGGGTCTGTTCGAAGTGCTGTAACCCTCTGACGGATAAGGGCGGAAGGCCAAGTGCTTTCCGCCTTTTTCTGTGCCTGCTTTGCGTTCGGCTTGGCGGCCCAACCCCCTCTTCTCAGACCTTAGACCCTGAACCTTTAGACTTCTCTTCTCGCTACTCCACTACAATCGCTTAACATCAAACGGTTTATACTGAGGGCATGACTGCCTTTTCTCTCATTCCACACGGTATGCATCACGTCACGGCCGTTACTGCCAACGCACCTGCCAATCACGCCTTTTATGTGGGCGTTCTGGGCATGCGCATGGTCAAAAAGACTGTAAATCAGGACGACCCCAGCGCCTACCACCTGTTTTTTGCCGATGGTGCAGGCAATCCCGGCAGCGACCTGACGTTTTTCGAGTGGCCTGTACCGCCGGAAACGCCGGGCAACAATTCTATTTCCAGAACCAGTTTGCGTGTGCCAGACGGCAGCCTGACATGGTGGGCCGACTACTTGGCGGCACAGGGCATAAACACGACCCACAGCCAACGCGCAGGCCGCGCGAGCCTCGATTTTACCGACCCCGAAGGCCAACGCCTCAGCCTTCTGGAAGGTGGCCCCAGCGGGCAAACGTGGGCTGCCAGCGTCATTCCCGCCGCCCATCAGATTGCTGGTCTCGGCCCCAGCGAACTGACCCTGCCCAGCCTTTTTCCCACCGACCGTGTGCTGACCCGTGTGTATGGCTTGACCGCCGCTGGCACGTATCCCGATCCGGCCAATCCAGCCCATACCATTCACGTGTACCAGATGGCAGAGGGCGGCCCACACGCCGAGCTTCATGTGCAGATTCGGCCCGATTTGGCCCCGGCGCGGCCCGGTGCAGGCGGCGTGCATCACATTGCCCTGCGCGTTCACGATGACCAATACCACGACTGGAACGCCAAATTAGGCAGCTTGGGCCTCCGCACCAGTGGGGAAGTAGACCGCCATTGGTTCCAGTCCATCTACTACCGCGAGCCGCAGGGCATTCTGATCGAGCTTGCCACCGATGGCCCCGGCTTTGGCGTAGACGAGGACGCCGATAAATTGGGAGAAAAGCTCGTGCTGGCCCCCTTTCTGGAGCCTAAGCGGGCGCAGATCGAAGCTGGGTTAAAGCCTGTCGGGTGAATTGGAAATAGAGAAAGGCCGCCCCGATTAGAGGCGGCCTTGTTTAAACGAGCTTATAGACAATCAACTACCGGGATACCTTGTGGAGCTTTGAGTTCGTTACTCATAATCCCACTGGGAGTGTATCCAGAGATGGTTACAAATGTAGTTCCTTTGTTGACGGGGTTAACAATGATGGCCTGAGCTTTGAGTGCCTGAGCCGAAAGTCCAGATTTTTTGAAACTCAATGGAGCCATATTTGGCCCAAACACATAGCTGAATACGTCATTGCCAGAGGAGTCAGGAGAAAACTGTCCAGTGGACTTGGGAAGGACGCCACCCTGAGAACCTTCAAATCTAACATCCAACTGGGCCAATGTGCCAACCCAACTTACGTCCATAAGCACAGTTGTATTCCGATTATCACAGATGACGTACTCAGGCTTCGTACCGCCGTTTCCGTCGGCGACATTGCGATACCAATCAGTCGTATAAGAATTCAGGGCAGTGATCGTTACTGGCCCACCTACATCAACTGTCACACCGCAACTTGCCAACGCTGCGCTCAATCCGACCAGTCCCAGCAACAATTTCTTCATACCCCTACTGTCACGCATCAAGCTGATGTGGACGTGATGTGTCCTTAAGGCCTCTTGAGACTCTCTAGGGGCGCGGGTGTGTGAGCAATCTTGACATCTTCAGCGTACCACGTGAACAAGCCGTCATTTATGGCCTCTTAAGTCTTCCCTCATGCCCCACATCAGGGAAAGCCGCGCTACACTTGCGCCTAAGCATGGCTTCCGTTGATTCTCAAGTTGTTTTCGTCGTCTCGCGGGATCGTTCCCGTGCGTCACTTCTCGCTTCTGCATTGCCTGTTGCCCAGGTGATTTACATCAGTGATGCCGAGACCCTTCTACGTGAAGCGCATGTGAGGCCGCCTCATGTGGTGCTGCTGTACACCGATACGCCCGGTGTGCCGCTGGCGCAGGTGCTCCCGCTCCTGCGGCAACGGGCAGAGTTGGCGGGCACACACTGGCTGGCAGTGGGCACGCAGGGGCTGGGGGCGCTGTTGGTCGCCGGAGCCGACGCCCTGATCAGCGATACAACGCCAGTAGAGGCAGTCGCCACGCAGGTGAAAACGATGCTGTGGCGGGCACAGCAGCACCACGAAACCCAAGAGCGGGTAGCGCAGTTGCAGCGCCGCATGGATACCTGGGAACACGAGGAACGGATTCGGGATCAGCTGGTGCATATGCTGGTGCACGACCTGAAGAACCCGATTGCCGCCGTGATGGGCCTGCTGGAAGTTGTAGAAGACGATTCCCGTGTGCCCGACGATTCCCGCGACCTGATTAAAGTGGCCCGCGACGAAACCCAGCATTTGCTGCACCTCGCCGTGAATATGTTGGATGTCCGCAAGATTCAGGCCGGAAAGATGAACCTGCGCCGCGAACTGATGTTCAGCCCGATGTTTTTGGAAGTCATCGAACTCTCGCGCGGCGATGTGGGCAGCGGCCTGCGTGACCGTCATGTGCGGGTAGAAGTGGAACCTGGCCTCAGCCCCGCCAGCGCAGACCCCGAAATTCTGCGCCGCGTGATGGCTAACCTGATCAGCAATGCCATGAAGCACACCACCACAGGCGGCGTGATTACCCTGATCGTGCGGCAGGGCAAAGAGGACGTGCAATTCGTGATCCGCGACGATGGCGAGGGCATTCCCGCCGACGATATTCCCAACCTGTTCGCCGCTTTCGAGCAGAGCCGCCTGACGCTGCATGGGCGCTTTGATACCGGGATGGGTTTGGCCTTTTGCAAGCTGGCGATTGAGGAACACGGCGGCACCATTTTTGTGGAATCCGAGCGGGGCAAGGGCGCGACCTTTACCTTTACGCTGCCACTGGCTCAGGACGGCGACGACGAGGATTTTGCCGAATTGCTGAATTAGAGCATTTGTCATAAAGAGACCTTCTTTATGACCGAGCGGAGCGAGTGAATTTAGACGAGCAGTACGGAGAATGGAGCGACCGGAAGTCTGTTTTTCCGGTGGCGTAATTCGGAGGGCTGCTCTAGGCCTGTATGGAGAAGGGAAATAGGGCTGCAGGGTGGAAGACGGCTCCACTGCGCCCCCGTTTTTACCTTCTCCATACGGTTCTTCGCGTTTGGGGCGGCGGCGCGTTAGGCTGATCCTCTACCCAAGGAGACAGCATTTATGACCCAAGTTGGAGCCACGATTGAAGATGCGAACCAAGGATTCCGCGCCCTGCGGATGGTGAAAGATGAGGCGGGCATTCGGGCCGAGTTTCAAACTCTGCCGTTGTCGGCCCTGCCTGAAGCAGACACGTTGGTACAGGTGCAGTATTCCAGCCTGAACTACAAAGACGGGCTGGCGGTGGCAGGCAAACCCGGCGTGCTCCGCAGTTACCCGATGACTCCGGGCATCGATCTGGTCGGCAAGGTCATCTCCTGCGAATCGGGCCAGTGGCAACCGGGCGACGCTGTGATTCTGACGGGCTGGGGCCAGGGCGAGCGCACCGATGGCGGCTATGCTCAGCGGGCGCGGGTGCGCTCCGAATGGTTGGTGCCTCTGCCACCCGGAACCACCCCCCAGTGGGCCATGAGCGTGGGCACGGCGGGTTTTACAGCCATGCTGGCGGTATTGGCCCTCGAAGATCACTGCGTGACGCCGGACAGGGGAGAGGTGCTGGTCACGGGCGCGGCAGGCGGCTTAGGCAGCGTGGCCGTCGCACTCCTGGCCGCCGCAGGTTTTACTGTGACGGCCAGCACAGGCCGACCCGCCGAGGCCGACTATTTGCGGAGCCTGGGGGCCGCCAACGTTATCGGGCGCGAGGACTTGCCTGCCCTGAAACGCCCGCTGGAAAAGGAGCGCTGGGCAGGCGTCATAGACAGCGTGGGCGGCGCAACGCTGGCCGGAGCCATCGCCTCGACGCGTACGCACGGCGCAGTGGCGGCCTGCGGCTTGGCGGGCGGCAGCGACCTTCCGACCAGCGTGTTTCCCTTCATTTTGCGCGGCGTCATGCTGATCGGAATAGATTCGGTGACTTGCCCCATGCCCCGCCGCCAGGCTGCATGGGAACGCCTGGCCCGCGACCTGCCCGCCGAACAGTTGCAGGCCATGACCCAGATTCACCCGCTAGAAGACGTGCCCGCGCTGGCCCAGCAGATTCTGGCCGGACAGGTGCGCGGGCGCGTGGTCATCGAGGTCGGGGGCTGAGAAGATAAGTTTCGGGCGGTCTAAGGGTAAAGGGTCTAAGGAAGGGCAAACGCTTCCGCCCCAACACCTTAGACCCTCATCTTTAGCTCCTTAGGCTGCTAGGCCACCCCCGCTTCAGTTCCCCACCGTCAGCGTTCCCACATCGGTAGTGGGCGTGTTCGGGCCAAGGTTCCCGCTGCGTTCCTGCTTGGCTTCGCCCACTTCGCCGTACACGCCGTTGCTGTTCAGGTCGCGGCCTGCCACCACCCGAAAGGTGCCGTCGGGGAGCAGGGCGGTAAAGCGGCCCAGGCTGTCCAGCACAGGCTGATAGGAGTTGCCCAGCGAGTCTTGCAGGCGCAAGCCCACACTGTTGCTGGTGGCGGGCGCGTTCAGGGCAGCGGCGGCGTTGATCATGCCGGAGCCGAATTGGGGATCGCGTCCTGCTGCGCCGAGGTCGGTGGCGGTGGCGTTCAGGCGGGCCAGGGTATCGGCGGGCGACGTGGTCACGCCTTTGCTGAGCAGTAGGGCGGCCAGGGCAGCCACCTGCGGCGCGGCCTGACTCGTGCCTGCTTCGGCCATGTAGGCGGGCTGATTGCGGCCATAATCCCAACCCGTAGACAGGATCATGTCGGGGAAGGCGGCTCCGTTGAACGTGCCGCCATTGAAAGAGGTAGGGCTGTTGGGGTCGGTGCCTCCGGGCGCACTGAGTTGCACGGCGTCGTAGGCGCTGCTGTAGGGCGCGTGCTCTGGCGCACTGGCCCCCGAAAGCGACACGCTGCCCACCGAAACGGCTGCCGAACACGCGGCGGGATAGGTAGGCACGGTGTTGCCGCCGTTGCCCGCTGCGGCCACCACCAACGCCCCGGCAGTGCGGGCTTCGGCAATGGCGTCACACATGGGCGCGGCATCGGCAGCACTGATCTCTCCGCCGAGGCTCAGATTGATGACCTGTGCCGGGTGAGGGTTGGTGGTGATTGCAGGCACGCTCAGGCCCGCCGCGTAGCGCACCGAGAGGGTCACGTCGGCCAGTGTAATGTCGCCGTTCACGTCGATGGCCCGGATCGGCAGCACTTTGATGGGCGCGAGATACGACGCACCGACCACGCCGCTGGTGCTGCACGCGGGGCAGCCCACCGGCGCAATCGTGCCCCAGCGAGCGGCGATGATTCCGGTCACATGGGTGCCGTGGCTGTCTACCGCCCTATTCTGTACCCGCTCCGGTGTGCTGGGGTCGGTAGGATCGGTGTCCAGACCGTTGCCGTCGCCGTTGCCTGCTTCGCTCAGCACGTCCAGCGCACCTTCGCCCGGTTGCCACAGTTGCCCCGCCAGATCTGGATGATCAAAGCGCACGCCGGAATCGATGACCGCCACCGTAATGGGCCGGGTGTACGCGCCGCCCTGCATGTCGCGCCACACGGCCCCGTAGCCCATCAGCGGATAGGCCCACTGCAAGCCCGCGTACTGGTCGCTGGGAATCACGGGCGCGGCGGCCTGCTGGCGCAACACGGCATTGGGCACAGCGTATTCCACATTCGGATCGGCCCGGAGTGCAGCGAGCGCAGGCGCAACTTCAGCCGTCTGAAGCAGGAGTTCGCGGCCACCCAGATTCCGGCGCTGGGCGGGCGAGATTCCCAAGCGGTTCAGCAGGTCAGCAGAGCGTTGCAAGCCCTGGAACTGCCCCGGAGATAGCTGCGTTCCGAGGGTCTGAGCATTCAGAGTCTTGCCGTCTAACACGGCGTTGTGGGCGGTGGTGGCCCGGTACTTGACGATTACGCCCCGTGCATCGGTCAATGCCGGAGTCTCTATCTCTTTTTCGCCCAGTTGAATATCGGCTCCACTCACGCTCAGGCTTTGGGCCGCCGCGCCGTCCAGCACGCGGCCTGTCAGGGTGTAGTTGTCTGCCGTCACCCTCCAGGTCACGGTGCCGCTGGCCGTGCCCGCTGCCCAACTGAGGATCAGATCGCCGCTGAGAGTGGGCACATTGGCCGCCACCGCCGCCATCTGCACGCGGTCTGCGGTTACGGTCAGATTCACGTCTCCGGTGCCCGCTGTTGCCGAGACCGCTAGCCAATCGGGAACATTCCGAACATTCCAGGTGCCGCTAAAGCTCTGCGTGGCTGTGCCCGACAGCGCCGTACCAAGGTTCACCGTCTGGTTGCTGAGTCGGCTGGGGCCGGGAGCCGGAGTCACGGGCACTTCGGGCGGCACGACCACCACGGGCGGAGGCACCACTGGGGCTGGATCGGATGTGCAGGCCATCAGCGACAGGGTCAGCAGGGCAGCCAGAGGCAAACGCAGAGGCACAGAGCGGTTCATTGCCCCTAGATTCGCATATTGGTGTTACGCCAGACTGACAAAATCGCACCATAGCCCGGCAACATGCGCGCCGACCTCCGAATCTGCACGGACAAACCTGTGCCTCAGCATGCATCATGGGCGGCGTGCCCAGTGGACGAGTTCATAATCTGATCAATGTTGCCGCGTATTCCGTGTTGGCGGGCGGCGTTTTGCTGGCTTCGGCCCAAAACGTCGTGGCTGTTTCGCCCACGCAAGCCGTGTATTTCTCGCTGGCCTACGCCGCCGGAACCTTCCTGCTCTCGCCCGATCTGGATTTGGCCGAGGGCCACGTGAACAGCAAACGCTATTGGGGCGTGCTGGGCTTTTTGTGGGCCCCTTACGGCATGATCTTCAGTCACCGGGGTATCTCTCATACGTGGGTGGTGGGGCCGCTGACCCGGCTGGCCTACCTCGCCATCATGGTGGGCATCGGGGTCGGCCTGATCTCGCTGGTCTTTCCCGGTGTGCGCCTGCCCACCTTCCCGCAAACCCTGAACGTCGCAGAACTCTGGCCTGCGCTGTGGCCGCTGCTGCTCGGCTATTACCTCAGTCAATGGCTGCACCTGATGGCCGATGGCGTGCGCCCCGATCATGGGATGCGGCACAGCATGAGGAAGATTCGCAAGCGTTTTTAGGGGCGGACGCTGAGAGAAATTTGTGCCTGAAAAAACCGACTTATGCTGGCTTTTCTCCACAAACTGAGCTCTGCCATTCAGGCCAAAAAAACCGCCCTCTCCGGGCGGCGTGAATGGCAATGTGTGGGCAGGCTCAGGCAGCGAGTATGGCTGAAATGACGTGAATATTGCGGCCCTCATGCAGTTGGCGCACGATGATCTGCCTGAATTCGTTGGCGTCTTCCAGTCCGATGTCTTCGATCAATCTCACAAAATCACGTTCGCTCAAGAGGTTATAGCCTTTTGGTTGCGCCAGCACGAAGTAAGAAACCAACTCTTCAAGCTTCAGATGTGTCATGTGTTCAGACATTCTAAACCTTTTTTGAGGACAAAGCGCAAGTTCCCAGCCCGATTGAGGCTATCCCTGACCTTAAAGTCCCGCCTCAACAGACTTTTCTCCATAAAGGGTCATTTATCGAGTCTTTATTTTGGTGAGTAATATTGATGGTGGAGCACAAAGTGAAGAGGCTTCCTAGTACGGTGCGCTGGAAACGGCCACCGGTTACGCACGCGTTACGCCAGAATCTTATGACCAAACGAAAAAACCCCGCCAGAAGCGAGGTTTTGTGGTGGGCGGTGAGGGATTCGAACCCCCGACCCGTCGCGTGTAAAGCGAAAGCTCTACCGCTGAGCTAACCGCCCCACCCGACTGGACTCCCCTTTTCAGGATCATCCGGCCCCACATGGTAGGGACTGCGGCGCAAAACGTCAAGCGGTGGGCTGGGGCGTTGCAGTGGGGAGAGCGGGATCGGGCGGGAATTGCACGCCGCCAAGGGCCGTATTCAGGTGGGCCGCCAAGGCCATCAGGCGGGCGTCGCTTCCGGCGGGACTGGTCAGCAGGATGCCGCAGGGGGGCGCGCCTTGCAGCGGCACGGGCAGCGCGAGGCTGGGATAGCCCGCTTTGGCGACGATCCCGTAGCCGTGAATACCGGGGAACACGATGGCGTCCAGACCCTCGGCATACAGGGCGTCCAGGCCGCGTGTCGCACTCAGGTCAAGGTCGCGCTGGCGGGCGTGCGCGTAGCTGCGTTCGCTGAGGTCGCCGCGTGTGCCGTTGGCCGCATGCAGCAGCGTTTGGCCGTAGGGGGCGAGGCGGGCCGGGTCTTCATCAATCTGATCCAATAGGTCAGCCATGGAGTGCGGGCCGTGCTGCACGCCGCTCAGGTAGGCATTCAGGGTCGCCTTGAACTCGTATTCCAGCACCTCCAGATGCCAGCCCGCCACCTCGGCGCGGGTGGGGAAGTTGAGGTCGTGCAGGGTCGCGCCTGCCGCCTTCAGGTGGGTTTCGGCCACCGCCAAGGCCGCCGTTTCTTCAGGCGTCAGGTGCGGCTCATCCCGAATAATGCCGATGTGGGCGCCTTCTAGGGCATTGCTGGCAAGAACCATGTCGGGCACAGGCAGGCGGCGGCTGGCGGCGTCCTGTTCGTCGGGGCCAGCCATCACCGACAGCAGCAGCGCCGCGTCGCGCACCGAGCGGGTCAGCGGGCCAGCCGTATCCTGACTGGAACTGATGGGCACCACGCCTGTACGCGGCACCAGCCCTACGGTGGGTTTGACGCCCACCACGCCGCTCTGGTGCGCTGGACTGACGATGCTGCCGCTGGTTTCGGTGCCGATGGCCGCCGCACACAGCCGGGCCGCCACTGCCACGCCGCTGCCGCTGGAGCTTCCGCCCGTATCGCGCACGCCGCCGCCCGGCAGCACCTCGTTCCACGGGTTCACCGTTTGGCCGCCCGCGCCACTAAACCCGTTGGGCATCCCCAGCGTCATGAAGTTGGCCCACTCTGTCAGGTTGGCTTTGCCCAGAAACACCGCGCCCGCCGCCCGCAACCGTGCCACCAGCGGCGCGTCGGTGGGCGGAATGTGCGCCAGCATCAGCAGGCTTCCGGCGGTGGTCGGCAGGCCCGCCACGTCAATGTTGTCTTTGATCAGCAGCGGCACGCCGTGCAGCGGCCCACGCTTGGCTTCCGGCAAGGTATCCAGTTTCGCGGCGTCGGCTTCGGCCTGTGGATTTACAGTAATGACCGCGTGTAGGCGCGGATTGTGTGCATTCAGGCGCGAGAGATAGGCCCTTGTTACCTCGCTGGCGGTCAAGTCGCCCCGGCGCGTGGCGGCGGCCAACGCACACACGTCGAGATCTAGGATCGGATCGGGCAAAAGGGAAGTTAGGGACACGGGTAAAAGTGTAGACCGGAGCCAGAATGATTGTGTACTGAATGAAGAAGTTGGGGCCGAGCGGTCTTCACCTTAGAGTCTCACCTCTGGCCCAATTCCAGACCACTTTCGGCACGGCGGCGGTCTGTGCGCTAGCCTCGCAGGCATGAGTCACGGCGAGATCGGTCACACTTCTGAACCTACTGAAGCACCGCAGGGCGTTATGGTGGCTTTTCAGGGCAATCCCGGCGCATACGGCGAAATTGCGGCGCTGAATGCCGTCCCCAACACGGCGCACACTCGCGGCTATCCTACCTTTCATGAGGTGGCCCGCGCCGTGGAATCGGGCGAGGCCGACTTTGGCGTGCTGCCTGTCGAAAATAGCCTAATGGGGGCCATTCATCAGGCCATAGACCTGCTCTCGGATACCGAACTGCACGTGATCGGTGAAGTGGTGGTGCGCGTGAGCCACTGCCTGATGGCGCTGCCGGGCGTAGCACTGGAGGACGTGCGGCGCGTATCGTCGCAGCAGCCCGCGCTTGATCAATGCACGGGGCTGATTCGCAAGCACAACCTTCAGCCCGTGGCTGCCCACGACACGGCGGGCAGCGCCAAAGACCTGGCTGCACGGGGGGCACGCGATGAAGCCGTGATCGCCTCGGCCCGCGCCGCCGAGTTGTACGGCCTGAATATCTTGGCCCGCGAAATCGAGGACGAATCGTTCAACTACACGCGATTCATGATCCTGTCCCGGCATGAGGGCGAAATTTCGGACGTGCCACACAAAACCAGCCTGATTTTCGCAGTACGCCACACACCCGGTTTTCTGGTAGAAACCCTGAACGAATTGCGCGGCCTCAACCTCTCGCGCATCGAGTCGCGCCCGCGCCGTGACCGGGCCTGGAGCTACCTGATGTACATAGACATCGAGGGCGACGCCCGTGATCCGAAAGTGGCTCAGGCGCTGGCCGGGGTGCTGCGGAAGGCCAGTTATGCCCGGATTATCGGCAGTTACCCGGTAGCGCAACATACGGTGGGGTAAGTTCCAAACTTGGAGTCTGTTTTCAAAGGGTCGAATACATTCCCGGGTGGCGTGTAGAACAGGTTTAGCTCTACTCCTATAGACTCCGGTTGAATCCCGACAGTAAGTTTTTCAGGTCGATTTCCGGAGAACCACTGCCCGAACCCCTATTCAACCTGCTCTTAGGCCGAATCAGACAGGGCGCACCAGCACGCTGTCTCCGGCCCGCAGCCCGGTTCTCATGAGAAGATCGGTGGGAATCAGGAGTTGTGCGCCCAGATCGAGGCCGCCACGCACAGGCAACGTGTGGATTTTTCCAGTGTCGTCGCGAATAGCGATGTGTTGCGGAGGGCGCACCAGGTCATCCTTCCAGCGCTTCAGGATCAGGTCGTCGATCACGACCACGCCGCGGACTTCACGGGTGACCGTCACGTTCAGGCGGGCCACGCGGGATTTGCGCGGCGTGAGAAGGCCCATCCTGATCAACTTTGCCAGCATCCGGCGGGCGGCGGGGTCGGTTGTCAGGTCGGACAGGGGGCGCTGGGCCTCGACCTGGCGCAACACGTCCTGTTCTTGCAGTGTCCAGCGCATGGCGGCCACGCGCTGCGGTGAGGGCAGGCGGGCGGGGCCATCAAAGAGCGGCGTGTGTTCTGGCGAACCATCCAGCGCTTCAAACGCCACCTCGTCCAGTGTGGCGTCCAGGCGGGGCGCAGGGTGGGTCAGGCCGTCATCGAAATGAAATCGCCCCTGTGCGTCAAGCAGCAAGTTGACCAAGGCGGGCACGCCCTCGACACCTTCAAATTCGAGGTGGCGCACCCGCCCTTGTTCGAGCCAGCACTGAAAAAGACCATCTGGCCGATGCACAGAAAGAGCGCCTGTTTTGCTGCTTTCGGAAAGCATATACAGCAATTCCAAAAAGTCAAAGGTTTCAAGGCTGGATGTAGATTTGGTCATAGATGCGCAGGGTGAAGCCTAACAGAGACTTTCACAGGTTTTCTCACGTTTCCCTGACATTGCCAGTTGGGACACCTCGGTAAATGTGTACAGGGACGCCCAGACAGCCGAATACAGGCAAAAGACTCGTGCAACACGCCAAATTGAAATTTGAACACAGGCTTAAACTGCCTGGCAGTTCCCCCAGTCAACTAGAACCTGTTTGGTGATGGCATGAATTCAGCCCCGCAGGAGGTGCGAAAAGTCTGCTCCTTCCAGTTCGGGCAGTTCTTTGACACTGGATAAGCCAAACTCCAGCAAAAACTTGTCGGTGGTACCGTACAGCAGCGGCCCACCAACGGCGTCGCTGCGGCCCAAAACCTTTACGAGTTCGCGCTCTTGCAAGGTCACCACGGTTCCGGCACTCGCGCCGCGCATGGCTTCTATTTCGGCCCGCGTGACGGGTTGGCGGTACGCGACAATAGCCAACACTTCCAGCGCAGCGGCGCTAAGAGCAGGCAACGGCGGCGGCGACAGGAGGGGCGCGAGGTGCGCGGCGAGGGCGGGCAGCACCACCAGACGGTAGCCGCCCGCCACCGCTTCCACGGTAAATCCGGCGTCGGCGTCGGCCAAAGCCTGCCTGTAGGTGGTCATGGCCTGCACCGCCGATTCGGGGGGAAGGGTTAGCAGTTGGGCCAGTTCCGCCACTGTTACGGGGCGTCCGGCGGCCAGTAACGCCGCGCCGATCAGGGCAGAAGGGGTGGGGCCAGAAGAATTGGGGCCAGTCATGTCGGAGAAGCCAGATGTATGCCGACCCGCGCCAGAGCTTCGGCCAGCAGCGGGTAAGGCAGCCCGCCTTCACGCAGCACCAGCGCCGTCTGCTGCGGTTCGGCAGGCAACTGAATGACGGTACTGGCGATCCCGGCGGTTTGACCTGAACTGGAATGGCCGTCCTGATCGCTACCGGGCAGCAGCAGATCGGCCAATGCGTAGGCCTGTGCCTCGGCAAAAGTGCGGGCGGCAGGTTGCCCGCTGGGATTGAGGCTGGTGGTGGCGAGGAGGCCGCCGCATTGGGCCAGCAACGACTGAATTACAGGGTGATCGGGCACGCGCACCCCCACCCAGCCGCCAGGTGCGAGGTCAGGCGGGCAAGTGGAGCGCGCCGCAGTCACCACCGTGAGCGGGCCGGGCCAAAAGGCGGCCACTGCGTCAAGCCCGGCATTCCAATGGGCAACTGACTGCACCGTTCGTAGACTTGAACAAGACACCTGAATAGGCTTGCCTCTCTCCCGGCCCTTGCGGAGCGTCAGCGCCTGTACCGCGTCCGGGCGCGCTGCGTGGGCCGCCAATCCCCAGACGGTTTCACTGGGATAGCCGACAATCTGCCCCGCTTCCAGGGCGAGGATGGCCTGCCAATACTCCGGCGAGAGGCTTAAATGAGGGTTGGCGTGTGGTTGCGGCATCGTCTGGTTCCTTTCCAAATTCAGCAGGCCCGGTCTTCATCCCCTCAGGCTCCACCTGGTTGTCTGTCATGGCCCTTTTGTTCTTGGGATTCTAAGCCGCGCAGCTCTGTAAGGTACGGGCAAGACCCTCCCGACTATACTGATCCTATATGCCGGTCTTCGAATATCGCGTCCGGGACCAGAGTGGCAAGGTCCTAAAGTCCCAGATGGAAGCCGAAACCCTCAATCAGGTGCGCGATACGCTGCGCTCTAAAAACCTGATGATTGTGGAGATCAAAGCTCCCAAAAGCGGCATCAACGCCGACATCAAGATCCCCGGACTCACTGACCGTCCACCCGGACTGAAGCAAGTGGCGATTTTTAGCAAACAATTGGCGACACTTATCAATGCAGGCGTGCCCCTGGTGCAGTCGCTTGCTATTTTGCAGCGTCAAATTGAAAGTAAGAATTTTCAAGCCATTCTCAAAATTTTGCGCAATGACGTAGAAAGCGGTACGCCTCTGAGCGAAGCGATGGCCAAGCACCCCAAAATTTTTAACCGACTGTATATCAACCTTGTGCGTGCGGGTGAGACGAGCGGCACGCTGGACAGCGTTTTGGAACGAATTGCCAGCTTTCAGGAAAAAGAGTTGGCCCTGCGAGGGAAGCTCAAGAGCGCTTTGACTTACCCAGTCGTGGTGTTGGTCTTCGCTCTGGGAATTACCTACTTCCTGCTGACGACCATCGTGCCGCAGTTTGCGGGAATCCTGGCACAATTGGACGCCCCCCTTCCCCTAATCACTCAACTCTTGATGGCAGTTTCTGATTTTCTCCGCAATAGTGGCTTGCTCGTTTTTGTCTTCATCGCAGCCTTCGCATTTGCATACCGCTGGTATTACAAGACTCCGAAAGGTCGCATGGTCATCGATGACATCAAGCTGCGTCTTCCTGTGTTTGGCCCGCTGATCAAGAAGAGTGCGATCAGTTCTTTTGCTCGTACATTTGGTTTGCTTATTGGGAGCGGAGTTAATATTATTGAGAGTCTTGAAATTACCAAGGGAACAGCCAACAATGCTGTCGTTGAAGAAACGATTGAAAATGCCAAGAATGTGGTGATGGTGGGCGAGCAGATGAGTTCAAGTTTGGCAACCAGTAAAGTCTTCCCCCCTATGGTCGTTAGCATGGTATCTATTGGAGAAGAGACAGGCGCTCTTGATACCATGTTGGGTAAGGTAGGCGATTTTTATGATCGCGAAGTGGATGAGGCAGTAGACAGTTTGACAGCCGCTATTGAGCCTCTAATGATTGTATTCCTGGGTGGAATTGTAGGTACGATTGTGGCGGGTATGTTCTTGCCGATGTTTGCCATTATTGGGCAGCTCACGCAATAGTTGTTGTCGCGTGCCATTTAGAATGAGCATTTCTGCCAACTAAATGAGCACTCAACTGATTTCAATTGTCGGCCTACGATAGATAAATAATTGATCGACGTCTCTAAAATCCAACCTGATTAGTTGGTCGAGCTGTGGTCTTACGGAAGCGGATAGCCTGAATCTATATGCAAGATTGGTATATTGACACGCCATATTTAGCGTATAAGTGAAGCCTGTCCCTTGAAACACAGTTACGGGTTCATATAGATAGTGGGAGTACATGCGACTGAGCACTTCGCCAAGGCCATCGCCGCTGAGCGTCAGAGTTACTCAGTTTAAAGGTGACTTTAGGTTAATTAATGTAGAATCATCTACAGCACCTAAGTCTGACGCGTTAAACTTGACCTATGTTCACTCCCGCCTTGCTCAGGTTCCGTTCCAGCCGTTGTGCTGGAGCCTGATGCGCCCTCTCCAAGTTTTATTGGTCGATGACAATCCGGCGGCACGTGGGCTGGCCGAGGAAGCCTTTTCGTTGTCCGGGCAACCCTGCGAAGTCACGATGATGGAAAGCGGTGACGACGCGCTGGCCGCCCTGATGGATAAAGACGGAATTCGGCCAGATGTCGTGCTGCTGGATATTAATATGCCCGGTATGGACGGGTTCGCCGTGCTGGAAGCGATGAAGGCGCAACCACATCTTCGTCCGATTCCAGTGGTCATGCTGAGCGGTTCCTCTGCGCCCCAGGATATTCGCAAGGCTTATACGCTCCATGCCAACGCCTATCTGGTCAAGTCAGTAGAGTTCCAAGCCTTCCTGACCCAGATTGAAGATTTTGTGGTGTTCTGGACACAGGCCCGCCTGACGACCCGGCCCAACGACTCGGCGTATTAGGGCCGGAGCTTCAGGCAGCGTCAAATTCGCCTACCGTCGTCACCCCGATAAACTGGCGGGTTTTATGGGGCACGGCAAACAGCGACACACCTTCATCTAAGAGCAAATGAGGCTCTGGCACGCGGTCGCCTACCCAAAACGGCAGCCGCCAACGCTTGGAGAAAGCAGACTGGATAAAGCCTCCGTGCGAAATGAAGCCGCCGATTCGCACCGAATCATCGAAATACACGAGGCGGCGAAGAGCGTCTTCGGTGGGGACATCGGCAAAGCGGGCCAGTTCCCACACCGCCCGCCCGGAATAGCCGCAGTGTCCCAAGATGGCCTGCACCAAGGCTTCGGGCATCAGCAGGCGGTCTGCTCCATGATCGGCCAAGACCTCCAAGTGCGCCTGCATATCGGGCACACTCGCGTGATACCAGCGAATAATGTCTTCGTAGCTGGGGTCGCCGGACTGGGCTTCTGCCGTCAGCAAGTGACTGATTTCATGGGCCGCCTCGCTCCGGCGCTGGGGCGCAGAGGCGTCGGCCCGCACATAGACCACCCGTTCGGGCGTCGCCAAACTGTCGGGGCCGACCCGGTAGTGCATCCCCAATCGGCGGGCAAGTTCGGGCATCTCTGGGGTAAATTCTGCCTCGGCATGGCGAGCGACGTGATACATGAACAGATCGTGCAGCACGTCATCCATCACCCTGACTCCTGCATCACTCTGACTCCGGTGGATCGAACTCGTGGCGGTAGCGCAGAAAGAGGGCCAGCCAACCGTCGGGCGTGGTGGGGCGGTGTTTGTGGTGCAGACGGTGCAGATAACGGGGCCAGCGCGGTTCGGCCAGCGCCGCGAATTCAGGCTGACCGCTGTAGAGGCACACAGCCTCCTGAAGTGCGTCGGGCAGGGGTTCCGGCACAGGCTTGGGCACGCTGCGGTACCCCCGCGCCGCTGCGCTGAATGCCTGTGCCGGCGCAGTAGGTGAAGCGGTTGGCGTAAATAATCCGGTGCGTTCATGCCACTCTTCCAGCGAGTATCCCAGTACCGCGCGCACGGCTTCCCGCACTTCCAACGACGCCCGCGAGAGTGCCGCCGTGCCCCGTTCCAGCTTGTTCAAATAATCCGGCGTGATGTGCTGGCCGTGCTTCTCCATCTGCGCCACGAACGCCGGACGGTTCAGCCCTAACTCCAAGCGCCGCCCCTGAACGAGTCGTCCATGCTCTGTGGCACGCGGATCGGCTTCCCGCACGGATTTGGAGATGGGAGCAGCCTTAGCAATCGTCATCCGTAACCGCCCTGACACCGAATCTGTTCCCAACCCAGTCTGGTGCATTCATGCCAGGAGTGTAAATGATCGACGTCGAATTGGGTAGAGTTCCCGCCCAAGTTGGGATTATATTAAGATTGACACATGGTAGATACAGTCTTATTCTATTCCCAGATCAATCCAAGCGGTGGGCAGTCCTTGTTGGCCGATTTAATGGGTCTGTCAATCTGTGATAGTCGGAGAATTTAGCCGCAGACTTGGGAACACTTCAAGAATAAGATTCACCAGCCCATCACTCAGCACAGAGGAGCCAGCCATGACCGGAACAGACCTCGCCGCCGTATTACCGCTGATCGCCAAAAGTGGGGCGGCCACTGTCGTTATCGCCCTGCTGTTCGGCCTGTCGCACGTCATTCGTGAGTGGCGCGGCGGCAGCGTTTCCGAGCAAAAAGAACATGACACCCAGCAGCAATTGGCCGAAACGGAAGCCCGCCTGCAAGTGGCCGAAGCGCGTGTGCTGACGCTGGCGCAGCAAAATCATGACCTGCGTTATCAGCGCGATTCTGCGCGGGTGCGGCTGGAATTTCTGGAACTCAAGCACGGCGAGCAGCCCCGCAGCGTGTGGCCTGTGGATGGGGATGTAAAGCGGGTCTAGCTCTCTGTCTCGTCCGCAAGCTCCTGCGCGGTGGCGTCAATCGTGGGGTGGCGCTTTTCAAATTGGATGGTCAGCACTCCGGCGCTCAGGCGGGCCTCGCCGCTCTGGGGCAGCACGGCTTCCGGAAATGTCAGCGTGCGCGTAAATCTGCCCCCCGAACGCTCGGCGCTCAGCACCCGCCCCAGCGCGGCGTCGGGCGCGGGCCGCTCGCCCTGAATGGTCACGGTGTCGTCTTCTTCCGACAAGGCCAGCGTATCCAGATTCACGCCCGGCACGTCCAGCAGCAAGATCAGGTGAGAATCGCCGTCTATCCAGTCGGCGGCAGGCGTCCACGGGCGGGCGCTCCCCAGCGTCTCCACCTCTTCGCGCAGGTTCATCAGCTGTTGCAGGCGGGCAAGCACAGGCTCATTCATAGGCCCAACGCTACTAGACTTCTGGGTGTGATGTCTGTCCCGCCTGTCCCGCACCTTCCTGCTCTGCCCATTCTGGCCGCTCCCACCGCTGCCGGAAAAACGGCACTGGCGCTGCAATTGGCGGCCCAGCATGATCTGGAAATTATCGCCGCCGACGCTTTTACCGTGTACCGGGGCCTGGATATCGGTACGGCCAAGCCCAGCGCCGCCGAACGTGGGGCCGCGCCGCATCACCTGTTGGATGTGGCTGACGTGCAGGAAGAGTATGACGTGGGCCGCTACGTGCACGATGCTGAGGCGGCCATTGGTGGCGTGCTGGCGCGGGGAAATATCCCGCTCATCGTCGGCGGCACTGGGTTTTACCTGAGCGCCCTGACGCGGGGATTGCCGCTCACGCCGCCCTCCGAGCCAGAGATGCGGGCCGAGGTAGAAGCTGACCTCGCCGCACGCGGGTTGGACGCGCTTCTGGCCGATATTGCCGCTGCCAACCCCGCTGAGGCCGTGCGGATGCAGCGCAACCCCCGCCGCGTCGTCCGGGCGCTGGAAGTGTACCGCCACACTGGGCGCTTTCCCGGCGAGTTTGGCCGCACGCAGCCAGCATTTTCCTACCAGGTCACTGCCTTTACCCGGCCCGCCGCCGAGTTAGAAGAACGCATCAGCGGGCGCGTGGGCACAATGCTGGCGCAGGGTTGGCCCGAAGAAGCGGCATGGTTGGCCTCCCACCTCGATCCAGAAATCTTGCCCCGGCCTACCGCGTGGCAAGCCCTCGGCTACCGCGAGGCATTGGCCGTATCGCAGGGCAATTTGACCGTGCAGGCCGCGCAACAGGTCATTACGCTGGCGACCCGCCAATATGCCAAACGTCAACTGACTTGGGCACGCACGCAGTTGGCCGCCCCACCCATTACGCCTGCACAGGCCGCCGAGTCGCTGACGGCTCAGCTGGCCCAGTGGCCTACCGCACAGTGGCGTCCAGCACGTCCGATTTAGCCTCAGCGAGCCACGAAATCTTTACACCCTGTTCAGTGTTGGCCGCCCTGCCTAAGCGTGTGCCCCGCTCCACCGCAGCACAGGCTAAACTCAGAAGTGAGTTACACCTCATTTTCAGGCGGTACGTTAGCGGAACCGGGGGGCCAGCTGGCCTCTTGGTCAGCCGGTTCTCACACACGCCTGCGCGGGCCTGAAACCGGGGCCGCGTTCCGGCAGCACCAGCATTAGGGGGAAAGCACATGAAGCCGAGAGTATTGGGCATGATTTTGGCGGGTGGGCAGGGGTCACGGCTCGCGCCGCTCACGCAAAAGCGCAGCAAGCCCGCCGTGCCGTTTGGCAGCAAGTACCGCATCATCGATTTCGCCATCAACAACTTTATGAACTCGGGCATGTTCAGCATTTACGTGCTGACTCAGTACAAAGCCCAGAGCCTCACCGAGCATATTCAGCGGGGTTGGCGCTTCGGCACCTTCCTCAGCGACTATTTTATTACGCTGGTGCCCGCGCAGATGTACCGCCTGGAAGAGCTCGGCCCCGTGTGGTACCGGGGAACCGCCGACGCCGTGTACCAGAACATGCACCTGATCGACAACTACGACGCCGACTACGTGGCGATTTTCAGCGGCGACCACATCTACAAGATGAACGTGGAGCACATGCTTCAGACCCACATCGACTCCCGCGCCGACATCACCATCGCGGCCTACCCGATGCCCCAGAGTCAGGCGCACCAGTTCGGCGTGATGCACGTGAACGAGCGCTGGAAGGTCACCGACTTTTTGGAAAAACCGAAAGACCCGCCCAGCATTCCCGGACGGGAGGGCGTGAGCCTGACCAGCATGGGAAACTATATTTTCAGCCGCAAGGCGCTGGATGAACTGCTGGAAACCAGCATGTCGGGCGGCGAGGAAGGCTTCGACTTCGGCAGCGACGTGATTCCGCGTGCCCTATCGGACGGCTATAATGTCATGGCCTACGATTTCCACCGTAATCCCATCCCCGGTCAGGCTGGCCCCAACCTGTACTGGCGCGACGTGGGAACGCTGGACGCCTACTTCGAAGCCAACATGGATCTGGTCACGGTCAACCCGGAATTCGATATTTATAACCCCGAATGGCCGCTGCGAACCAGCAGCGAGTTTTCTCCGCCCGCCAAGTTCGTCCACGAGTCCGATGGGCGCACTGGGCAGGCGTTCAACAGCATCATGGCCGGGGGCACCATCATCAGCGGGGCCACGGTTAGAGACAGCGTCTTGGGCCGGAATGTGCGCCTGCACAGCTACGCCGTGGTGGAAAGCTGCGTGCTGTTCGATGACGTGGAAGTGGGCCGCCACGCCCGCCTGAACCGCGTGATCGTGGACAAAGACGTGGTCATTCCGCCCGGAACCGTGATCGGTCTGAACCGCGAAGACGACTTGGCACGGGGCTTCACCATGACCGATAGCGGCGTCGTGGTGGTCTCTAAAGGCTATACGTTCTAAATTCCGCTTGAACTGAATTCAGCCCCACAGCAGAGGCAGGCGCATCGGCATAAGTGCGCCTGCCTCTGCTGTGGTTATCTCCATCTCATTTCGGCTGTGACGCTCCCTTCATTGATGCCCCCGTAGACTGAGCAACGTGAAATTCCGCACGTCCTTGACCCTTTCCCTCCTGACTGCTGCTCTTGGCGCGGCTCCTGCTGGGGCGCTAACCCTCACGGTGGAGAGCCAGATTAAAGTCACTGGCCCCGCCGCAGTGGGTGGCCTGGCGTGGCTGCCGGGCGGCTCGCGTGCCTTGTGCCTGGGCAACCGCCTGCTTGTGCTGGACGGTATGGGCAAGGTGTCCCGTCTCATCCCCACCGGACAAGCGGCCTGCCAAAGCCTGAACGTGAATCTGGCTGGAACGTTGGCGGCAACCTCGGCGGGCGGCACAGTGAACATCTGGCGCTTGGGCGACGGCGTGCGCGTGTCCCAACATCCCACCGGGCCTCTAAGTGGGTCTGGGTTCGCCTCAGACAGCGACCTGTTGCTGGCGACTTCAACTGGAATTGACCGCCTGAACGTGCTGACCGGGGCGCGGCGAGTGGTTCAGAACACCCCTGTGACCGCCCTGTTCGTGGCCCCGGATGGGGTGCGGGCGGTGGTGGGTTCTGTGGTCGGTACAGGGGCCGCCGGACGCGGGCGGGTGCAACTGATCAACACGACCACGCTGGCGGTGCTGTCTGGAACCATGTGTGACGCCCTTTGCGTGCCCCAAAATGCCCAATTCGGTGTCAATGGCCGCACGGCTGCGGTGAGGGCCGGGTCTGTGCTGCTGTCTCTGCGCGAGGGCTACCCCAGTTCTACCGTCGTGCGCGGCCTGTCTGTCTCTACTCCAGCGTCCGGGTTCCCATTGCCCGATTCCTCGGTGCTGACATTTTTAGACGGCAACGTCGAATCCCGCGATTTGCAAACGGGGCGCAGGGAAAGGCAGTTGCCCCTTCAGGGCGTGTTGGCCCAGCCCGTCAGCCTCTCCGGGCCAGGGCGGATCTCGGCCCTGACAGACAGCGGCGACCTGCTCAGCGCTGATCTCACCTTCCGTGACGTGCAGCGTGTGCCCCTGCCCGCCGTCCTGCTCGGTGGGGGAGAGGGCGCGGCGCTGCTGCCTTCCGGCGAACTGCGGGCGGGTGCAAAAACGGTATCAGGCGGCTTTGCGGCGGTGCAGACCATGAACAAAAGCACCTGGACGCTCGGCGTTCTCTCGGAGGAGCGGCAGGAAGTGGGCCTGTTGTCGGGTGGCGCAGTATCGGGCAGTACAGTGCGGGTGCTGACCTCTGTAGCGGCGGCGGAGGGTGCACAAGCCCGCCTGAGCGTGAACCATTGGGGCAATCACACGCTGGCGTGGAGTGCGGCGGGTGTCACTGCAGTTTCGCAGGCCAGCGGGAAGATGGTGGCGACCCTCAAGCCCAGTGCGCTGAACCTGGCCCCGGCGGTGTTGGCCGCCTCCGTGCTCACGCTCTCGCCCGACGCTGCCCGCCTGTTCGTGCTGCCTGCTGCCCCCAACGCCGCGCCGTTCGTGTACACGCTCGCCACCCGCCAACGCGCCCCAATGACGGTTGTGGATCAAAGCGCCAACCTGTCCTATACCTCACTCCAGATCAGCGGCAAAGGTGCGCTGGCACTGGGTTCTGTGACTGTGGATCAGGTGGCCCAGAGCATCATGGCAGAAGTCGGCCTGTACCGCTCCGGCGAACCCCGTCCCTACGCCACAATCAAGGCCAATCCGGACGCCACCCGCCAGAACCAGCACCGTTGGAGTCCAGATAGCAGCTTGCTGGCCCTCGTGAACGCCGATGAGCGCGGCTTCCGCATTGATTTGATAGACGCTGCCACAGGCAAAGTCGCCGCCAGCACTCCGCCTCTTGCCCATGCCCCCGCCTTCTTGTCTTGGTCGCCAGACAATGCCAGATTGACGGTTGGCGCGGGCCTGCTGGACGCCCTGAACGCAGTGACGGTGTTTGGCGTAAAACCCTAATTCGGGGCTGTAGGACATAGGTGGTCGAAAAAGATGAAGTGTGGATCGTAGGCAGTGGATAAACCACGATCTGCGATCCACACTCCACGCACGCTTTTACACCATCGCGGGTTCTACGTATTCCCCGTACACGCCCTTCAGCACGTCCATCTGCTCGCCCAGCGTCACATATGCATGGGCACATTCCAGAAACGCAGGCATGGAATTGGCTCCGGTGACGGCGGTGTCCCTCAGAGCGGCCAACGCTGCGGCGGTGCGGGCCGGGTCGCGTTCGCGCCGAACCCGTGCCAGCCGTGCTTCCTGCACACGCTCCACTTCCGGGTCGATCAGTTGCAGCGGCACCTGCACGGCGTCCTGCACAAAGTCGTTCACACCCACGATGATTCGGCTCTTTTTCTCCACTTCGCGCTGGTAGCGGTAGGCCGCCTCAGCCATTTCCAGCTGGAAAAAGCCGTTGTCGATGCCGACTTCCACGCCGCCCATCGCGCGAATCTGTTCGATGTAGCCCAGCGCGGCAGCTTCTATGTCATTGGTCAATTTTTCCACGTAATAGCTGCCCGCCAATGGGTCAACCACACCCGCCACACCCGTCTCGTAGGCGATGATCTGCTGCGTTCTGAGAGCAATAGTCGCGGCTTCTTCGGTGGGTAGGGCCAGTGCCTCGTCGAAGGCGTCGGTGTGCAGGCTTTGCGTGCCGCCCAGCACAGCGGCGAGTGCCTGAATCGCCACCCGCGCAATGTTGTTCAGCGGCTGCTGTGCGGGCAGACTCACTCCAGCGGTCTGGGAATGTGTTCTCAGCATCCACGATTTGGGATTTTTTGCGCCGTAGCGGTCACGCATCTGCCGCGCCCAGATACGGCGGGCCGCCCGCAACTTGGCAATTTCTTCAAAAAAGTCGTTGTGAATGTCCCAGAAAAACGAGATGCGCGGCGCGAATTCGTCTATATCCAGCCCGCGCTCCAGCGCCTTCTCTACATAGTGAAAGCCGTCGGCCAAGGTAAAGGCCAACTCCTGCACGCCCGTCGCGCCCGCTTCTCTGATGTGATACCCGCTGACCGAAATAAAGTTCCATCTCGGCACCACTTTGGGGCCCCATTCAAAGGTATCGATGACCAGTTTCACGCTGGGCGAGGGCGGATAGATAAATTCCTTCTGAGCAATAAACTCTTTGAGGATATCGTTTTGGATGGTTCCGCCGATTTTGGTCAGGTCTTTACCTTGCTTTTGGGCGTTGGCAATGTACATGGCCCAGATTGCATTGGCGGGGCTGTTGATGGTCATAGACGTGGTGACCTGTTCTGGGTCAATGCCCTGAAACAAGATTTCCATATCGGCAAGGCTGGCAACGGCGACTCCGCATTTGCCCACCTCCCCTTTGCTAAATGGATGATCGGAGTCGTAGCCCATCAGCGTGGGCAAGTCGAAGGCCGTACTCAGGCCTGTTTGTCCGGCCCGCAAGAGTGCACGAAAACGCTCGTTGGTCTGTTCGGCACTGCCAAAACCCGCAAACATCCTCATCGTCCAGAGTTTGCCCCGGTACACGCTGGACTGCACGCCACGTGTATAAGGAAATTCGCCCGGATAGCCGAGGTCGCGCTGTGAATCCCAATCATGTAGATCGTCTTCGGTATAAATCGGGTCGGGTTCCATATCCGACAGATTTTTATGGTTGTATTTGCGCTCCGGGTGTTTGGCAACGGCGGGCTGATATACACTTTGCAGCCATTCATTCTTGGTGCTTCGGCGGGCGTTGGGGGGCTGGGTCATGGGGAAACCTCCGGGGTGGGGAAGACTAAAAAACAAACGCTCGTTAGGTGGTCTCTAGCCTAGCAGACCAGAGCCTCAGCCATTCAGCCCATGCTGCCGCCGTCGATCCTCTTTAAGCTGAGTTCAGTGACTTCACCAACCCTGCCTACCACCTCAGCCCTCGCCCAGTTCAGCCTTGCCGCCCAGCATCCGGTCAGTCTGGGGTGGTGTTCGGAATCAGAGCGCCTGAGCAATCTGGCCGACGAACACGCCTTCGATCTGCAACTGGCAACCGATCTGGAGTTGGCGGCTAACCGCGCCCAGTGGATGAACATTTCGCAGCCGCCAGAAGCGTTCCTGAATCAGTGGCTCTCGGTACGGCCTGACCTTGACGCCATGCTCAGCATCCGGTTTGAGGGCGCGAATCCCGCTAAGCCTTTTGTGGATGTGAGCGCCACAACGCGCCCCGTGCTGGCCGCCGATCTGCCCACGCTATCTGCTTTGGCGCACCACACTTATGCAGCGTTTACTCCCCAGCGTCTCCGGTTCTGGTCATCTGCCGAAGCGGGAGCTTTTGGGGGCACACAGCCTGACATGCGTGTGCTGGCCGTGCCCGTGCGCGAATTGCAAGGCCGATCCACTCCGCCAGAATTGTCGCTGCGGCCCACGCTGGATAGCTCCCAACTGGAAACGGCGCGTGAGGCTTATGCCGATGTAGACCGCCTGCATCCGGCGCATCCCGGTCAGGCCCGCATCTTGTCTGAAGAAGATTTGCAAGAGACGATTGAGGCGGGAACTATGTTCGACGTGCTGCGAGATGGCGAGTGGGTGGGGTACGTGGGGGCGAGAGTTGAAACCCTCTGTGGCCTGCCCGCCTATGTGGTGCAGGAACTCATTTTAATTCCCAGTACGCGGGGCAACGGCTTCGGCGCGTTCCTGACTCCGATGCTGGCTGAACATCTTCCAGAACAAGAGCGGGTGATGATGGGCACGATTCACGTCGGTAATAAAGGCTCTTTGCAGGCTGCTTTGCGTGCAGGCAGGCACGACATCGGCGGCTGGTCATGGCTCCCCCCACTGTGAATTTGCTTGACCCTGCCCTGACGCCCTACTGATCTGCTAGAATCTATGTTTGGGTGTCCCGCCCACCAGTGATGTGTGGCGGGCCTTTTCATGCCGGGGCCGTTGGGCTTCTAACAGGGCATATCCTGACCGAACTGTCAGGCCAGCGCTCCGGACATGCACCAAGTTCCGCCCTCGCCTCCAGCCCGTTGCTGGTGCGCTTGCGGGCGGGGGAGAGAATGAACATGGAATACCGGAATATTGCGATCATTGCACACGTCGATCACGGCAAAACCACGCTGGTAGACGGACTTCTCAAGCAAACCCTGAAACTCGGTCACGGTGAAGAAATTGCCGAACGCGCCATGGACAGCAACGATCTTGAAAAAGAGCGTGGCATTACCATCCTGGCGAAAAACACCGCCGTGGAGTACAAGGGCATCAAAATCAACATCGTAGACACCCCCGGACACGCCGATTTCGGCGGAGAAGTGGAGCGCGTGTTGGGCATGGTGGACGGCGCGTTGGTGCTGGTGGACGCTGCCGAAGGCCCTATGCCCCAGACCCGTTTCGTGCTGCGTAAGGCTATCGAACTGGGCCTGAAAATCGTGGTGGTCATCAACAAGATTGACCGTCAGGACGCCCGTATCGAAGAAGTCGTCAACCTGACGTTTGACCTGATGGCCGAACTCGGTGCCAGCGACGACCAGTTGGATTTCCCCATCCTGTACGCCGTGGCCCGTGAAGGCAAGGCTTATAAGGATCTGGAAAGCCCGCAGGAAGATATGCACGAACTGTTCGAGATGGTTCTGGAGTACATTCCCAGCCCTCCCGTGAAAGTGGACGAGCCGTTCCAGATGGTCGTCACCAACCTCGATTACTCCGAGTACCTGGGGCGCATCGTGTTGGGCCGCATTCAGCGCGGTACCGTCAAGAAGGGCGAATTCGTCCAACTGATTCACAAAGACGGCACCATGACCAAGTCGCGCATCGTGCAGCCGTTTACCCATATGGGTCTGCGCCGCATCGAGGCCGACAGCGTCAGCGCGGGCGACATCGTGGCGCTTGCTGGCATCGAGGATGCGCAGATCGGAGAAACCGTCGCCGATCTTGCCGATCCCGAGGCCTTGCCCATCATCACGGTGGACGAACCCACCGTGTCGATGACCTTCCAGCCCAACACCAGCCCGTTTGCAGGCAAGGAAGGCAAGTACGTCACCTCCCGCCACCTGAATGACCGCCTGAAGCGCGAAGTGATGACCAATGTGTCGCTGAAAGTGGAAGAACTGCGCCCCGACGAATTTAAAGTCAGCGGACGCGGCGAGCTTCACCTCAGCATTCTGTTGGAAACCATGCGCCGCGAAGGTTACGAAGTGCAGGTCGGATCGCCTCAGGTCATCATCCGCGACATTGACGGCGAGAAGCATGAGCCTGTCGAGCATCTCGTAATCGACGTGCCTGAGCATCACTCCAGCGCCGTCATCGGTATCCTCAGCTCCCGCAAGGGCCAGATGGTAAACATGGAGCCTCAGGGCAAGCGCACCCGCGTGGAATTCAAGATTCCCAGCCGCGCCCTCTTCGGTTTCCGCACCCACTTCCTGTCCATGACGCAGGGCGAAGGCATCATGAGCCATATCTTCGACGGCTACGCGCCCTGGGCCGGAGAACTGAAAACCCGCCAGAACGGTTCGCTGGTCAGCATGGAAGACGGCACCGCGTTCGCCTACTCCATCTGGAAACTGCAAGACCGGGGTAACTTCTTTATCGACGCTGGCGCTGACGTGTACGTGGGCATGATCGTAGGCGAAAACGCCCGCGAGCAGGACATGAACGTGAACGTCTGCAAGAACAAGAAGCTCACCAACGTGCGCTCCAGCGGGGCCGACGACGCCCTGACGCTCATTCCGCCCAAGCGCATGAGCCTCGAAGACGCTTTGGAGTACATCAGCGACGATGAACTCGTGGAACTGACGCCTCAGAGCATCCGTCTGCGGAAAAAGGTCTTGAACCCGAGCATGCGTAAGTAAGCAACAATTCATCTAGCACGCGCCCCGGCTTCGGCTTGGGGCGCGTGCTTTTGCTGTTCTGTGGCGGCGTGTCTCTGCCCCAGTAGCCACCATGAAGGCCTACTTGTCTGACATTCGCCCTTGCATGACCTTGAGGTTGCCCCTATCCTGACCATAGGACTCAGGATTAATGACCCAACTCCAAACCACACCCACCGTTTCCGCCCCCTCCGACACCTACAATCGCTCGCTGTTGCTGGCGGCTGAAGCGGTGTTGGCGCACCTCCACCCACGCGCTCCGTTGCGATTGGCGCAGGTCACCTTTGAGGGTGTTGCTTATGCAACTGCGCCCGATGCCGATGCTTTGCGCCTGAACCGCGCTTTGGCCGAAGAAGTCGTGCTGGTGGCGTCTGCGCAGGCAGCGGCGGGCGTTTTGTTGGGTCTTGCGGCGGGGATCGCTGAATCCCAGCGGAGTGCAGGCGAGTTGCTGGCATTGGCTTTGACCGAACCCGAAGAACAGGCCGTCTTGCCCGCGTACCTATCGGTCTTGGAAGCGCGTGCGCGTGTGTTGCTGCGCCGCTCGTGGGCAGAAGTAGAAGTGGTGGCAGCAGGCCTACGCGAACTGGGGCAACTGGACGCCCGCGACGTAGCCTATCGAATTTCTTGCGCCCAGAGTATTCGCGGCACGCTCCTGAACTAAGCATTCGGGTTGGGCTTGGTCTCATTGAATTCTGCATCATTTGGAAACAGAATCAGCGTGAATGCTGTCTGGGAGGCTCTTATTCTGGGCTGGCGTAGAAAACCACGCGGGACAGTCGGAATTGTAGGCTGATGTTCATTTTGCAGGCCAGATTACGATGATTGCTAGGCGGTCAGTTCATCCTGCATGTACAGGAGAACTACCATGAATGACACCTCTAAATCTTTAGTTAGCCGTTGCGACGCCACTTCTTGCCGCTATAACGAAGATATGCAGTGCCACGCCGGACAGATTGAAGTTCAGATGGTGATGGGCGAGATGGGCGCACAGATGGCCCACTGCATGACCTTCGCGCCCGAAGATGGGGCCGATATGACGCAGGGCATGCAGGCCAATCCCGGTCACGACTGAATTACCACGATTCGATAACGCAGAACGCTTCAGCCCAGACTCAGGTTTGGGCTTTTTGCTGTCTCACAGCACCAATACGCCGTGATGCTTGGCTTTGTCCTGCGGCTCCACATGAATGGTCACGTGTGCGCCTTCCATCTCGGCCCGAATCGCGTCTTCCAAGCGGTCACAGATGGCGTGTGCGTCGCTAACGGTCATATCGCTGGCGACCACCAGATGAAACTCGACGAAGGTGGTGCGGCCCGCGTGCCGGGTGCGGAGGTCATGGATTTCCAGTGCGCCTTCGGCCTGCTCACTGATGACGGTGCGAATCCGGCGTTCGGTCATAGGATTCACGCCCGCGTCCATCAGGCCGCCCACGCTTTCGCGCATCAGGTTCCAGCCGCTCCAGAGGATGTTGAGGGCCACCAGAATCGCCAGTGCCGGGTCAAGCACGTGCCAGCCCGTGAACTTTGCCAGCAGTACGCCGGTCAGCACGCCGACGCTGGTGATCACATCGCTGAACACGTGCCGTCCATCGGCCAGCAGCGCCGGGCTGCGGGCAGAACGTCCGACACGAATGAGGACGCCCGCCCACAGGGCATTGATGATGCTGGCGACCAGATTTACACCCAGGCCCAGAAACGGCGCGTCCACCACTTTGGGGCTCGTCAGGTCTGGAATGGCGACCCGCAGGATGCTGACTGCTGCCAGCACGATCAGCACGCCCTCCGCCACCGCGCTCAGGTATTCAGCTTTGGTGTGCCCATAAGGATGATTGGCATCGGCTGGACGTGCCGCCACCCATAGCGCGAGCAGCGCTCCGCCCGCTGCGACCACGTTGATGACGCTTTCCAGCGCGTCGGAATACAGCGCCACACTGCCCGTCAGCAAGTAGGCCACGAATTTCAGGCCCAACACCACCAGCGCCACCACCACGCTGAAGGCCGCGATGCGGATCAGGGACGTGGGGGGCGCGGGCGGCAGAGGAAGTGGGCCAGAGGTCATCGGCTGTAGGCTAACAGGGTTAGGCGCGGCGAAAACGGTGCCCGGAGCGGGAACACAAGAGGCGATGCCAGAATGGCAGTCATTACGCCCATCACATAACGCGGCCTGATACACTTGTTCGGTGACTGTGCCGGATTCTGCCTCTTCCAACCTGCCCGCTTCTGATCTGCTGAGCCAGCTGAACCCCAATCAGGCGCAGGCCGCCGACCACTACACCGGCCCCGCGTTGGTTATTGCGGGCGCGGGCAGCGGCAAAACGCGCACGCTGATCTACCGGATTGCCCACCTGATTCAGCATTACGGCGCAGACCCCGGCGAGATTCTGGCCGTGACGTTTACCAACAAGGCCGCCGCCGAGATGCGTGAGCGGGCCAAACATCTGGTGACTGGGGCCGACAAACTCTGGATGAGTACCTTCCACAGCGCGGGCGTGCGGATTCTGCGGGCGTATGGTGAGCATATCGGGCTGCGGCGCGGCTTTGTGATTTACGACGACGATGATCAGATGGACATTCTGAAGGAGATCATGGGCGCGGTGCCGGGCATTGGCCCCGATACCAATCCCCGTGTGCTGCGCGGCATTCTTGACCGGGCCAAGAGCAATCTTCAGGTGCCTGCCGATCTGGAACGCTGGCCTGAACCCTATATCAGCGGCCTGCCCCGCGAAACCGCCGCCGAGGTGTACCGCCGCTACGAGGCCCGCAAGAAGGGCCAGAATGCCATCGACTTTGGCGACCTGATTACAGAAACGGTTCGGCTGTTTAAAGAAGTGCCAGGCGTGCTTGACCGGGTGCAAGACCGCGCCCGCTTTATTCATGTGGACGAGTACCAGGACACCAATAAGGCGCAATATGAATTGACACGCCTGCTGGCATCCAGAGACCGGAATTTGCTTGTCGTGGGAGACCCCGATCAATCCATCTATAAGTTTCGCGGTGCAGATATTCAGAATATTCTGGACTTCCAGAAGGATTACGCCGACGCCAAGGTGTATATGCTGGAGCACAATTACCGTTCCAGTGCCAAAGTGCTGGGAATTGCCAACCGTCTGATTGAAAACAACTCTGAACGCCTGGAGAAAACGCTGTTGGCGGTTAAAGATGATGGACACCCAGTGGTGTTTCACCGCGCCACCGATCACCGCGCTGAGGGCGATTTTGTGGCCGAGTGGGTCACGCGCTTGCATGGGCAGGGGCAAAAGCTGACCGAAATGGCAATTTTGTACCGCACCAACGCCCAATCCCGCGTCATAGAAGAATCGCTGCGCCGGGTGCAGATTCCGGCCAAAATCGTGGGCGGCGTGGGCTTTTACGACCGCCGCGAAATCCGCGACATTCTCGCCTATGCTCGCCTCGCCATCAACCCCGACGACGATGTGGCCCTGCGCCGGATCATCGGGCGGCCCCGGCGCGGCATTGGCGATACAGCGCTGGAAAAGCTGATGGACTGGGCACGTCTAAACCAGACCTCCATCCTGACGGCCTGCGCCAACTGCGTCGAGCAGGGAATTCTTGACCGGGGCGCACAGAAACCCAAGGAATTTGCCGATCTGATGTCCGCCCTGAGCGACGCCGCCGACAACTACCTGCCAGGGCCGTTTTTCCGCTTCGTGATAGAAAACAGCGGTTACCTGGATCTGCTGCGTCAGGAAGGGCAGGAGGGCCAGGTGAGGCTGGAGAACTTGGAGGAACTCGTCAGCGCCGCCGAGGAATGGTCTCAGACCAATGACGGCACCATCGGCGACTTTTTGGATGACGCAGCTCTGCTGTCCAGTGTGGACGACATGCGGGCCAAGAAGGAAAACCGCGACGTGCCCGAGGAAGCCGTGACGCTGATGACGCTGCACAACGCCAAGGGTCTAGAGTTTCCCACCGTGTTTATCGTGGGCACCGAGGAAGGCCTGCTGCCCAGCAAAAACGCGCTGCTGGAGGCGAGCGGCATAGAAGAGGAACGCCGCCTGTTCTACGTGGGTATCACGCGGGCCATGGATCGCTTGTTTCTGACCGCCGCGCAAAACCGGATGCAGTTCGGCAAGACCAATGCCGCTGAAGACAGCCGCTTTCTGGAAGAAATCGAGGGCGACTTTGACACCATAGACCCGTATGGGCAGGTCATCGAGTACCGCGCCAAAACCTGGAAAGAGTACCGTCCCACTGTGCCGGGTCGCCCCAGCGCACCCACATTCACCCATCCCAGCGCTGTGAAAAACACCAGCAGCATGACCGCCGAGATGGCCTACCGGGGCGGTGAAAAGGTCACGCATCCCAAATTTGGCGCGGGGCAGGTGCTGGCGGTGGCGGGCATGGACGAGCGCCAGGAAGTCACGGTGCATTTTCCCAGCGTAGGCACCAAGAAGCTGTTGGTGAAATTTGCGAATCTAAGTTTGGCCTGAGCTTCCGACCCTATCCGTCCCAGACCACCCAGTGACGGATTTCGCCTGCTGGTACGCGTAGAAGCTCATCTATGTTCAGTGGATACACGAGCCGCGACTCCAGTTCATCAAGCGGAATCCACTCACAGCGCACATTCACGTTGTCCAGCACCGGAAAGGATTCGGCGGGTAACTCGGCGAGCGCTTCCATGCGGTAGAAAAATCCGATTTCGTGGGCACGGCTATCAGGTGGGCCGAAGTGGTTTTCCACTATTCCCACCAACTGCATTCCACCTGGCGGCGTGCCCGTTTCCTCGGCCCACTCACGGGCGGCGCAGCTTTCGCTGGTCTCGCCTGTACCCAGTGCGCCTCCCGGTAAGTACCAGAATCCCAGATTGTCTTCCGTGTTGGCGAGCAGGCAGGCGTCGGGCGTTTGCGCGTTCCGCACGCACAAAATCGCCACCCGCACGCTGAAGGTCAGGCCGCCCAATGGCAGGCGGATATCCACCGGATCAGGACTGAAGTCGGTCATTAATTGCCGCCTGCATCCAAGCGCACACTGGGGTCAGGGTCGGCCTGCAACTGGGTACGCAGTTCATCGGGCAGGTCGGCGCGTCCAGCAATCATCATTCGCACCCCTCCATCGGGGTCGCGGGCCAGCGCAGGCAGCAATGCGGCGGGTAATTGGGCGTGCAGGGCAGCGGCGCGGCGCACTCCCGCGTTGGGGTCGGCGGCCAATCCGGTCAGCACATCTGCACCCGGAGCTTCGGCATAGGCCACGGCGCGGCGCACCTCGGCGTTGTCGTCGGCGGCCAGGCGTGCCAGCCGTGTTGCGCCTATGTCGGGCCGGACAGTCAGCAGGGTGCGAATGCTGGGGTCTGAATCGGTCAGGAGTGTGTTCAGCACGGCATCAGAGAGCCCTTCTGCGCTGGCGATATGCAGCCGGATATCCTGCTCAGGCGAACGCAGCAGCGACACAATCGCGGCTTCGGGCAGGTCGTTGCGCTCCAGCAGGGCGCGGCGCACGCCTTCCGACTCATCGTTCGAGAGGGCCGTCAGGGTCTCCGGCGTGGGGTCTGGGCGGCGGGCGAGGGCGGCCCGCACGTCTGGGTCGGCGTCCAGCGCGGCGCGGCCCAGCCAGGGTGCAGGCACACGCCAGGCCTGCAATGCGGCGGCCCGCACCAGCGGTTCCTCGTGCGAGGCCAGCCAGGCCCGCACGTTTCCGGGCAAATCCATCCGGCGGGCCAACGTTGCCAGCACATCCGGGTCACTGTCGAGCGTCAGGGTCAGCAGACAATCCAGCGGCAAATCCAGCCGCCGCGCCACGCTGGAGCGCACCAGGCCATGCGGGTCTTTAACCAGTTCGCGCAGGGTATCTGGGGGCAGGTCGGGCCGCACCGCCACTGCTTTTCTGACGTCGTAGTCGTCATCGGCGGCCAGTTGGCGTACCAGGGTGGCGGGCAATTCCGGGCGTTTGGCTACGGCTTCACGTACCTGCCAGCCTGCATCGGCCCCCAGCGAGGCGACCCGTTCGGCACTCAGACCCACCCGCCCGGCCAATGCCGTTCTGACGCCAAAATCCTCGTGCCGGGCCGCGCCGTCCAGTACCCAATTGGAAGCGTCCGGCACGCCCAGCAGCGCAATGACTCCTTCTGGCGGAAACATGCTGAGAAAACTGGGCCGCGCCAACCGGATCAACGGCAGGCCGGGGTTGTCCAGCACGTCACGTGGAAAGCCTGCAGCCAGCGTGCCCAGGATTTCGGGCGGCGTGTTGGGATGCCGTGCCACCAAGGCCCGCACCCGCGAATCTGGGTGCGCCGACAGTCCCGATAACGTGTCGGACGTGGCCCGCGTATGGCCCGCCGCTTCCAGCGCCCCCTCCAGCCCAAGAGCTGTCAGGGAGCGTGGATCAAGTTCAGAAAACGTCATGGGCTGCACTATGGCAGATCGGGGCGGGGGTCACGAGATTCGAGAACGCGTCTACGGGTCGAGGGTCTAAGGGTCTAAGAAGGACAATTGCTTCGCTCATTTTGCCTGCGTTCCCGCTGATTCACCGCATCCTCCAGTTGTGAAATCGGAGTACTTCTGGAGCTGAAAGGAGCCGCCAGTGAGGGTACCTGCCCCAGCACCTTAGACCCTAGACCTTTAGACCCCTTGACTCCCTTCCCTCACTCCTCCAGCCGCAACACTTCGCCAAACGGGAAGCCCTCGTCTTCCAGCCCGCCCGGCGGCACCACCCACAGCGTCGGCATGCGCGGCGGCGTATCAGGAAAGTCGCCGTAGCCGTCGGTCAGGTAGATCAGCACGTCGGGTTCGTGGGCATCCAGCAGCCTGAAGATGGGCCTGAAATCGGTGCCGCCGCCCCCCTGTGGTGGGGGAACCGGGTCGCCGGGGCGCAGGTCGAAGGGGCCGTAGGCTTCGGTGTCGGCGTAATACAGGGTGGCCCGGACGTGGGGATACGCGCCCAGCACGCCCTGAACCTCGCTCACCAACGCCCGCACCGCCTCGTCGTCCACGCTGCCCGATGTATCCACGGCCACCAGTGCGCTGAGGCTTTCGTCGTCCAGCGCCTCCAGGTACAGGCCGCGCCCCACGAATCGGCGGTCAAAGCCCCCAAAATCCACTGGTGTGCGGGCCAAGAAGCGCCACAGGTGCGCCCGCCAGTCCAGCCGCGCTGGGGCCAGCCGCATCAATTCGCGGTGCATGCCCAGCGGGTCGTCGCCCTTGCCGCCGCTCATGGCGTCCACGCTGCGGGCCTGTGCCAACGCCTGTGACCACTGCTTGGCCGCCTGCTGACCAGACTTGCCATTTTTGGGCGGCGCATCTCCGGGCGGGCCGTCCATCAGGTCGTCGCTGTCCTCGTCGCCGGGGTGTTCCTCGCCCTCCAGCGATGTGTATACCTCCTCCACGCTCAGTTTTTCCAGATGTTCGTCTTGCGGCGCTTGTGCGCCCGAATTCTGCGGCGGCACAGGCAAGCCCGCCGCCGTGACCATGCCGTTCACGATCAGGTCGGCGGCCCGGTTCCAGCGTTTCTTCTCGCGGGGGCCGCGCCGCTGCACATGCGACAGGGCGGCGTGCAAGACCTCATGCAGCAGCAGGCCGTCCAGTACATCGGGCGGCAGGCTGGCGGCCACTTCCGGATTCACGTACACCCGCTCGCCGTCTGTGCCAGCAGCAGCCACTTCCTGAGAAGGCACGAATTCGGCGTGCAGCAACAGCGTGGCAAAAAAGGCAGATTTATTGCGAATGCGCAGGCGCGAGCCGGAGATCAGACGTTGGAAGTCGGGGGGCGGCGTCATGGTGTTCCCGGCGGATTAGACAAACAGATCGTGGATTGTGGATCGTAGAACAAGACCAACCCACGATCCACAGTCCACCTTCTACCCTCCACTACGCTCCCTCACTCAGCGCCAGCGTTCCAGCCACCAGTTCTGCCAACCGCTCATCGCGGCCCAGCAGTCCGGCCAGTTCGCCCAGTTGCCCGATCGCCTGAAATTTGGTGACCAGGGTCGCCACATACAGTTGCAGCCATTCGGGGCCAGCCGACTCGCTGAGCCAGCGGAAGGCGTGATAAGCCTCGTCTGCGTCGGCGGCGCGGGCAGCCAACCCCACCACGGCGGCGTAGCGCACGCTGGGTTCGTCGGGCAGTTTCAGGCCGCCGCCCTGACCGTTCAGTACTGTTCCCAGATCGGGCAACTGCTCGAACAGCCGCACAAAGGCGCTGAATTCGGCCCCGGCCGCTTCCCCAATGGCGGGCGACACATCCAGCCCGGCGCGGTGCAGTTGCGCGGCCATTTCCCAGGAGCGCGGGCTGGGCCAGGCGGGCTGTTGGGGGTCGAGGCGGTGCAGCAGTTCGGGCCGGAAGGTGAGAAACGCGATCACGTGTTCGTGCAGGCTGCGGCCCAACGCGTAAGCCCGCCACGCATCAAAATCAGGCCGCACGGTCAGGTGAAGGAAGCGGTTGGCAAGGGGCGCGGGCATGTCGAACACGCTGGCCCGGTCTTCCTTGCGGTTGCCTGCCGCCCACACAAACCAGCCGTCGGGCAGTTCGTAGCTGCCCACGCGCCTATCCAGAATCAGTTGTTGCGCCATGCCCTGCATGGTCGGCGGGGCCATGTTCACCTCATCCAGAAACAGGATGCCGTTGCCCCCACGCGGCAGGAATTCGGGCGGAAACCAGCGGCTGATTCCGCCGTTGCCCGTCGGGTCAGCCTGCGGCACGGGGAGTCCGCGAAGGTCAGTGGGGGCCAATTGGGACAGCCGCACGTCTACAAAATCGAGGCTGTGCGCCCGCGCCACCTGCGCCACCACGCTGCTTTTGCCCACGCCGGGCGGCCCCCAGATCATGGTGGCAAGTTTCAGTTGGCCGCGCGTCAGAGCCGCGAGGTAGGTTTGCAGTTCGGTGGGGGTGAGGCTCAAGGCAGTGCTCCTTTGGGGTGTGGGATTTAGGTTGTCGGGTGTGGGCTGTTATTGATGACCAATGCTCACGGGACGGGCGCGGCAACTGAACACGCCGCAGAGTCCGAGCGTAGCGCGTGGGCCGGATTCTTGCCGGATGGTCAGTGGGCCACAGCGACCCGGTGAACCATTGGGGCCGGGGCGAGGGCGTATTCTGGCTTTCTCTCCTCTCCGTGCAGCACGCACTTCCGGCCCACCGAATCCAGATAGAAAATCGGGCTGCCGACCCCGTTATACTTTGACTCAGTTCAATATTCCTTTCTCGCTCCCTCGTCCTGCCCGGAGGCCCTGCCTGTGCTGCCCGACATCCACAAAATCCTGTTCTTCATCTTCGCCCTGCTCGCCGGAAGCTACGGCGTCTGGGGCTTTTACCGCCTCTACCTGCGCGTTCGCCGGGGTGCCCCGTCCAATGAAGCCCGCTTTGATCGGCTGGGCCAGCGCATCGCCTACGCCGTCCGAACCTCGCTGACGCAGGAGCGCACCTTCCGCCGCCGCACCGTCATCAGCGTGCTGCACAGCTTTATCTTCTACGGCTTCGTGTTCTATCTGCTCGTCAACGTCATAGACGGCCTGGAAGGCTACTTCCATTTCAGCATTCTGTCCAGCAACCCGCTGGGGGCCGTGTACAACCTGCTGGCCGACATTCTCAGCTTTCTGGTGCTGTTCGGCGTGGTCAGTCTGGTGGTTCGCCGCCTGTATACGCCCAGCAAACGCGACTTCCGCTTCACCGAAAAGACGTTGCTGCACCCGCTCCTCAAGCAAAACTACATCCTGCGCGATAGCCTGTTCGTCTCGGCCTTTATTTTCTTCCATGTGGGCAGCCGAATCTTGGGCAACTCCGCCAAAATGGTGGTAGAAGCCCGCGAGTATGGCCGCTTTGACGGCTTTCAACCCGTGTCTTCTGCACTGGGGCGTGTGCTATTTGGCGGCGCTTCAGACGCGGCACTGGAAGGCTGGCGCATTTTCGGCTACTGGGGCGCACTCGGTAGCGTGCTGGCCTTCCTCGCCTACTTTCCGTACACCAAGCACATCCATATTTTTATGGCCCCCCTAAACTATGCCCTCAAGCGTGAGGCGAAAAGTGGCGTGCTGCCCCCCATGAAGGGTCTGGAAGCCGCGATGGAAGCCGACGAACCCCGTCTGGGCGCAGAGAAACTGGAAGACTTGGAATGGCCGCGCCTGCTGGATGCCTACGCCTGTATTCAGTGCAACCGCTGTCAGGATGTGTGCCCCGCCAACGCCACGGGCAAGGCGTTGAGTCCCGCCGCGCTGGAAATCAACAAGCGCATGGAACTGAATGTGTTGACGGGTGGGCCACGTGTGCAGAGTCAAAGTGGTCAGAGTCAAAGCAGTGTGCTGGCAGGCGGGCCGACGACTTTAGGCCTCGCCGCGCAGGGCTTGGCGGCTCCGGCGGGCGCACCTCACCCCAGCCCGTTTACGCTGCGGCCCACGTCCTTCGAGTCGGGCGCAAGCACCGCTCACCCGCTGCTGGAATTCACCATCAACGAGGAAAGCGTGTGGGCCTGCACTACCTGCGGCGCGTGCATGCAGGTGTGCCCCGTGCAAGACGAGCAAATGCTGGACATTATCGATATTCGCCGTCATCAGGTCATGGTGGCCGGAGAATTCCCGCCGCAGTTGCAGACCGCCTTCCGGGGCATGGAGCGCACCAGCAACCCCTGGGGCATTTCCCGCGACAAGCGCATGGAATGGGCCGAGGGGCTGAAGGTTCCAACAATTGACGAAAACCCCGAACCAGACGTGATCTACTGGGTTGGCTGTGCGGCCAGCTACGATCCCGGTGCCCAAAAAGTGGCCCGCAGTTTTGTTCAACTGCTGGACAAAGCAGGCATCAATTACGCCGTATTGGGCAAAAAGGAAGCCTGCACCGGAGACAGCGCCCGCCGCGCCGGAAACGAATTTTTGTATCAGACACTGGCGCAGGAGAACGTGGAAACCCTGAACAGCGTGCGCCCCAAGCTGATCGTCGCCACTTGCCCGCACTGCATGAACGCCATCGGCCACGAATATAAACAGTTGGGTGGCGACTACAGCACGGTTCATCACACCGAGTACCTGGAAACGTTGGTGGCCGCTGGAAAACTGCCGCTGGCGCAACTGGATCAGAACGTCACCTACCACGATCCTTGCTACCTGGGCCGCCACAACGGCGTGTACGACGCGCCCCGCAGTCTGATTTCCCAGATGGCGGGCGAGGTGCTGGAACTGGAGCGCAGCCGCGACAACTCATTTTGCTGCGGTGCTGGCGGGGCGCAGTTCTGGAAAGAAGAGGAAGAAGGCCGCGAGCGCATCAGCGACAACCGCTTCCGCGAGATTCAGGCCCGCTTGGACGGAGCCAAGGACAATGTGCAGGCGGGCAAAGTACTGGCGGTGGGCTGCCCCTTCTGCAAATCCATGATGAATTCCACGCCCGAAAAGCAGAAGCGGGACGACATCGTGGTGAAAGACGTGGCGGAATTGATGTTTGAGAGCGTGCAGAAGGCAGGCGGATTTGCACCAACAGCCGCGCCTGCCGTGTCCGAACCCGTGCCCGTACCCAATGCCGAATTGCCTATGGAACGCACGGGTGAGATGCCTGCGGCGGACGCTCCCGCTGCTGTGGTGGGCGAAACGGCTGCCGATGTCGCCAACGCGCAACCCGGTAGTCCCACCGCCAATGCTGGAACCCAGCCCGAAGCGCAGGCGGCGCACCCGGAAGCAGTACGGCCAGAAGCAGTACCGTCAGAATCAGTACAGCCAGAGCAGTCGCAAGCCCAACCCAGCGCCCGCAAAGCGTGGAAGCCTAAGAGTGGGCAAGACGCCGCTACACCTGCAGACGACGTGAACCCGGCCCCAGTCGTGGCAGAAGCGCTCAGCCCCAGCGAACCCGCACCAGCTGCCCCGACCCGCAAAGCCTGGAAGCCGAAAGGTGGGGATGCCAAGTCCAGCGATGATGTCAGTCCCGCGCCTGTTGCAGAAGCAGTCCAGACACAGGCCGCCGCACCCATTCAAGTTGCCACCGAACCCACTCCCGCCCGCAAAGCGTGGAAGCCCAAAGCTGCCGCCCCAGCATCCGACAGTCAAGGTGTTGAAAGTGTGGCAGAAGTGGTGACGCCCCTTGAAGTCGCCCCGGTAGAGACGGCAGAGGCCAGCCCCACAGGTGAGCGCAAGAAGTGGACGCCGAAGGGCGCGGCCCCGGCTGTGGCTCCTGCCGAAGCCGCTCCCGTGCCCGCTCAGACTGAATCCGTGCAGCCTCTCCAGGCCGAATCCAGCCCCGTCCTAAGCACCGAAACCGCCACGCCGGAGCGGAAGAAGTGGACGCCTAAAGCTGCCGCCGCACCTATCGCCCCCAATGTCGAGGCTGTAGCGCAAGCTCAATCGAAACCTGTTCAGGCGGAAGCCGCCGCCTCAGCTCCCGCGCCCGCCGAAGCTGTAGAACACCTTGCCCCTATTACCGAACACATCAAACTGGAGCAAGTGGGCGAAAATGCGCTGGAAGAAGGCGCACAGGCCACCAGCGCCCCCGCTGAAGCGGGCCAATCTGCCCCGGAAACGGGCGCACGCAAAAAGTGGGTTCCCAAGAAAAAGGAGTAAGCACATCGCGCTGAACTGAATCAACCGCTTTGCGGCGGGGGCTGATCTGAACATCACCCTCGCCGCGCCCTATTTAATGTTGAGTCACGCTACTATCATGCTATGACCATTGCCATCGTCACCGACTCGACGAGCGACCTGAACCCGCAACTGTGCGAGAAGTACGGCCTGACCAGCGTGCCCCTGTACGTGCTGTTCGACGGCAAAATGCACCGCGACGGCATCGATCTGAAACCCGCCGACTTGTTTGCGGGCCTGAAGGCAGGCAAGAAAACGCCCAGCACGTCGCAGCCCAGCCCCGCCGAATTTGGCGAGGTGTACCGCAAGGCGTTGGAGAGCGCCGACGAGGTGCTGAGCGTGCATATCAGCGGGCAACTGTCGGGCACGGTAGGCAGCGCACGGCTGGCCGCGCAGGAATTTGGCAACAGAGTTACGGTGCTGGACAGCAAATCGGTGAGCATGGGCCTTGGCATGCGGGCCATCCGCGCCTCAGAACTCGCCAAAGCGGGCAAAAGCGTGCCAGAGATCGTGGCGGAGTTAGAGCGCGTGGGCACCAAAGCCGACATCCGATTCACAGTGGATACGCTGGATTTTCTGCGGATTAATGGGCGTATCGGCGGTGCACAGGCACTCCTCGGCGGCCTGCTGAACATCAAGCCGATTTTGGTGGTCAAGGACGGCAAGGTGGAATCGGGCGGTCGGGTGCGCGGCCACAAAAAGGCCATGCAGGACATCATGGACTATGTTCGCAAGTACGTCGCGCAGCACGGCGGGGCGCGGGTCTCGTTCCTGTGTACGGTGGGCGGCGAGGACTACATCCGTGAGGTTCGTACAGGCCTCAGCGACCTGAAATTTGACGATCTGGGCGACCATACCATCGGCGCAGTGGTCGGCACGCACGCTGGCCCCGGCACGATGGGCGCGACGCTGGAACCGCTGACCGCCTGAATGTGAGTCGGCACCAACGACGCGGCTTGTTCCGCTTGGGCTTGCTACTGCTGGCGGGTGTACTGGGAGCTTGCCGCAACACACCCAGTGCAGAAATGAATATCAGCCTGAAGCGGGTGGTCATTGCCCCGGAAGGCCGGGTGGAACTGGGGGTGTTGCGTTTGCCGGGCGGTTGCCTGGATGCCGCGCCCGCCGTTGCCAAGGCTCCCGCGCCGCCCCTGCATCTCAGTGGGCGCCTTGGTCTGTGGGTGGCCGAAGTCGATCCGGTGACACTCGCGCCGATCCGGGCCGTCGCCACCAATCCAGACAGCGTATTTCCCCTCGCCAGCACCTACAAACAGGCGGTGTTGTGGGCCGTCCTGAGGCAGTTTGACGCGGGAACCATACAGCCCAACGAGCGCTTTAATGTGACCCGCGACAACCAGAGCCTCGGCAATTACCCCTTTGACGGCACATCCATCAAAGACCTGTCGGTACGCATGATTCAAAAGAGCGACAACACCGCCACCGACATCCTGCACCGCCGGGTCGGGCTACAGAGTGTTCAGGCGGTGGCCGACGACTTGGGCCTGTGCCATACCCGCCTGATCTTGCCCACCCGCGACTGGTGGGTGGCGCAGGCGGGCCTGTCGGCAACGTTTAACGGCACCACACGCTGGGCCGCCGCGCAGGGCGCTGACCGGATCAAGCTGGCTGCCCAGATCGACACCGACGCCCGCAAGTACCGCGCCGATTATCTTCAGCGCAAGCTCAACGATTACTTTGAAACCCGCTATGACCGCAGCGACGATTTGCGGGTTCATAACCTCAGTACGCCCTATGAGTGGGGCACTTTGCTGGCGTCCGAGTTCCTGAAGCCTGGCCTCTCGCCCCGCGCCCAGAAGTGGCAGCGTGAGGTGATGGCGACAGGCTTTGGCCGCTCTGCCCTGAAGGCGCAGCACCGGGGCAACGTGGCATGGTTTGGCGGCAAAGGCGGCAATGGCTGGGGCATCCTGACCTACAGCGGTTACGTGCAGACCAAAGATGGGCGGCATCTGGTGTACGCCTTTATGCAGCACGGGGCCGACCAGAGCTACACCCTGCCCAACACGCGCCGCGCCTTCGCGTGGATCAATGCCGGAATAGATGTGGTGCTGGGGAAAAAGGAGCAATAGGCTTAGAACAGGATGAGCGGAGCGGTTGCCGTTCTTGAACCCTCAGACCCTCGACCCTTAGACTTCCGCCCCTCAGACCGCCCTCGCCCCGTCAGCCCGCGCCAACTCTGCTGCAATGGCCGCGTCCAGCTGTGGGCGTACTGCCGCGTAAGGTTCGGCCACCGTCGCGCCCGCTGCGGGCACATGGCCGCCGCCGCCCAACGCTACAGCAATATTTTGGGCACTCACCTTGCCACGCGAACGCAGCGACAACTTCACACGTTCTCCAAAATCCTTGACCATCACGGCCAACTCAGCCCCTTCCGAGGCGCGGAGCATGCCAACGTAAGATTCCACATCTTCCCAACTGCCTCCGGCCCGCTCCAGCATGGCGTCGTCTACGCGGGCCAGCACCACGCGCCCGCCGTGCAGGAACTCCATCGTGGTCAGCACTTCGCGCAGCAACAGGTAGTAGGTGCGCGGATTCTGAGCCATAGAATCGTTTAGCCAACCCAAGCGTGCGCCGTGGGTCAGGAGGCGAGCGGCGCACTCGAAGGTTGCGGGCGTGACGCTGCTGAAGCGGAACGAGCCGGTGTCGGTATTCAGGCCCAGCATCAGCGGCGTGGCAATCGCCTCAGTCCAGGTCACGCCTAGCGCGTCTACCACGTCGGCCACCATCAGGGCGGCGGCGGGCCGGGCCGGGTCGACCAACAGGGCGGTTGCCTGCCTGCGGTTGGTGCCGTGATGGTCGATATTGATGACTGGCCCCTCGAATACAGCCAAGTCAGCCCCGGCCACCCGCGCAGGATCGTTGTTGTCTACGTCCAGCACCACCGCCAGCGCGTCTGCGGGCCAACTTTCCAGCGGGGCGCTCAGTTCGCCGGGTTCGGGCAAGAACGACAGGTAGCGCGGCACGTCCATGGGCGCGGTCACCTGCTTGCCGAGGCTTCTCAGCGCACGCGCCAGTCCCAGCACGCTGCCAAGGGCGTCTCCATCCGGGCCTTCGTGGGCCAACACGACTATTGGACCGCTGTGGGCGCGGAGGAGGAGCACGATGGCTGCCACACCTTCGGCATAGGCGGTTTCTGAATTCATCGGACTGGTCATCAGAAAAGTATACGGGTGTGGGGTGAGAGGGCGCACTCTGGGGGTGGCCCGCTCGGATGCTGGGTCGTACACGCTATCCTGATCGGTGTGCCCGCCCGCCTCAATTTGGCCGCGTTAACTGCTGAGGAACTTCAGGTTCTTTACGGCGTCAATGCGGCTCAATCGGTGCTGCCGGATGTGAGCCGGGCGCGACTGGAAGGCCGGACGTTGCCGGGGCCAGACATTCAGATGACGCTGACGTTTGCGCCTCTGCCGGAGCGCGGTTGGGGAGCCTCGCCGGAGCAGACGCGGGCGCTGGCTGCCGAAGACGCCGCCCTGCGCGGGCTGGGGGCACAGGAACTCGGCGTACATTACGCGCCGCTGATCAGTGGAGCGCGCCACCAGCGGGCGTACCTGCTGGAACCCGATACGGCCCTGGCCCTGCGCTGGAGTGAAACGCCCGACACCACCCACAGCCCGCACGGGCAGACACCGCCGCCATTTGTGCAGGCCGTGACTTGGCTTAAAGACCGGGCCAGCGGCGTCGCCTGTGTGCTCACGACTGCTGCCGCCGAGCCGCCCACGCCGACCCTCAGCGAACAAATAGACCTACACCGCCACCCTGACCTGACCGCCGCCGCCCTGCTGGACATCCACCGGGCGCATGTGCTGAGGCATGGGCGCGGCCAAAAACTGACCCCCACCGAACATGCCGCCGAGGGCTGGGTGCGGGCGTGGCAGGCGGTGTACGCCCTGAATGTCGCGGCGTGGACACGCCGGGGACTGCTGCTGGACATTGCCTCAGATGAACGCGAACGGATCTGAGCCTCCCCTCGACTTGCCCCCTATCTGAACAGCCCGCCGCCCCCACCGCCCCGGCTGCGGCATAGTGCGGCCCATGACCGATCCTGCCCCCACCCCCGCCCGCCACGTCGCCTTCGATTGGGGCGGCGTGTTCACTATCGGCACCTTCGATGGCCGCTCGACGCAGAATGTGGCCGACCGCAGCGGCGTCAAAGTCGAACGGGTGCGCGAGAGCTACTTCCGGCATGTGCGGCAGCTGGAAGTCGGCGCGTGGACACTGCCCCAATTCTGGACGGTGATGCAGCAAGAAACGGGCGTGCAGATGCCCTACGCTGAGTTCGAGACGCTGTATCTGAGCAGCATTCTGGACAATCTGCCGATGTACACCAGCCTCGCGGCCCTGCCTGCGGGCGTCCGCGTGGGCCTGCTCAGTAACAACTACCCTGTCGTCAGCGACCACCTGCGCCGCGACCCCCGTTTTGCCCGCTTCGATACCCTCGTGTTCAGCAATGAGCTGGGCCAGAAAAAGCCGCACGCCGATTCCTTTGCGGCACTGGAACAGGCCATGCAACACCCCGCCGGGGCTGTGGCTTTTGTAGACGACGTGCAGGAAAACATTGACGCGGCCAACGTTTTTGGTTTTCACGGCATCCTGTATCACCATGAGCGGCACGCCGAGTTTGAGGCAGAGTTGACTGCGTGGTTGAATGGCGAAAACTGAAGCTTGTCCTTCCAGATCCAAATTTATTGCCGCCCATCGGGGCGGTTTTTTTGCCTCTGATACGGAATTATAGAGAATCTCGAACACGTGCTATTGCTCTTGACCTGCCATAGATACTAGACCCTCAGACTCGCCCCACTGGTGTACACACCGCAGTGGTGTACCCGCACACGCCTCAAGTACACCACCCCTCAGCCCAGTGTGCCCGCCGCACAATGCACTTATTCAAGACCGGGCCAACGCGCCCCAGCACCACCTCAGTTCTTACCTCTCCGGCAACGTAGAGGCAACCTTTTCACACCCTAGATTTCATTCCCTCAAGGAGCCGCCATGACCCACGACGCACACAGCCCCCGCACCCACGCCGAAATTTTGGACAAGACCTGGAAAACCGAAGGCCGCTGGCAAGGCATCAAGCGCAATTACAGCGCCGACGATGTGGTCAAATTGCGTGGCAGTCTGCCCATCGAGTACACCCTCGCCAAGCACGGGGCGCAAAAGCTGTGGCGCTTGATGGCCGAGGAACCCTTCGTGAACGCACTCGGTGCACTGACCGGAAATCAGGCGATGCAGCAGGTGAAAGCGGGCCTGAAAGCCATCTACCTGAGCGGCTGGCAGGTAGCCGGAGACGCCAACAATGCGGGTCAGATGTACCCCGACCAGAGCCTGTACCCCGCCTCCAGCGTGCCCGACGTGGTCAAGCGCATCAACAACACCCTTCGCCGCGCCGACCAGATTCAGCACAGTGAGGGCAAGGACGACATCGACTACTTCGCGCCCATCGTGGCCGATGCCGAGGCTGGATTTGGCGGTCCCCTGAACGCCTTTGAGCTGATGAAGGCCATGATCGAAGCAGGCGCTGCGGGCGTGCATTTTGAAGACCAACTGGCGAGCGAGAAGAAATGCGGACATTTGGGCGGCAAAGTTCTGGTGCCCACCAGCCAGTTCATTCGCACCCTGAACGCGGCCCGCCTCGCCGCCGACGTGTCCGGCGTGCCCACCGTCCTGATCGCCCGTACCGACGCCGACGCCGCCAACCTGCTGACCAGCGATATCGACGACAACGATAAACATTTCCTGACCGGCGAGCGCACCCCTGAAGGCTTCTTTCACGTCAAACCCGGTATTGAGCAGGCCATCAGCCGCGCCCTGGCCTACGCCCCCTACGCCGACGTGATCTGGTGCGAAACCAGCGTGCCCAACCTGGAGGACGCCCGCAAGTTTGCTGAGGCTATTCACGCGCAGTTTCCCGGCAAATTGCTGGCCTACAACTGCTCGCCCAGCTTCAACTGGAAGAAGAATCTGGACGACGAAACCATCGCCAAGTACCAGGTGGAATTGGGCAAGATGGGCTACAAGTTCCAGTTCATCACGCTGGCGGGCTTCCATAGCCTCAACATGAGCATGTTCGATCTGGCCTACGGCTACGCCCGCAACCAGATGAGCGCTTTCGTGGAATTGCAGGAGCGCGAGTTTGCGGCGCAGGCACGTGGATTTACCGCCGTCAAGCATCAGCGCGAAGTCGGCACGGGTTACTTTGACCTCGTGGCAACGGCGGCAGGCGGCGGCCACAGCAGCACCACCGCCCTGGCAGGCAGCACCGAAGCCGAGCAATTCGGCAAGTCGCACAAGGAGCTGGTCGCCGCGCACGATTGAGCAGCAACAGGAATAGGGGAGTGGGGGAGCCTTAAACGGGCTTCTCCACTCTCTTTCGTCGGATGCCCGCTGACATTTGGCGGGCTACCTTGCAGCATGTTCGCGCTCTTGTTGACTGCTCTTGTCGCTGCCCCACCTACTTCTCCACAGGTCACGATCACGTTTCCCAGTTCACCACCGCAAATTATCAGGGGGCCAGCCAATACCCCGGGGAGGGCCGAGTATCCTTGGACGCTCAGGCAAACTCTGTATGCACCCACCAAAAAGGCCGCCGTGCGCTTTTGCTGGGATATCGGGAAATATGGAGAGGTTGCGAAACCAGTGTGGCGCGTCCGGGTCAGCCTGTGCTGAAGCTGGCAAAAGGCGATGTGAGCCAACTGCTCTGGACTGCCGACGGGAAATATCTGATTGGAACTGGGGCCAACACACTTCGGCTGTGGAATCTGGTGGGCGGCGTCAGAACAGCAGTTCCCACGCCCGGACTGGGTGGTGCAATCGGTGGTAGGACGCATTTGGCTTTCGCTTGGCAAGCAGAGTCAGGCCGAACTGTGTGTGGCCGCCACCGATTTCTGGGGCAACGGAAAAACAGGCGCTCGCCGCGACACCATGACAACCACCCGTTACGCCCTCCCCACGCTGAGGCCTCTCACCACTACCAATCATCTCCGAGAACAGGGACAAGCGAAAGAGGCGGAATGCCGCCCCTTCTCGACTTCCGAGTTTAAATAGTCGTCTACTCCGTTCCCACTCCATGCCCGTCGTCCCGCTGCTCCAGCCGGAAGCCGTTGGGCAAAAAGTCGCGCACGAGGCCGCTGACGATGTCGCCATGCGGGTTAACGCATACGATTCGGGCGTCGGGGCTGAATTCGTACAGCACCTGACGGCAGGCTCCGCATGGGCTGGCAGGCGGCGTGGCTTCCGAGTACACCACGATGTCGGTAAAGTCGCGCCCGCCTGCCGTTGCCATTGCCTGAATCGAGCTTTGTTCGGCGCAGCGGCCCAGGCCATAGCTGGCGTTTTCTACGTTTGCGCCCCGGAACACCTGTCCGTCTGCGGTTCTCAGGGCCGCGCCGACCCGGAATTTGCTGTACGGCGCGTAGGCCTTGGCAAAAGCGGCCTGAGCGCCTGCCAAGAGTTCAGCGTCGGGCGTAATGCCCAGGCGGTCACTGGACAGGTCTGGGGTTCGGGCCGTCGAAATTACGTCACTCACGCACACTCTCCTCAAGAGCTTCGGGCAGGGTTTCCTCAGTGGCCCGCTCTACACGCACCCGCACCACACGGCGTTGGTCGGCTTCTTCTACCGTAAAGGCCCAGCCCTCATGCACGAAGCTCTGGCCCACTTCCGGAATATCGCCAAAATGATTGGTCACAAAGCCCGATAAGGTGTCGTACTCGCCCTCGCCGTCCTCCAGGTTGCTGCCCAGGCGTTCCTCGGCCTCGCCCACGGTCAGGCTGGCGTCCATCAGGTACACGCCGTCCGCGATGACTTCCACCATCGGCAGCTCGTCTTCGTCAGTTTCGTCGTAAATTTCGCCCACGATTTCTTCCAGCGCGTCTTCCAGCGTGACCAGGCCCGATGTGCCCCCAAACTCGTTCACCACGATGCTCAGGTGGCTCTTCTTGTCGCGCATCTTCGCCAACAAGTCCTTGATTTTCATGCCTTCGGGCACAAAGTACACGGGGCGCATCACGTCGGCGATCACAGTGTCGTCCAGCGCGTCCAGGTGGCGCAGCATATCGCTGGTGTGCACGATGCCCACAATGTTGTCGGCCATATCATGAAAAACCGGAACCCGCGAGTAGCCGTGTTCGGTGTTCAGTTCCAGCAGCCTCCGCAGGGGCGAGGAACCGTCTACGGCCACCATGTCGTTGCGCGGCGTCATAATTTCGCGCACGGTGGTGTCCGAGAGGTCGAACACGTTGTACACGAGTTCCTTCTCGTCTTCTTCCAGCACACCTTCCTGACTGGATGCACTCACGATCATGCGAATTTCTTCTTCGCTGTGGGCGCTGTGGTGCCCGGTCACGCCGCGCAGGCCAAACAGCCGCACCACGCCGTTGCCGAGGGCGTTCAGGCCGCGAATGGCCCACTTGAACACGAAGGTGAAGGCCAGCAGGGGCCGCGTGACCATCAGGGCTACCTGCTCGCTGCGTTGCAAGGCCCATGTTTTGGGGGCCAACTCGCCAAAGACGATGTGCAGCACGGTGCTGACCGCAAACGCCAAGCTAAACGAAATGGCCGTGATCTGCCCTTCGGACAGCGAGCGGCCTTCCAGCAGAGGGCTGATCAGGTGTTCTATGGCGGGTTCGGCCACAAACCCGATGCTCAGCGACGCCATCGTGATGCCGAGCTGCGTGGCGGCGATATACAGGTCGAGGCTTTTCAGGGCTTTCTGCGTGGCGCGGGCCACCGTGTTGCCTTCCTCTGCCAGCTGATCGATGCGGGTGCGGCGAACGGCCACCAGCGAAAACTCTGCGGCCACGAAAAAGCCGTTGATCAGCACGAGTACGAATAGGGCCAACAGGCCAAGGATGTCATTCATGAATGGGCGCGCTCCATGCCGCGCCCCGGCGTTCCGCAAGGCACATGCTGCCCGCTGCGTTGGCGGGGCCGGGTGGCTTGCCAGAATGCAGCGTCGGACGCCGGAAGGGGTCTTCGGGTGACTGTCGGGTCACGGGGTCAAACTGAGAACTGCTCGGCCAGAGTAAAAAACCCGCCCTGAGGCGGAGTTCACCGGGCGTAGATTCAGAGCCAGAACTCGGAGGCTCCATAGCAACCAGCACTATAGCACGCGCCTGAGCCAGCCAGAACGCTCAAATTGATGACATCTTAAGGTGCAGCTTGAGGGCAATCTGGGCAAAACTACCCGGCCAGCAGCGCTTTCTTCTGCGCTAGAGCAGGAATTACAGTAGCCGCCCCAGCGCTGGCCCCAGCACCACCACCCCTACCAGCGCGGCCCCGATACTGGCCACCAACACGGCGGCGGCGGCGGCATCTTTGGCTACTTTTGCCAGCGGGTGAACTTGGGGGCTAACCAGATCGACCACCGCTTCCAGCGCCGTATTGATCAGTTCCAGCGACAGTACCAGCGCACAGCACAGCAGGATGGGTGCCAGTGGCACACGCAAAGCCAGCGCGAGAGCCAAAGCTACAGCCGCTGCCCAGACCTCGATCCTGAAATTGGCTTGCGAGCGGTATACCTGCCGAATTCCGGCCCAAGCAAAGCCCGCCGAACGCCACCAGCGGCGCAGATTCAGGGCCGAGCCGTCTGAGCGCACGCCTCGCCTAGATTCCGTCGGGAAGGGCTGTGCGGGCCGCGTTCCAGGCGTCATGGAAGACCTTCCACTCTGGCCCCGCCGCGCCTTCCTCGAAGCCCAATCCATCGGCATGCGGGTGGTCGTGGCCCACCAGATGCGCCATCCCGTGACTCGCCAGCAGCGCCACCTCGCGCGTCAGCGAATGCCCCCGCGCCTGCGCCTGCCGTCCGGCCGTATCCAGACTGATGATGATGTCGCCTAGAATGGGGGGAACAAACGGGTCGCCGGGTTCCCACGCGGGAAAACTCAGCACGTCGGTGGTCGCGTCCTCGCCCCAATGCTCCAGCTTCAGCGCCCGAATTGCCCGGTCACCCACCAGCACCACCGTCACTTCCCGCTCCTGCACCTCAAAATGCGCCATGACCGCTTCCAGCGAGGCCCGCAGCGCCGGACGCAACCCAGCAGGCGGCTTTTTCTGTACGATCAGGTCGATCACATGGGGAGCATAGCAAGGTTGGGGTGTGGCGAGCGTTCTCCGGGTGCGGTGGCCAGGGGTCTAGGGTCGAAGGGTCTGTGGGAAGGCAACCGCTTCTTTCGCACCCCATCAGAAACGGCGTCAGGGATGCACTCCCGACGCCGTTTCTGGATTGTTGATGGCTCTAGTTCAGAGCCAGTTGCTCAGTCGTCTGCGCCCACCGGATCGGTATCCACCTCCGGAATGCTGGCAAACTCGCCCCGGCGTGCGGCCCGCTTGTCCTGCTCGGCATTTTCAGCGATTTCGTAGGCCTTGATGATCCGGCCCACCAACGGGTGACGCACTACGTCCACGTCGGTAAATTCGTGCCATTCGATGCCTTCGATGTTGCTCAGCACGCGCTTGGCGACGGCCAACCCGCTGGAAATGTGGCGCGGCAAGTCGATCTGGGTCACGTCGCCCGTCACGACCACCTTGCTGCTGAAACCCATGCGGGTCAGGAACATCTTCATCTGCTCGCCAGTGGTGTTCTGCGCTTCGTCCAGGATGACGAAAGCATCATTGAGCGTGCGCCCACGCATAAAGGCCAGCGGAGCGATTTCAATGACGCCGCTCGTCAGGTAGGACTCGAACTTGTCCTGATCCAGCATGTCCTGAAGGGCGTCGTACAGCGGGCGTAGGTAAGGGTCGATTTTGGCCTGCAAATCTCCGGGCAAGAAGCCCAGTTTCTCTCCGGCTTCGACTGCCGGACGGGTCAGAATAATGCGTTTGACCCGTTTGTTGCGGAGCGCCTGCACCGCCATCGCCACCGCGAGGTACGTTTTGCCGGTTCCGGCGGGGCCGATGCCAAAGGCGATATCGCTTTTTTCGACCTTTTCCAGATACACCTTTTGCCCCGGCGTTTTGGGCCGGATGCCGCGTGGCAGGCTCATGCCGTTCACCTGTGTTTCGGCGGCGAGGCTGCGGCCTTCTCCACTCAGGCGGGCCGAGCGTAACAGGCTGTCGGGCGTCAGTTCGCCACCGCCGCGTATCACGTCCAGCGCGTCGTTCACCATGCGTTCGGCGGCCACCACGTCGGCCTCTTCTCCCGTAATGGTGATGGTTTCGCCGCGTGCGATCAGGCGGGCGCGGGTCAATTCGCGCATACGGCGCAGGTTCACGTCCCCCGTGCCCAGCAGCGCAAATGCCTGACGCTGGTTGGTCAGTGTAATGGTGGCCGTTGCCGGATTGCTGGTGGCTGGCGTGGTTCCGTCCTGTGCGCCCGCAGTCTGGTTCTGAGCACTCGGTAGCTGAGCACCGGGTACCTGAGCATTGCTCGACTGTGTTTCAGGCGTCTGGTCGGGCATCTGGTCTTGCTTCTGGTCTGTCAAGAGATTGGCTCCAAGCACGCCGCACAGGCGCAGTCTCTCCCCGAGTTGGCCGGGTGAGAGGAGGGGGGTGGGTTCGTCATTCGGATGCCCCATTGTCGGACGGGAAAGCAGGCAGGTGCGTGTCCCGCCGCACATTCTGCGGTGTTTCTGGGCAGAGGGTCAGCGAATGCTGAAGGCCCGTCGTCTGCTGGGGGGATTAAAGGGATCAAGCATGGATTCAGAGTAGAAGACAGGCCGCGAGCTTGCCAGGCGCAATTGGCTTAGCGGCGGCATGCGCCGGCCTAGTTCTGAGCTGTCTGACCTTGTTGTCTGATCTTTCTGGGGCGCGGGCCGCGATACACTTGGCAGCGTGAGTTTTACTGGCGTCTATCCGGACGGGGCGCAGGCCGCACTCCGCGCCTTTTTATATGCAGACCCCGCCGCGCATTCCCTGTCTCCGGCCATGCACCGCGCCGCCTTTGCCTGGGCTGGGTTGGCGGGCGAGTATAGGGCCGTGCGCGTCCCCCCCGCCGATCTGGGCGCGGCCATTGCCGAACTGAGGCAACCCGGCATCTTAGGGGCCAATCTGAGCTTGCCCCACAAGGAAGCTACCCTGCCGTTTCTGGACAAGCTGACTCCAGCGGCGCGGGCTATCGGTGCAGTCAATACCATTATTCAGCAAGAGGGCAAGCTGCTGGGGGACAACACCGACGCGCCGGGACTGCTGGCGGCTCTGGCTGATGCTGGCGTATCCAAAGACGGCGCGGCGGTGGTGTTAGGTGCAGGCGGCGCGGCGCGGGCGGCGGTGTGGGCGCTGCGCTCTCAGCTGGGTTCTCAGATCCGTCAAGTGTTCGTGATCAACCGGACCCGTGCCAAAGCCGCACGCCTCACCGCCGATCTGGGCGGCCTGGCTGCCGATCTGAACGAGGTTCAGTGGGCCGGAGTCGGGTTGCTCGTGAACGCTTCCAGTGCTGGGTTAAGTGCCCCCGACGAATCCCCGCTGCCAGATTTCGATTTTTCCCCGTTGCCTCTGTCGGCCCTGATCTACGACATGGTGTATAAGCCTGCCGAAACGCGCCTGATGCGGGAGGCCCGTGCCGCTGGACTGCGGGCCGAAAACGGGCTGGGAATGCTGGCCCACCAAGCACGGTTGGCGTTCTTGGCGTGGACTGGGGTAGATGTTCCGGTGCGGGTGTTTTTGGATGCCCTGCACGCGGCCCAGCTGCCCATTCAGGCACCCAGCCAAGAGGCCGAGCATGTCTGACCGCCCCGCACCCCTGTCGGTCAAAGACACGCCCATAGAGCAGCCGGATCAGAGTCTGTTGGCCCGCACTTCCCGCATGATTCCGTTGGCGGTGCTGCTGCTGGTACTGCTGCTGACAGTGGCAACGGCGGCCACCATTGCCCGCTTTGTGCGTGACCAGCAGCAAGCCCGCTTTGAGCGCGAGGCGACGGCCCACACGTTTGCCCTGAAGAACCGGATCGGCGATTACGAGAACCTGCTGCGGGCGACCCGCGCCTACTGGATGAGCAATCAGGACATGGTTCTGCCGTCTGTGTTTGATGATTTCGTCAGCCGGCTTGATCTGACGCGGCGCTATCCGGGCGTCACCGCCGTTGGTTTTGCCGCGTGGATACCCGCTGCCGATACTGCCGATGTGGAAGCGGGCATCCGGGCCGGGGCAGGCTCCGAATACCGCATCAACCCGCCGACATCCACTCAGGCCATGCGTGCGCCTGTTGTCACCCTTTCGCCCCTGAACAACGCTACTCAGGCCGCGTGGGGTTTTGACCTGTACAGCGATCCTGACCGGCGTGCCGCGCTGGATTTGGCCCGCCTGAACAACACGGTGCAGGCCACAGGCCGCGTGAATTTGCAGCGTACGCCGGGCGGCCCGCCCAATCTCGGATTCCTGCTCATTTTGCCTGTGTGGAACGGCATGCAGCCCACCGACGACGAGCAGGTTCAGGATGGCGGCGGCGGCACACGCACACTGGCGGGGTTTATTTATCTGGTGGCAAGCTCCGACGAGTTTTTGGCCCAACTGGACGAAGGCGGCATTCCCACCGGCCTCAGCATCAATACCAAATTGGCTGGGCAACGGCTGGAAGGACTTCCGCTGCCTGATACATTGTCATTCCGCTCCGATACAAAGCTGACCCTGGCGGGGCAACCCTGGACGCTCAATTACGGCGCGTCCACAGGATTTGGGCGGGATTTGGCAGCCAATTTGCCCCTACTGACGCTGTTGGCTGGCCTGTTGGTGGCCGGGCTGGCCTTCCGGCTGACCCATGTGCAGGTGCAGTCCCGCGAGAGTACCGAGCGAATCAATCGCCGCCTGACACTGGTGCAGGCCCGCCAGGCGCGTGACCGGGCCGAGTTCGAGGCGATTTTTCAGGCGATGCAGGACGCTGCTGCCTTTACCGACGACACCGGGCGCGTCAGGCTGGTCAACCGCGCCCTGACCGAGCAATTTGGTCTGGACAGCGCGGCTCTGATCGGAGAACCGCTGGCCCGCTTGCACGTAGACCGCCGTCTGGAGGGCCGTACCACCTTTCAGGCCATCACCACGCCCTATCAGCGGGCCGATGGCAGCGTGTTTTCGGGCGAGGCCCAGCGCAGCGAGGTGGTTGATGGGCGGGGCGAGCAGTTGGGTCTGCTGGAAGTGATCCGCGACGTGACCGACCGGGTGCAGGCCGAACGTGCGGTGCAGGCCGGAGAGCGGCGCTACCGGGGCGTGCTGGACGCTATTCCGCATATTTTGTGGGCCAGCAGTCCGGCAGGCAACGTGACCTACGTGAACGCGCAACACCACGAGCGCCTCAGCGAAGGCAGCGTGCGGGAAGCCGTGCTGCCTGCCGACCTGCTGACCTACGACAACATGTGGCACAGTGCCTACGAGATCAGTGACCGCGCCCAATCCGAAGTGCGGGTGCGGGTGGGCGAATCTTACCGCTGGTTCGTGGTGCGGGTGGCCCCGATTCTGGATGAACGGGGCAGCGTGGCCGAGTGGGTGGCGAGTGCCACCGATATTCATGACCGCCTGGAGGCCGAGCGACTGGCGCAGCGCAGCGAGGAACGCTACCGGGGCGTGCTGGAGGGTATGCCGCAGATCGTGTGGCTCACCGATCCGGCGGGCCTGCCTACCTATTTCAACCGACGCTGGGATGAATATGTGGGCGAAGAACGCGCCAACACGGGCCTGCTGAACCTGCTGCACCCCGATGACCGGGGCGAATACCAGCAGCGTTGGGCGGCGGCGGTGCAGGCTACCCGACCCTTTGAGGCCGAACACCGCCTGCTGGGGGCCGATGGCTGGTACCGAACCTTCGTGACCCGTGGCCTGCCTGTCCACGACGCGCAGGGCCAAGTCATCGAGTGGGTAGGCACCAGCACCGACGTAGACGACAGCGTGTACGCCGAAACGGCCTCGCGCCTGATTGCCGACGTGTCCGAGCAACTGAGCGCCCGCGCCGAAGACCCGCTGGCCGCCCGCGCCGGGCATTACCATGCTGCGCTGGAACTGCTGACCGGAAGGCTGGCCGAAAGTGCCGCCCTCTGGAGCGCCCCGCCCGAACTGGCCGTGTTGGCGGCGTCACGCACAGGTGTAGTGTGGCAGGCGGCCCATATGCAGGCCGCAGCAACGGCGGCGGTGCGGCGCGTGGCCGAACTGGAAGAACCGCTGATTATCCCGTCTCATCCGCTGCTGCACGCCGTAAACGCGACTGGCGCACTCCTGTTTCCGCTGATGGGCCGCGACGGAACCCTACGCGGCATACTGGCCCTGACCTACCGTCAAGCTCTGACTGACCGCGATCAGGAACTCGCGCAGGAACTCGCCAAACGCTTTGCCACCGCCCTCGACAATGACGCCCTGCGCGTGCGGGCCATCAGTGCCCAGCAGGATTTGCAAGCTCTGAACCAGTCGCTTGAGGAGCGGGTGCACAGGCGCACACTGGAACTGGAGGACGCCAACCGCGAACTCGAAGCCTTCAGTTACTCGGTCAGCCACGACCTGAGAACCCCGTTGCGGCACATCGTGGGCTTTGGCGATCTGCTGAAAAAGGACGCCGGAGAAGGGTTAGGGCCAAAAAGTCAGCGCTACCTGGCCGTGATGACCGACGCTGCCAACCGCATGAGCCACCTAATCGACGACCTGCTGGAGTTTTCACGGATGGGCCGCCAGGAACTGCGGAGCGGGCCAGTGCCGCTGGGGCCACTGCTGGACACCGTGTGGAATACGCTGGAACCAGACCGTCAGGGCCGCGAGATTGCCCTTTCCGTTGGCCCGCTGCCCACCGTACCCGGCGACGCCGCGCTGCTGACTCAGGTCTTCGTGAATTTGCTGTCCAATGCCATCAAGTACACGCGCCACCAACCCGACGCCCAGATTCGGGTCAGTGCCGAGTGGCCGTTGCCATCCGACTCCATGCCCACGCTCACGCAGCCGGGCCGGGTCAATCTGCAAAAGGCGGCCCAGAATCACGCCATCATTACGGTTCAGGACAACGGTGTGGGGTTTGATGGGCGGTACGCCGACAAGTTGTTCGGGGTCTTTCAGCGCCTTCACCGTGCCGAAGAATTTGAAGGCACGGGCATAGGCCTCGCCAACGTGCGCCGCGTGGTCATGCGTCACGGCGGCAGCGTGCAGGCACAGTCCGTGCCGGGGGAGGGGGCGACCTTCCAGGTCATCTTGCCCCTCCAATCGTCGCAGACCTGATTTACACCAAGCCTGATCTGCACCAAACCTGCTTCTCCTACACTTGCTTCCCGCAGCACTGAGCGTTCCCGCTGTTTTCCACATCGTCCGCACCCTTGACCCTCTAAGCTGTATCCCCACCTATGCCCAGTCCGGAGACCGAATGACCCTGCCGATTCCCGCCCTACGTGCCATGCCCGCTCGCGGCGACATCCTGCACATCCTTCACCTCGAAGACAGCGAACTCGACCATGAACTCGTGGCGATGAATCTGGGCGACGACCTGCCGTGGACAGTGCGCCTGGAGCGTGTGGAAGACGAGGCGTCGTTTATTCACGCCCTGGAAACCGACCCGCCGCATCTGGTGCTGAGCGACTTTGCCTTGCCTGGATACGACGGCCTCAGCGCCTTCCATGCCGTTCATGCCCGCGATCCGTTGCTGCCCTTCATTATTGTTACGGGCGCGATGGGCGAGGAAATCGCCGTCGATACCCTGCGCCAAGGCGTCACCGATTACATCCTGAAACAGCGCCTGGAACGCCTGGTGCCCAGTGTGCGCCGCGCCATTGCCGAGGTCGAGGCCCGCGATTCCCGTGCCCGCGCCGAGCAGGCGGTTCATGAACTGAACCAGTCGTTGCAGGCCCGACTACTGGAGGTAGAACGCCTGCGGAACACCGCCGAACGCCAAAGCCAGCGCCTGGAAGTGCAGGCGCGGCAACTGGAAGAGGCGCTGAATCTTCAAAAAACCTTTTTGGCCGAAACCAGCCACGAACTCCGCACACCCCTGACCGCCCTCCTGGGGTATCTGCGCCGTGCCGAACGCGAGGCAGGCGGCAGCCAGGTGCTGCAAGATGCCCAGCGGGTGGCCGAAAATATGACCCGCCTCGTCAACGACCTGTTGCAACTGTCGCGGGGCGAACTGGTGCAAAACATAGAGATGCACTTTATGAATCTGGGCACCCTGCTGCGGCAAGTGGGCCGAGATTTTGGCGTGCGGGCCGAGGTGCCTGACGTTGAAATCGTGGGCGATCCGGGCCGCCTGACCCAGGTCTTCGTGAATCTGGTCAGCAACGCCGTGCGCGTGTCGGGTTCCGCCGATCTGGTCAGCCTGACCGTCGTTCCCCGCGCTGGAGAAATCGAGGTGCGTGTGGTCGACAAAGGCCCCGGCGTGCCCGACGCCATTAAGCCGCGTATTTTCGACAAGTTTTACCGGGGCAAAGAGGCGGGTTCGGCGGGGCTGGGTCTCACCATCGCGCAGCAGGTGGTCACGTCGCACGGCGGCACAATAGACGTGCTGAACACGCCCGGCGGCGGCGCTACCTTCCGCGTGCGCCTGCCCATGCCCGATGAGGATAACGGGGAAGACGACGCATATTCCTATTAAGTACAGCGCATTTAACATGTAGACTTAAGCATGGCTCGTCCTGCTCGCCGCATTGACATTTCCGAAGACGCTGATGAGCTGCTTCGGGAACTGGAGATCAGTCCACACACCCACCCGAAGGTTCGCCTGCGGGCCAGCATCCTTCGGCTGCATCGACAGGGCTGGAGCATTCCACAACTCTCCGCGCATTTTGGCCGGAACCATCAGGCCATCCACCATGATTTCACCCGTTTCGAGGAGCGCGGCATTCCCGGATTGGCCGATGAGTGTCCACCTGGACAGCCCTCGAAAGTGACGCCAGAGATGGAGCAGTTTCTTCACAAGCAACTGCGAGAACAGCGCTTCTGGAATGCTCCACTGCTGTGCGAGGCTCTCGCACAGCAGTTTGGGGTGGGAATTCGACCTCGTGCATTGGCCAATCACCTGCAACGTCTGGGATACCGCTGGAAACGCGCCCGATATTCACCCGCTCAGACGCTCGATCCTGAAATTATCGCACCACATCAGGCTTCTTTGGAGATCTTAAAAAGGGGGCACTGGACAGCAAACTCACCCTGAAATATCTCGACCAGACCGGACTTTCTCTGATGTTGTCGGTGGGGGCGACGTGGTTTAAGCGAGGTTCTGGGCAGCAGTTTGAAATCCCCACTCGGTGGGGATCCTCTGGACGAATCAACCTCATCGGCACCTACAGCCTGCACGCCTGCGAAGAAGTGCTGGAAGTTCGCGAACTGGAAGGCAGCTGCAACGGGGATCAGGTGATCGCATATCTGAATACCTTGGCCTCGGTTGGTGACCCGAACCAGCTCACGGTCGTCGTCCTGGACAACGCGCCCTTTCACAGGAGCGCGAAACTCAGGGAACAACGCGCGTCTTGGGAACAGCAGGGGCTGTTCCTTCGGTATCTTCCACCCTATGCGCCCTTTCTGAACCTCATTGAGGAGGTGTGGCGGAAGTTGAAGGGGATTCTGATGCCGCGTCGTTGTGACAACGCCGTGACTGAGCTCCGGGCCGCGCTCATGACTGGGCTCAAGATTCTTGGGGCAAAGTTTATCTAGATGTTAAATGCGGTGTACTTAAGAGCAGTTGTCAAAAGAGGTGTCTGCTGTTGACCGAACGAAGAGAGTGAATTTAACGAGTATCTGGGAGAATGGAAGCGTCAGGAGTCTTTTTCTGACGCTGTAATTCGGAGAAATGCTCTGAGGCGTGTAGGTCGTAAGCAGCGGGGCGTGCTGGCTGACTTTGCCCCACGCCGCCTAGACGCTAGCCTAGGGTCATGAAGAAGACCCTGAACGTGACTTGGCTGGGCGAGCAACGCTACCTCGGTGTCAGCGAGAGCGGCCACCAACTTCTGATCGACAACAGCCCCACCAAAATCGGCGTGTCCCCGATGGAAGCCCTGCTGGGCGCACTGGCGACCTGCACCGCCTACGACGTGGTGGAAATCATGAAAAAGCGCCGCACCCCACTGGCGAGTTACCGAATTGAGGTGGAAGGCGAGCGGGCCGACACCGACCCCAAGCGCTACACCACGATCACGGTTCGGCACATTGCCAGCGGGGAGGGTGTAACCGACGACGCGCTGAGCAAAGCCGCCCACCTGAGCCACGAAAAATACTGCTCGGTGGCGGCCAGCATCAGCAGTGAAATCCTGTTGGAGACTCGGCTGGGGTAGGCGTTGGCGTGAGGAGGGCGAAGGGCGTCAATGGGTCGAGGGACTGAGGAGAGAGGAGAAGCTCTGGCTTTTGCCCTAGGCCGTTCTTCGCCCCTTGACCTTTAGACTGTTCTGCGTTCAAACCCAACAGCCAATTCCCCCAACTACTGTCCCGCCGTTCCCTTCGCGGCGGTGGCGGCGGCCCGCTGCGCCCGAATTTTCATCACCTTATGCATGTTGTCCAGTTCGCCCATGCAGGGTTGCTGAGGCCCGGTGGCGTGATTGCGCTCATCCAGCGTCAGGCACCAGCGGGTGGCGAACATTTTGGCGGTGGCGTTCAGGGCCGGGCCGGAGCCTTCGCCGCCGTTCTGGAAAAAAGCCACGACCATAAAATTGGGATTGTCTATGGGGCCGTACCCCTCATACCAGGCGTTGGTGTAGGCGTAGCCCTTGCGGAAGCTCTGGCCGTTTTCGGCGGTTCCGGTTTTGCCTGCCGTGCGTACTGGGAACCACTGCGGCCCCAGCACATGCTGAGCCGTGCCCCAGGGGGTCGTTCCGGCAGTCGTAATGTTCATGCCTTCTTTGACCAGCCGGAAGTCGGCCTGTTTTCCCGGCACCTGTTCGGGCAGCGGGTGGGGGGAGGGCTTGCCAGCCACAGCTTTCACCAGCGTCAGCGGGCGGCGCTTGCCTTCATTCACAATCGTGCTCAGCACCGACGTGACCTGTGCGGGGGTGACCAGCAGGCTGTCCTGTCCGATGGCAAAGCTGAGAGATTGGCCGGGGTAATACACCAGGGGTTCTTCTCCGGCAGCCTTGCGCCGCAGGTTGGCCGTCCTATACGTGTCGGAAAAATTAAGCGGTGTGGGCAGATACCCGCTCTTTTCGCCCACCAGTTCCAGCCCGGTGGGTCGGCCATAGCCCAACTCTCCGGCCCGCTTGCCCAGGTAGTTGGCAAAGGTGATGGGGTCGGCGTCTATGGCGGCCTGGTAGTACCACGTATTGCACGAATAGGCGATCGCCAACCGTCCGTCTACGTTGCCGAGGCTGCCGCTGCGGTGCCAGTTGTAGCGCGGGCCGCCGTACCGGATGCTGGGCAGGCAATTGAAGGTCTTGTTGCCCCAGCGTTCTATGTAGGCCAGCGTACTGGCGGGCTTAAACACACTACCCGCGTCAAAGGTCTGCACCACGCGGTTTTGCATCACGGCGTCAAGGCTGCTCGACAGCAGGGCCGCTGTTTTGGCCGCGTTGTCGGGGCTGGGTACGCGGGAAAACCAGTTGGGATCGAAGGTGGGGCTGCTGGCCATCGCCAAGACCTCGTTGGTGCGTGGGTCTATGGCAATAATGGCGCCGCGTGTCAGCGGTTCGGGCGGCTGGGCATACTTCAGGCGGCCCGCGTTCACGTCGGCCAAACCTTCGCGCAGGGCTTGCTCGGCGGCGCGTTGCAGGCGGCTGTCCAGGGTCAGAGTCACGTCTTGCCCTTTTTGGCCTGCAGTCAGCACCCGGTCTGTTTGGGGTTTGCCGTTGGCAGTCACCTCGCGGCGGCGCAGGCCGTTTTTGCCCTGCAAGGTCTGCTGAAGACTGTATTCCAGCCCCGACACGCCTACCAGGTCGCCTATGGTGTAGCCGCCTTCTTTGACCTGTTCCTCGTTGGCTTCCAGCACGTAGCCCAGTGCATGCGCCGCAAACTTATTCTCAGGATAGACCCGTTCCACACGCTCGCGTAGTTCCAGGCTGGGAATCAGCACCGTGTATTCGTACAGCGCCGAGAGCTTGTCCTGCGGAATGTTGCGGGCCAAAACCGTCTCCGTTTCTTTGGTGCGGTCGGGTTCGCGGGGTTGGCCTCCGCTCAGCACATCGGGCTGGATGCCCGCCAGATACACGATTTTGTCCCACGCCGGAAACGCTTGTTCGGGGTCTTTGGGGTCGCGCCGTCCGGTATAGATCAGGTCTACGGCGAGGCGGTTGGTCGCCAGGAGTACCCCGTCCCGCGTGCGGATTTCGCCGCGCAGGGCTGGAATCACCTCGTCGCGCTGAAAGTTGCTGTCGGCCTGAACCGCAAACTGGCTATGCTGCGTAATCTGCAACTGGTACAGCCGGAAGCCCAGCCCCGCCAGCGCCAGACTGAGGCCAAACGCCACCCACTGCACGGCGGGCGCACCACTGACCTGCGCTTTGGTGCCGATGCGTCCTGCGCCGCCCCGCCCGCCCGTGCCAACTGCGGCCCCGCCCGCCTTTTTGCGAATACGGTTGCGGCGGTCAATCACGTCTCCTGCCCGCGCCCGACTCATGACAACCCGTCCTCTGGGCCGGGCCGTTCGCCCATCCCCCAGGTGACGAGGCGGTTCCAGAACGGGTAAATGAGCAGCGTACTCAGCAGTGCCAGCGGCACCGTTTGGCGCAGGGTGTCCACCGTGACCAAATCGGAGCGCAGCCAGTAGGTGAGGAACAAGAAGGCCAGCCATTGCCCAGTGGTGGCCGCCAGCACCGTAAACAGTGCCTGAAAAATGCCTGAGTCGCCCACGTAACGCCGTACCAGCAGCACCAACACCGCGCCGGCTCCTACGCCCGCCGCGTGCAGCCCCAGCGCCCCGCCGCCCAGTACGTCCTGAATAAGGCCCACACCGTAGCCTGCCACCACCGCCTGCACCGGGGGCAAGCGCCACGCCAACGCCGCACCAGTCAGCAAAAATAGGTCGGGGGCCGGAATGCGGAGGGGATCGAGCAAGCGCGACAACACGCCCTGCACGATCAGCAGCAGCAGCACGTACACCACCACGCCCACCCAGCGTCCCGGCCCACGCGGAGCCAGTCCGGTATTTCTGCCGGAACGTCTTATCATAGGTAAAAAACCTGTGTGGTACCGGGAAAGTCGGTCAGGGGGCAGCGGGAGATAGGAACACGAACAACACACACACGAACACAGCCGAACACGGCGGACATCACAGGCAGCTCAACCATAGACCTGTCTTATGGTAGCGCCCACCGCTGCTGAAAATTGCAGTGTGGGTGGGCATCTCCAGACGGCGGCGGCGCTCATAGCCCTTCCAGAATAGTAACGTCCTCTACGACACCCACATCTATGGCGGGCTTCACGGTCACGGTGCGGTTCACGTCGTTGGGGCCGAGGGGCAGCACGCTTTCGATGGTACCCACCCGGATGCCCACTGGGTACACGCCGCCCAAACTGCTGGTCACCAATACGTCCCCTACCTTGACGGGTACACTGCGCGAAAACTGCGCCCGCAGACGATCTGGAGAGACGCCCACCGCCATTCCGCGCCCGCCCCGGTTGCCCTGCAAGGTCACGCCCACGCTGCTTTCGGGGTCCACCAGCGCGACTACCGTGGCGCGGTTGCTGCTGACGCTCGTCACCTGGCCCACCAGACCGCCGGGAACGGTCACGGGCATTCGCACCCGCACGCCATCGTCGGTGCCCCGGTTGAGGGTAATGCGGGCCAAGAGCGGACTCGGGTCTACGGCCACCACCTGTGCGATGCCGAGCGCGTTGGGCGCTTGGGTGGCCGTGATCTGCATCACCTGGCGCAGGCGCGAGACTTCCCGCGTCAGCAATTCGTTGCGCTGCCGCAGCACGTCGTTTTGCTTGCGGAGACTGCCCACTTCTCCCGCCAGATTGCGCTCGTTGACTACAGTGGTATAGGCGCGGCGCAGATTATCGGCGGCCACCACGCCAATGCGCGTAATCGGGGCCACCGAACCCGAAATAGCGGTGGGCATGATCACCTGAAAGCGGGTCGCGACCATGCTCAGCAGCAGCAGGCCGCCGTACACCAGCAGCACGGAACGCCAGCCTTTCATGCCGCGCCTGAATGTGAAACGGCCCATGTTGCTTGGAAAATGCCCACACGGGTCACGCCGAGGACACCCCGACAGGTTGGGGCAGAGAGTCGGCAGCAAGATGAGCGGAATTCAGTTGGCCCCACACGGGCACGCCCGCCGCCCGCAGCAACCGGGTCACCAGCGTCAGCGGAAAGCCCACCACGTTGGAATAGTCGCCCTGAATGCCCGACACCAGCGCCATGCCTACGCTCTGGATGCCGTAGCCGCCCGCCTTGTCCAGCCCCTCTCCTGTGGCCGCGTAATAGGCGATTTCCTGCGCGGTCAGGGGCCGGAAGGTCACGTCGGTGCGCTCTACCTCGCAGTTTAGACCGGATGCAGACCGCACCGCCACACCCGTCAAAACCTGATGCGTGCGACCCGACAAGGCTTCCAGAAACGCCCGATTCTCGGTGGCGTCGGCGGGCTTGCCCAGCAGTTGCCCGTTTACGGCCACCACTGTATCGGCGGCGATAATCACGGCGTCCGGATGTAGGGCGGCCACCGCTCCCGCTTTCAGCATCGCCAATTCTGCTGCCAGCCGCGCCGGATCGGTTTCGGGGCTGTCTTCCGGCTCGCCACTGACGACCACCCGGAAAGTCACGCCCAGATTCCTCAACAATTCGCGGCGGCGTGGGCTGCCCGAAGCCAGAATCACTTCGGGAAGGATGATTTCAAGAGGGATTGCCTCTGGCACGGTCACTTCAGTATCCTGCGCCGGTCTTTTCGCCTGCCACCAACGCCACGCCGCCCGATGTGCCAAGGCGGGTAGCTCCTGCTTCGATCATTTCCAGTGCGTCGGCAGGAGAGCGCACGCCGCCCGCCGCCTTGATCTGGGCGCGGCCCGCGATGACGTCGCGCATCAGGCGCACGTCGGCGGGGGTAGCCCCGCCCGTGCCAAACCCAGTACTGGTCTTCACAAAATCCGCGCCGCCCTTCACGCTGGCCTCGGTAGCGCCGCGTTTCTGGTCGTCGGTCAGGTAGCAGGTTTCAATAATCACTTTCAGCACCTGCTCCGGAATGGCCCGCCGCACGGCCCGCACATCGGCTTCTACGGCGTCCCAGTTGTCTTCCAGCGCCGCGCCGATATGAATGACCATATCGATTTCATCGGCCCCGGCTTCGGCACTCAGGCGGGCTTCCAGCGCCTTCTGGTCGCTGCTGACGGCCCCCAGCGGAAAGCCGCACACGGTGGCGACTTTTACGCCGCTGCCCGCCAGTTCTGAGGCGGCCATCGGCACATAGACGGGGTTGATGCACACGGCATAAAAGTTGTGTTCGCGGGCCTCGGCGCACAGGGTGCGGATGTCTTCGGCGGTGGCGGTGGCTTTAAGCAAAGTATGGTCAATGTACGGGGCGAGCTTCACGCTGCCCATGTTACGCGGCAGAGGGTAAGAAAGGTAAATGACTTGCCCAGAGTGGGGGAGAGGGGCTAGGTCTAAGGGTCGAGGGTCGAAGGGTAAGAGTCTAAGAAAGGCAATTGCTGACGCTCACACCCCTCACCCCGCTGCTAACGCAGCCGCCCTCGCCTCCTGTGGGCGAGGGCTAACGGCGCGTAGGCAAAGCGATTGCCCTTCCGCCCTTCCTTAGACCCTTGATCCCTAGACGCCTTCCCGCCGCCCAACCAAGCTCCCACTTTTTGCCAAATGCTCTACGCTACGGCCATGACCACGCCCGACGCTCCCGAGACCCCCGAAATTTCCCGCCTGCAACCCGGCGAAGTCTTTCCCGCCTTTGCGCTGCCCGGTGCCGATGGCAAAACGTACGCGCTGGCCGACTACGCGGGCAAATATGTGGTTCTGTACGTGTACCCCAAGGACGACACGCCCGGCTGCACCAAAGAAGCCTGCGATTTCCGCGATTCTGCGCCGCTGCGGGCGGTGGGCGCGGCCATTTTGGGCCTCAGCCGCGACGATGCGGGCAGCCACACAGCCTTTGCCGAAAAATACAGCCTGCCCTTCCCGCTGCTTAGCGACCCGGACGCCACGTTTATGAAAGAAATCGGCTCGTATGGCCCCAAAACGCTGTACGGCAAAACCAGCGATGGTGTGAAGCGGCAGACGTTCGTGATCGATCCACAGGGCAAACTGGTGAAATCGTGGCTGGCCGTGAAAGTGGAAGGCCACGCCGACGCGGTGGCCGCCGCCATCGAAGCTGATCAGGCCCGCCATGTCTGAACTGACGGGCCTGGAAGCTCTGAAACGGGAAGCGGCGGTGCGAGCGGCGGCATTGGTACAGAGCGGTATGCGCGTGGGCCTCGGCACGGGCAGCACGGCCAAATACGCCATAGAAGAAATTGGGCGGCGGCTGGCGTCGGGCGAACTGACCGGAATTGTGGGCGTGGCGACCAGCGAAGCAAGCGACGTGCTGGCGCGGCAGGTGGGGATTCCAGTGGAACCTCTAGACCCGCGTCCACTCGACATCGCCATAGACGGGGCAGACGAAATCGACCCCGATCTCAACCTGATCAAAGGGCTGGGCGGGGCACTCCTGCGCGAGAAACTGACCGAAGTGCAGGCGCGGCGCTTTATCGTGATTGCCGACCACACCAAAATCGTGTTGCGGTTGGGCGAAAAAGCCCCCCTGCCCATCGAAATCGCCCGCTTCGGCTTCCTGTCCACCATTGAACGATTGCGGACGCTCTGCCCCGGCGGACGGCTGCGGCAACCCGGCGCACAGCCTTATCTGACCGATAACGGCAACTATATTTTCGACGCGCAATTGCCCACTTCCGGCGATGTGCTGGCGCTGGAGCGCACCCTGAAAGGCACTCTCGGCGTCATCGAAACCGGGTTCTTTCTGGGCATGGCCGAACGTGCGTTCGTGGCGGGATTGGACGGAGTGCGGGAATTGGTGCGGCAGGACTGACTTGCTAGGTCAACTCCCAGTCTGCTTCGCAGCCATCCCCCCTGAAGGTGAGCGCAAGAGCTTAGTCTCCACCTTTAAGGGGAGATGGCTGCGCCAGCAACGGGGGGGGTTACACGCGACTCCACCCTCAATCCAGCCCCACCAATTGACGCCGCAGCACCTCCGGGTCACCGGTGGGCAGGTCGCAGGTATGGCCCACGCACACATACGCCATGCCGCCGCCCGGACGATCTTGCAGCACAGGCAGATCAGCTCCGGCCTCGGCAAAAGCCAGTGCCGCGTAAGGCAGGGCGTGGGCGGCCACCACCCGCTCCAGCAGCGCACGTTCGGCGGGCGTGCCGATAATGACAATCTCCAGATGCGGCGCGAGCAGGAAGGCTGCTGCCTGCCACAATCCTCCGAATCCCCCGGTGGCGGCCAGCAAATCGGCGTGGTGACGCTCCACAACCCGGCGGGCAACCGCTTCGTCGGCCTCGTCTCCGAAATAGCGGTGCATCCACACGGCCAGCAGCGTTCCCGCCCCGTTGTCCGACAGCACGGCGGCGTCGAAAGCCTGTGCCTGGCGCGTCAGCAGGCGTTCGGCGTTGCCTCCGGTAGAGTAGAACAGGCCCGCTTCCTCATCCCAAAATTCCCGCCGGATGATGACCCAGAGCTCCCGCGCCCAGTGCAGATGCGCCGTGTCCCCGCCCGCCTGAAACAGCGCCACTAACCCCAGCGCATACAGGGCGTGGTCTTCCATCAGGCCTTCCACGCGGGCCACGCCGCCCTTGAAGGTATGCCGCAAGGTGCCGTCGGGCAAGCGCAACTCCCGGTGCACAAAGTCGGCGTTCTGGCGGGCAATGTCCAGATAATGTGGATTGCCCAGAATGCGGGCAGCGTCGGCAAAGGCGGCCAGGGCCAGCCCATTCCAGGAGGTCAGGCGCTTGTCGTCGGTGCCGGGTTGCGGGCGTAGTTGGCGGGCGGCGTGCAGGCGGGCGCGGGCAGAATCTACCCGTGTCCGCAGCCCTTCTTCCGGCTCGCCCAGATCGCGGGCCAAAGCGTCCAACGGCGTGAGGACATGCAGCACGTTGCGCTTGCCTGCGTCGGGGCGGTGCGGATCTTCAAAATTGCCTACGTCGGTCAGGTTGTAAAAACGCAAGATCAGGTCGGTTTCTGGCTCGTCGCCCAGTACAGCCCTCACTTCTTCCGGCGTCCACGTAAAAGTCAGGCCTTCCACGCCCCCGGTATCGGCGTCCTGTGCGCTGTGAAAGCCTCCATCCGGGGCCAGCATTTCCCGTTCCAGATACTCCAGCGTGCCGCGTGCCAGCCGTGCGAATTCCTCATCCCCGCTGACCTGATAGGCCCGCAGGAGGGTTCGGGTCAGTTGGACGTTGTCGTACAGCATCTTCTCAAAGTGCGGCACCAGCCAGCGTTCATCCACGCTGTAGCGGTGAAAACCGCCGCCCAACTGGTCATGAATCCCGCCCCGGCCCATCATTTTCAGGGTGTGCAGGGCCATGTCGCGCCCGCTGTTCTGCGCCAGCAAAAAGTCCAGCGTGGTGGGGGCCGGAAACTTCGGCGAGCCGCCGAAGCCGCCGTGTGTGCTGTCGTAGGCCCGGCGCAAATTGTCCACGCCCTGCGCCAAAAAGTCGGGCGTCAGGTGCCATTCCCCGCCTTCTGCCACACGCGGGCGGCTCGCTTCGCGGATATGATCGCCCAACGCCTCAGCATTTGCCAGCATTTTCTCTCGCTGGGTAGCCCAGGCGTTTGCCACACTTGCCATGACCCGGCCAAAGCTGGGCATGCCGTAGCGGTCTTGTGGCGGAAAATAGGTGCCCGCGTAGAAGGGTTCGGCATCGGGGGTCAGGAACACGGTCATGGGCCAGCCGCCCTGTCCGGTCATGGCCTGAGTCGCCGCCATGTACACGCCGTCTACGTCCGGGCGCTCCTCGCGGTCTACTTTAATCGGCACAAAATGGGCGTTCATGTACGCGGCGGTGGCCTCGTCCTCAAAGCTCTCGTGCGCCATCACGTGGCACCAGTGGCAGGTGGAATAGCCGATGCTCAGCAGCACAGGAATGTCCCGCGCCCGCGCCTCGGCAAATGCTTCTTCGCCCCAGGGCTGCCAGTTCACCGGGTTGTCGGCGTGTTGCAGCAGATACGGGCTGGATTCGGCGGCGAGGCGGTTCATAGTTGCAGGCTAACCCGCCGTGCCGGGGCCGTGAATTTGGGCAACGTTAGGCAAGCGTAGACTTCCCCTCCTTGTCCCCTTGAAAAACCGTCACACTATAGGCATATGGCACCGCACGACCCGGCCCACCCCTCCGCTGCAAATACCTCCTTAGGCAACACCTCAGAAGTCGCCCCCTTTGAAAACCCTGTCCGCGTCCGCGCGGGCTTTTCCTTAACCTTCGACGTGCCGTTTCCTACGCCTATGCTGTTTGTGGTGCAGCCGCAAGACCGTCTCGATCCCACTGGAACCCGCCAGCGCATCATCGATCAGCGGGCGCTGGGCGCGGCGCAGGGCGTCCACACCTACACCGATTCTCACGGCAATACGGTGTGGCGCATGTTGGCCCAGCCGGGAACCCTCACCATCGGTCACGACCTGATTGCCGAAATTACCCGCTACCCCGATCCCATTTTGCCTGCCCTCCGCAAAATGAACGTGGAAGAATTGCCCGACGACACCATCGGCTATCTACTCCCCAGCCGTTACGTAGACAGCGACCTCGTGAGTGCCGAGGCGTGGGAGCGGTTCGGTCACATTCAGGGCGGCTGGGCGCAGGTGCAGGCCATCAGCGACTACCTGCAAGATGAATGCGTGTACGGCTACGGCAGCAATTCCTCGACTACGGCCAAGCAGGCCCTCGACAGCAAACGCGCCGTGTGCCGCGACTTCGCACATATGGGCGTGGCGTTTGCCCGTGCCCTGAATATTCCGGCCCGCTATGTCTGCGGCTACATGCCTGATATAGACATTGTGCCCGACCCTGTGCCGATGGACTTCCACGCCTGGTTCGAGGCATTCTTGGACGGCCAATGGCGCACCTTCGATGCGCGCCATAATAAACCCCGCGCAGGCCGTGTGCTGATCGCGCAGGGCCGCGACGCCAGCGACGTGGCCTTCTCGACCACGTTCGGCAGCGCTCGCCTGACCCACATGAAGGTCTGGGCTGATGAAACCAGCCCCGAAACGACGTTGGATGACGCCCCCAACCCACGCATTTTCTAGGCTATGTGAACAGGTGTGGCGGCTTGCGTAGGCCGCCGCACCCGCTCTAGCCCACAAAAAGGTAAGGCCGACCCCAGGTAAGGCCAGCCTTCCGTGCGCACGGGCTTCACCCGGCCCGCTATGTATTCAGTGCGCTGATACGTTTAAGTTAACACGACGAGTGTCACAGTTGTGTCACAAATACTTGCCGAGTCATCATCTATATGTATGAAAATTCCTATAAATCTCACACAGACTTTGAATTAACCCACTGTTTATTAAAAATGTGTTAGATGGCCCGCGTCTGAAACACCATCACTTCACTGTGGGTGTCCAGCGGGCCGCCGTGAAAGCTGCCAGTCACCCGTGGGGCTTCAAATCCCGCGTGTCTCAACAACCATTCCATTTCAAAACGGGTGTAATACCGCTGGGTCAGGGTGTAATGCCGCCGCGTCAGGCGTCCATCGGTGTGGGCCGTATCGGCGTGGTACTCGGTGGTGATGTGCTGGCGGGGCTTGTCGTGCCGCTGCACCAGAAATACGTCGGTGCGCGAGCCGTCTGCGGCGTAAAAGGTTTCACCCTCGTGGCGCACCGTGTTCATTTTGCCAAAATGGGGCAAATACAGGTCGAACACAAAGGCTGCGCCCGGTGCTAGATGCGCGTGAATGTTGTGCAGCGCCGCCAATTGTTCACCCGGCGTGTAGAGGTGCATCAGGGCATTAAAGGGCGCGAGTGCCAGCCCGAAGCGTTCCTCCAGCCGGAAGGTCTGCGCGTCACCCTGCACGAAGTTCAGGCTCAGGCCATCTGCCGCCGCCCGCGCCCGGCCCCGCTCGATCATGCGTGCGCTGGGTTCTATGCCCGTCACCGCCACGCCACGCCGCGCCAAAAATGCCGTGACCCGGCCTGTGCCTGCGCCAATTTCCAGCACCGGGCCGCCCGTGCGCTCGGCCACGCCAGCATAAAAGTGAAGGTCATCGCGGTAGATGTCGTATTGATGATCGTACAGGTCGGCGAAATCGTCGTAGTTCACAGGGACAGGGTAGATGCTTTGGGCGGGAAGTGGGGTGTGGGGCAAGTCCCTTGAGTCGCCAGCATTGGAACCACTTTCAGCGCACCACATCCCGCCAAGTCCGCACCCTGATCCCCGGCAACTCTCCCAGTGGGACAGCCTGCCAGCCCGCTTCCTGCATTTGCCGCAGTAGTTCGGGCAGGGCAGGCACGGTCACGCGTGCGCCGGGGCCAGCGTCGTGCAGCACCAGCACTGCGCCGGGGTGAAGTTTGGAGAGCACTTGGGCGGGCATTGTTTCAGGACTCGCTCCACGCTCCCAGTCGCCGCCCTCTGCGCTCCAGTGTGCGCCCGTAACGCCTGCCACGCGCTGCCCCAGCACCGTTGCCAGCGTGTACGCGCCGTGTGGTGGGCGGTGGAAGCGGGCGGCCCGGCCCGTCAACGCACTCACCCGGCGGGCGGCCCGAACAGGATCGAGTAATGCGCCCCAAGGTGAACGAATCCAAGCATGAACATGCCGCGCCGCGTGCGGTTCCACCTCATGCCCCTCGGCCAGTAGGCGGGCCATCAGGTCGGGGTGCGCCTCGGCGTTGGCGGCGATGACAAAGAAGGTGGCCCGTACATTGGCCGCCCGGAGCGCGTCTAGTACGGCAGGTGTGGTGGTCGGGTCTGGCCCGTCGTCGAAGGTGAGGGCAAAGGTTTTTTCTGCCCCTGTGCCCTGCCGCACAGTTCCCAGATTCAGCCGCTGCACCAGCACATAGGGCAGGCCAATATAGACGGCCCCCACTGCGCTCACCAACCCCAATGTTCGGAGCCGCACCCCATTTTTGCCCTTCCCACTCATAAAAAATCGCGATAAGCCGGAAGCGAATCTGACTGAAAGGAGTGGCAACAGAAGTCGGGGTCAGAAGATGAACGTACCTTTGACGTTTGTCCAAAGGGGCGGGAATCGGAGGGCTTCGGCTTCACCATTGACCACTCACCACCAACGGTTTTGCCTGTTCTCTGCCCAGTTTACCCAGCAACGCCGCCGCCACCCGCTCCGCCGCATCTGGCTTGCTCACAGCCATTGCTCCGGCGCTTAGGCGGGCGCGTTCGCTGGAGTCCAGGGCGTGTAGAACAGAGCCGCGCAATTGGTTCTGCTCTTTGACCCACAGGGCCGCGCCGTGCCGTACCAGATAGTCGGCGTTGTGTTCTTCCTGCCCCGGAATCGGTTCGTAGACCACCAGTGGCACGCCCAATGTGGTGGATTCGGCCACCGTGAGGCCGCCCGCCTTGCCCACCACCAGATCGGAGGCGGCCAGCAGTTGCGGAAAGCGGCGCGTGAAACCTAGATGATGAATGGTGGCCCCGCCCAGGCGCGTGACGCCCTGTTCCTTGGCTCCGGCCAGCACCAGCACTTGCACCCGCCGCCCCAGCCCACCCAGCTCGGTCAGCACGCGGCCCAGCGCCCGGTAAGCGCCTGTGCCGCCGCCCGACAGCAAAATCAGCGGGAGTTCTGGGTCTAGGCCGTGTTCGGCCCGCAGCGCCGCCTGATCCGAGCCGATGAGTTGGCGGTAAATCGGCGCAATCGGAATACCTGTGACCACCACGCTCTTCGGCGGAATCTTCCAGCGGGCCATCTGTTCCTGCGCCTCATCCGTCGCCACCATCAGCAACTCGGCTTCGGGCCGCGCCCAGTGATGATGCACACGGTAATCGGTGACCACCAGCGCATTCAAAAAGTCTGCCCCCAGCCGCATGCGGGCGGCATTGGCAAGCGCGGTAGGCGTGGGGTAACTGCTGACCACCACCTCGGGCCGCACCTCGCCCACATCGCGCAGCATGCCGCGCCTGCCCAGCCACGTAAATACGTTGGTCAGCGCCTTGGGTTCCGATTCGCGGTCTGTCCAGTCATAGAAGGCCCGGTACATGCCCGGCGCGTGCCGCAACCACCAGTCGTAGATATGCAGTGTAAACAGGCGTTCCACAGGAGTCATGTACTCGATAAAGTCGGCGTGCCGCACATCCAGCGGAGTTCCTGCCGCCCGGAGTGCCCGGTCTATCGCGTCGTTGGCCTGATGGTGCCCACTCCCAAACGAGGCTGAAACGATCAGTGCCCGCAGCGGGTCAGAAGGGGAAAGCTCAGGCATATGCGCCGCCGCTTGCTCCGCTCCACAGTCCACGGTCCACGATCCCATACCCTACAACCAACCTCCCACATCTCACAATCTGCCTCATCCCCGCCTCAACAGTGCCAGCCCCAGCCCTGCGAATACCACATTCGCCAGCCACACGCCCACTTCGGGCAGACCGGGCAGCAGCGGCGCAAGCGTGAGGCCCAGAAAAAACACGAGGTAGTAGCCCACCGCGATCATCAGGGCAAGGCCGAGGGACACGCCTAAAGTGCGCCCATAGCGCAGGGCAAACGGCAGGGCGGCCAGTGCCAACACCAGATTTCCGAAGGGCAGGGCCAGCTTGCGGTTCAGGTTCACGCGGGCCGTTTGACGCTCGGACGCTTTGGCATTCTTGTCGTTCAGCACGGCCATCAATTCATTCCAACCCTCGCCGTCTGCGCCGATGGCGTCGGCATAGGTCGCCAGCGTTTTCTTACGGCTCAGGCCCGTGTCTATGACCAATGTGTCAGAAGGTTTGGGGGGCAAAATTACGCTGGGAAACACGGCCTGCACGGCTTCGCGGAAGGCTTGTGGGTCAGTTTCGGACACCTTGGAGAGTTGCGCCGCCGCCGCGTAATCCACCGAATAGACGCTGTAGCCGCGCAGGGTCAGGCGGTTGTTTTCAAAGGTTCCGGCGTCGGCAAAAATAATCCGGCCCTGCTTGGGCACGTCAGCTGACCACTGTTCCAGCCGAATCTGTTTCAGTTCGCGCTTGGCCCCGTCGTAGCTGCCCAGCGAAAGGGTCAGATTGTTGCCCAGATCGACCGTTTTGCCCACGAGCTGAGACAGGCCCGCGCCCGTGAGAACGTCCCAGTACAGGCCGCGCGTTTCTATGTTAGCCCTCGGAGCTACCCACAGCGACAGCCAGATGGAGAGGGCTGTGACCGCCGCCGCCGTGGCCCACACGGGCCGCGCCACCCGCCCCAGGCTGATGCCGCCCGACTGCACCGCCACGAGTTCGCGCTCGGTCGCCAGCCGTCCGAAGGCCACCACGGTCATCAGCACCACCGCCATTGGCAGCACCTTCACCAGCGTATCGGGCATCTGGAAGCCGATCCAGCGGGCCACGAGGCCAATCGGCACGCCCGTGAGCCACTGACTGGAAATAAAGAAGTAGCCGAAGCTGAGGATGGCCGTAAATAGCAGTGCGCCCGCCAGGAGCGGCGGCAGCAGCTCTAGCGTGACGTAGCGGGAGAGGCGGGTCATGGGGTGCCTTTGGCCCGGTGGCTGGATCGTGGATCGTGGATCGTGGGGCGTTCGCTACTCTCCACGATCCACTCTCTACAATCCACGTTCCTCACCCTTTCGCCACAGCAAACAGAATCGTGGCTTCGGCGGCCACCATGCCGTCTACCTCGGCGCGGCAGGTCGTTTTGCCCAGCCCCCGGCGCAAGAATTCCAGTTTGGCGTGCAGGTGCAGAACGTCCCCCGGAATCACCTTGCGCTTAAAGCGTGCGCCCTCGATGCCCGCCAGATAGCCGATCTGCCCCGGCTCCATCTGCTCGCGCATACAGAACATGCTCGCCTGCGCCAAGGCTTCAACAATCAGTACCCCTGGCATCACAGGTTCAGTGGGAAAGTGGCCGGTAAAAAACGGCTCGTTGATGCTCACATTTTTGACGGCATGCACGAGGCCGCTCTCTGCGCTCAGCACGCGGTCAATCATGACGAATGGGAAGCGGTGAGGCAGGATTTTTAGGATGTCTTGGATGAGCAGGGGTTCGGTCATGTGGCTCCTGTTGGGGGCGTTGGCGTGATCTAAGGGTCAAGAGTCTAAGAACAGAGCAGACGTTGCAGCCTAAGCCAAAAAGCGGGCGCAGCCATCTTATCCGGCCCGCGCCCACTTCTCGCCCTAAAATCCTTAGACCCTGAAACTCTCGACTCTCAGACGTTGTTCAGCGGCGCAAGTAGTTGTCGCTCGACACGAGGCTGTCGCCCAGCACCGGAATCATTTCCAGCGCCATGCCTGTGCCTACCGCAACGGCTTCAACTGCGTTTTCGGCCACAGCAACGGGAATCCCGGTGGTCTGACGCAAGAGTTCGTCGAAGTTGCGGAGCAGGCTGCCCCCACCCGTCATCACGATGCCCCGATCAATAATGTCGCTGACCAGTTCAGGGGGTGTGATTTCCAGCACGCGCTTCACGCAGTCCACAATTTTGGAGACGGGTTCCGACAGGGCTTCCACCACGTCATGGCTGTCCAGCGAAATGGTTTTGGGCAACCCGTTGACCAGATCGCGCCCGCGCACTTCTGCGGTCAGGCTTTCGCCGTCGTTCAGCAGCATGGCCGCGCCCACTTTCACCTTAATTTCTTCTGCGGTGCGCTCACCAATCAGCACGTTATGCTTGCGGCGCACATAGCGGATGATGCTTTCATCGAACTCATTGCCCGCGATCCGCATGGATTCGCTGACCACGATGCCGCCCAGAGAAATCACAGCCACATCGGTACTGCCGCCGCCAATATCCACGACCATGCTGCCAATCGGCTCGGCAATCTTCAGGCCCGCGCCAATGGCGGCGGCCAGCGGTTCCTCGATCAGGAAGGCGCGTTTGGCGTTGGAGTTCAGGGCGGCCCGCAGCACGGCGCGTTTTTCCACGTCACTGACGTTGCTGGGTACACCGACCATGAGTTGAGGCTTGAACCCGAATAGGCGTCCCGCGTTGCCCTGCACTTTTTGCAGGAACATGGTGATCATTTTTTCGGTGAGGCCTTCATCAGCAATAACGCCGTCTTTGATGGGCCGCACTGCCACAATTCCGCCCGGCGTGCGCCCGATCATGCGGTAAGCCTCCTCGCCCACCGCTTTGACCTGCTTGCTGTCGCGTGTCATGGCGATCACGCTGGGTTCTTGCAGTACCAAACCACGGGTCTTGCTGTAAATAAGGAACGTCGCCGTTCCCAGATCAATGCCAATATCTTCAGACAACCGCACGCATTTCCTCCGGTTCCCAATTGGGGAAGCTCGGCGCAGGCTTCAGATCCTGACCGGGCGCAAAACCCTGTCATGCTATCACGGGGCATGAGGAGAGCTTAAACCACGACTCATCCAGTTAAAATTACCCCTATTGGTCGACGTTCAGCGGGGTTTGATGTATGCCCCCAACGCGGCGACGGCACTGGTCAGCACGGCCAGCACCAGCGCCCGCGTGAAGCCGGGGATATCGGCCCAGCCCAGCCCGGCGCTCATGGCACTTTCCAGGCTGCCCACCGAACGCAACCACAGCGGCGCACCCGCACTCAGCGCCGCAAAAGCGCCCAGAGTCAGGGCGGCCAGCCCCAGCCCAAACAGCACCAACAGCAGGGTTAAGATCCACGCGACAACGCGCACCAGACCTCCGGCGATTCTAACAAAACCTTCATTCGGGGCATTCTAGTTGGGCTGGGTGGGAACAGGGTGAAAACGCAGCATTGCCACCGTTGGTGAATCATCGGTGTCGGCATTTAGCCGCTACACTGGCCCGCGTGTCTTTGCCTGCCCGCGTCCGTGTAACCCGCCCACCCCTGCCCCTGTCTCACACTCTCCGCAACGCTGTTGCCCGAATGCTGCCTGCCGCGCCGCTCCCCGAATTGACCGCCGCTGCTTTGGCGATTGCTGGCGGGGCCGTGATCGGTGCATCTCTGCGCTGGGATGGGGGAGAGGCACTGTTTATAGAGTCGGGGTGGCGGGGGCGGGGGATAGAAGAGGAATTGGCGCGGGTGTTAGGCGATTGAGATTGGGGTTGCTTGTCTTGTTCCACGATTTGCCCCACCCTCGGCCCTACCTGGTGGCGTAGGGGAGCGGCGCTGCGCTAGGCAGGATTGATCTTGTTGGATTCAGACTTACCTAAATCTCTCTTTTGAAGCGGAATCGCCAGTCGTCGTGGACGACGGCCTCACATGGATGGGGCGGGGACGAGCTGGGGGGCGGTATCGGGGTTGTTGCGCCCTCTCCCTTGGCTGGCACAGCTCCGCAGGAGAGGGGGAAGGCCGGGGACTCGCAGAGCTGCGAAGCAGATGGGGTGAGTGAGCAACGCGATTGCCCTTCCTCAGACCCTAGACCCTTAGCTCACGCTTCCATAAACCGCCCCCATCCCAACCGCCCCACCCCACTCACTGTCTCCCTAACGCCCGTTTGGTAGCCTGGCGCCATGACCGCCACCCTGGCCGCCCCTGGCATGTCGTTTGCCCTCTCCGACGAGCAGCGCATGATTGTGCAACATGTGCGCGAATATTGCCGCGCCGAGATTGCGCCCAAAGCCGCCGAGTTTGACCGCAGCGGTGAGTATCCACACGAGCAATTGCGCGGCTTGGCCGACCTGGGCCTGATGGGGGCCACCGTGCCCGAAGAATGGGGCGGCGCGGGACTGGACAGCGTGACCTACGCCCTGTGCTTAGAGGAAATCGCGGCGGCTGATGCAAGTGTGGCCGTGATCGTGAGTGTGCAAAATGGCCTGCCCGAACAGATGATTTTGCGCTATGGCACCGACGCCCAGCGCGAGCAGTATTTGCGCCCCCTGGCGACTGGGCAGCACATCGGCGCGTTTTGCCTGACCGAACCCGGGGCAGGCAGTGACGCCGCCAGCCTGAGACTAAAGGCTGAGGCCGCTGATGACGGTTGGATTTTGAACGGCAGCAAAGCGTGGATTACCAGTGGCGGGCAGGCCCACACTTACCTTGTGATGGCGCGTACAGGCGGCGCGGGTGCACGCGGCGTGAGCTGCTTTGTGGTGCCGCACGACGCCCCCGGCCTCAGCTTTGGCAAGCCCGAAGAAAAGCTGGGCCTGCACGCTGCCCACACCACCACCGTCAATTTTGATGGCGTGCGGGTGGGCGCGGATCAACTGATCGGTGAGGAAGGGCAGGGCCTGATTATCGCGCTGGCGAGCCTGGATGCGGGGCGCATCGGCATTGCCATGCAGGCACTCGGCATTGCCCGCAGCGCTCTGGAACATGCCGCCCGCTACGCCCTGGAGCGCGAGCAGTTCGGCAAACGCATCAGCGAATTTGAAGGCGTGTCATTCAAGATCGCGCAGATGGCCGCCCACACCGAGGCTGCCCGGATGGTGGCCCTCAAAGCCGCGTGGCTGAAGGACGCGGGCCAGCCCTACGGCAAAGAGGCCAGCATCGCCAAGCTGCTTGCCAGCGACGCCGCCGTGAACTGTAGCCGCGACGCCATCCAGATATTCGGCGGCAACGGCTACAGCCGCGACTACCCGGTAGAACGGTTGTACCGTGACGCCAAAGTGACGGAGATTTACGAAGGCACCAGCGAAATTCAGCAGTTGGTGATTAGCCGGGCGGTGTTTAAAGAACTGGGTGGGTGAGGCTCACAGTTCTTCAAAGTATTCACTGTCAACGCGGCGAATACTGTAAGTTTTGCGGGTCAACACTCCTACGCTGTAGTCGATCATCAGGCTGGCAAGCATATGGCCGTCAATCAAAATGATGTTTCCGATCTGGGCCGCCGTTTGTTTAGCTCCCTCGCTAAAGCCGGAGGTGGTCAGAAATACGCCTTTGCTGGCGCGGTGATAGGTCAGGCTTCCGGCGAAGGTTCTGATCTCCGGACTATGCACTGTGTTTTGCCATTTTTTGGCTTGCAGATACACCCGGTCTAGCCCCAGCGGGTCTTGCTTGATCATGCCGTCGATGCCGTTGTCACCGCTGCGGCCCAATGCTTGCCCAGCGTCGCGCACACTGCCGCCGTAGCCCATCGACACCAGCACTTCCACCACGAGCCGTTCAAATTGTTGGGGTGAAATCTGCATGACTTGGCTCAGCAACTCATCGGCCAGTGAGGTGAGAAGTTGACTGTAGAGCGTTGCCAGTTGCTCTTCGGGTGAGGTCACCAAAGAAATGTCATCCGGCGTTGGTGCGGCTGGTGCCGTTTGGGATTGGCCCGTCGTTTTAAAGGCTAGAAACTCCGGGTAGATCTCCAAATCACGTTGGACGATTCGGCCCGGAGTTCGTGCCAAAAGCTCCTGCCCTCGCGTGGTGATTTTGACAGTCCCGCGTGTTTCTGTGGCTAGAGCTTGTGCTTTGGTCAAATAGGTTTTGGCCCACCCGATCCGGTTTTTATAGATGGTCTGTTTGCCGCTGGGGAGCAATTCCTGTAGGTCTGAATCGCTTAGACCGAGTGTGGCTGCCACATGGCCGGCAACCTCGCGCATCACGTGTGTGGTGCCGTCTTGCACGGCTTCCAGTAGGGGGCGCATCAGCGATTGGTAATCCGGAACAGCCATTGCCCCAGCCTAGTACAGCGTTCAATTAATACGAATGGTTTCATAGTGGCGTCCGAGGGTTCGTCGGGCGGCCTGAGTCGAGAACTGCCAGTTGAGTGTGATGGCCGCGCGTGAACGCGCGGCCACCCACGCCTCGACTTCGGAACGAAGTCGTTCCAGCGAAGGAATCCGCCGATGTAAACACTGCCGCTGAAGAGCGCTGAATTCCAACTCCGCCATGTTTAACCAAGAGGCGTGTTTCGGCGTGTAGATCCACTCGAATCGGCCCATCAACCGGTGGGCCTGTTCTGGGGACATCCACTTGTAGAAGCTGCCCCCATGATGGGTATTGAGGTTGTCCTGCACCAGGGTGATCTGTACCGCTGCTGGGTAGGCCCGTTCCAGCTCCTCCATGAATGCCGTGTATTCCTCGGCCGTTCGTCGGGCACACACGTTCACAAACCGACGACCAGTCTGGGGTTCAACCGCGAGCAGCACCGCGCCACTTCCAAATCGCTCGTATTCATAGTCTTGCTTGGCGACTCGTCCCGGTTCCATCGGAACCGGGGCCATGACGTCGCCGATCAGGAAACAAGGCTGCTCATCGAAGCACAACACGGGGAAGCGCTCATCATAGGGCCGGGCATACACGTCCAGGACACGCTCCATCTCACACAGGAACTTTGCCGTCAGTTGCGCGATGCACCACTGCCTTTTGCGGTGCGGCTGGAGCGCGTTTTTTTCAGGATGTAGAACACCGTGGACGGCGCAATGCCGTCTACCACGTTCAATTCCACGGCTTTTTCGGCGAGCAGGCGAACGCTCCACTGGGCATGGCCTGTGGGAGCCTCACGGCACGCCAGTGCCGTGATGGCCGCCCGATCCTGGCCAGTGAATTTCGCGGGTCGACCCGTATGTGGGGCCTCATAGAGCGCCGCGTCCAGCCCTCCGAGCACGAAGTGTTTTCGGATCGACTGCGCCATCTGCACACTGATCCCCAGGGCTTCCTTGATCGCGAGATCACCCATCTGCCGATGGGCCATCAGCAAGATCTGAGCGCGGGTCATGACCCGCGCCTTGTGGGTCCCTTTCGTTGTGATGGCTTTGAGAGTCTGTTCCTGCTCAGGGCTCAATTCCACTTTGTACAGCAGAGGGCGAGGCATAACTAACTCTACTAAATTGCAAAACGCTGTACTAGCCCAAACAAGCAGGCCGCCTACCCGTAAATAGACGGCCATCTCCTGAGATTGTTAGACCCTTAGATCTGTCTCAGTCCGTATAAGCTCCCACCGCTGCACTGCTGACCAACTTCGCGTATTTCGCCAGTACGCCGCGCTTGTACCGCGGTTCCGGCTGCACCCACGCGGCCCGGCGGCGCTCGATCTCCGCGTCGTCCACATGGAGCGTCAACTCGCAGGTTTCGGCGTTCAGTTCGATCGTATCGCCCTCATGCACCAGCGCAATCGGCCCGCCCACAAAGGCTTCCGGCGCGACGTGGCCCACGACGAGGCCGAACGTGCCGCCCGAAAAGCGCCCGTCGGTAATCAGGCCCACGCTGTCGCCGAGGCCCTTGCCGATGATGGCCGACGTGGGCGAGAGCATTTCGCGCATACCGGGGCCACCCTTGGGGCCTTCGTAGCGGATGACCAGCACGTCGCCGGGGTTGATCTGATCGGCCATGATCGCCGCCATGCTCTCTTCTTCACTCTCGAAGATGCGGGCGGGGCCAGTAATTTTGATGCTCTTCAGGCCCGAAATCTTGGCGACGCTGCCTTCGGGGGCGAGGTTGCCGCGCAAAATGGCGAGGTGGCCTTGCGCGTAGATCGGCTGATCGTAGGGGCGAATCACGTCCTGCCCGGCGTTCGGTTCTTCCGGCTCACCCTCCAAGTTCTCTGCGATCGTTTTGCCCGTCACGGTCAGGCAATCGCCGTGCAGCAGGCCCGCTTTCAGCAGCATCTTCATCACGCGGGGAATGCCGCCCACGTCGTGCAGATCAGTCGCCACGTATTGGCCGCTGGGTTTCAGGTCACAGAAGACCGGGGTCGCCTCGCGGATACGCTCGAAATCGGCCAGATCAAGGTCTACGTCGCAGGCATGAGCAATCGCCATCAGGTGCAGCACGGCGTTGGTAGAGCCGCCCACGGCCATAATCACGGTAATCGCGTTCTCAAAAGCCTTCTTGGTCAGAATGTCTTTGGGCCGGATGTCTGCTTCGATCAGTTTCAGCAGGGCGCGGGCGCTGTCGGCGCTGCTCACGGCTTTTTCAGCGTCCACGGCGCTCATGGTGGAGGAAAAAGGCAGGCTCATGCCCATCGCTTCGAAGGCGCTGCTCATGGTGTTGGCGGTGTACATGCCGCCGCAGGAGCCATTGCCAGGGCAGGCGCGTTTCTCGATCTCGTTGAAGTCTTCGCGGCTCATTTTTCCTGCGCCCAGTGCGCCTACCGCCTCGAACACGCTGACGATGGTCAGGTCTTTGCCGTTGTAATGGCCGGGCTTGATGGTGCCGCCATACACGAAAATCGCCGGGATATTCAGGCGCGAAATGCCGATCATGGCTCCGGGCATGTTCTTGTCGCAGCCGCCCACCACGATCACGCCGTCATGGCTCTGACCCCGCGAAACGGTTTCGATGGAATCGGCGATCACTTCACGGCTGACCAGGCTGCACTTCATGCCTTCAGTGCCCATGCTGATGCCGTCCGACACGGTAATCGTGCCGTACACCTGAGGCATCCCGCCGCCCTCGGTAATGGCCCCGGTGATGTGGCCTGCCAGTTCGCCCAGCCCGTTGTTGCAGGGCGTGATGTTGCTCTGCGCGTGCGCCACGCCAATAATCGGCTTCTCGAAATCGCCGTCCTGAAAGCCCACCGCCCGCAACATGGCCCGGTTGGGCGCGCGCGCGTCGCCCTGCGTGACCTGATGGCTGTTCCAGTTCAGTTTGCGTTTGCTGGTGGTATCCGTCATGCGCTACAGCATAGGCCCGCGCAGGGACAGGGTGAGGTGTGTGGGTCAGACAGGGGTGGGATTTTGGGCGAACCCCCCATTCTGCTCCGCAGCCAGCCCCCTTAGACTTGTAAAGCTGCGCAAGAGAGGGGCGTGCAAAAGCAGTTGTCCTCCCCTCAAGGGGGGCGTTGCGTCAGCAACGGAGGTGGACGCAGAATCTCTACTTGAAAGACCCCTACTTCAAACTGCTCACATACGCCGCTAAAGCCGTCAATTCCTCATCCGTCAGCCCCTGTGCGGCGGCGTGCATGGCCTGCGGGCTGGGGTAGGCATACGGCACGGTTTCACGGTATTCGGCCAGCTTTCCTTCCGCATAGGCTGGAGCAAGGTTGGCTATGCTGGGCATCACCAGCGCGTCATTTCCGCGTCCGTCGGCTCCGTGGCATACCGAACAGGCGATCAGGTTGCGGGCCGGGTCACCTTTGGCATACAGCGCCGCACCCTGTGCCCGTACCGCTGCATCTGCACCCTTCCACGCGGGGCCGGGGGTAAGGGTCGCAAAGTGAGCCGCAATGTCGGCCATATCCTGATCGGTCAGGCGTCCAGCGATGTTTTGCATGGTCGGGTCGGGCAGCAGTTTGGCCTTAAAAGTAACCAATTGCTGCCGCGTAAAGCTCGCCACCTGTCCGGCCAAAGAGGGCACAGCTTCGTCCTTGCTGACTCCGCCAACCCCGTGACAGCCCGCGCAATTGGCGCTTATCTGTGCTCCCCTCGCCGCATTGGGAGTCGTGAATTTCAGGGTCGGAAGCGTCACAGTGGGTGCGGTGACATTGGCTGCTGGAGTCGTCTGCAATGCGGCGGCCACGATGGGGGAAGCCAGCAGCACAGGCGCGAGCCAGAGCAGCGCCGAACGAAAACGGGTGGGCATGGGCAGACCTCCGGGGTAGGGTGAGGGGAGCGGTGGGGCTAGGCGTGGCGGGAAACTGTAATCAGCATACCTGTTCTGTTGCCCCACACAACGCAAATCTTCCCGCCTTCCATCTCTAGCACTGTTTTCCTAGTCCAGTTGCCACACATGCGCTTTCAAATGCCGCGCCTGCGGATAATCTTCGCCCAGTTGCAGGCGCACATCCAACCGTCCGCGCCGCGCCGCTTCGGGCAGGCCGACTTCCATCATGCGGTCAAAGGCCACCGGAGACACGCCTGCATGGTTCAGCATCGCCAGCACTTGCCCACCGGGGGCCGTGACCTTGGCCGCCAGCGTCGCAAGTCGGGCGTAGTCGCGCTCGGCCCGCCACACCCCTGACTTTTTGCGGGCAAAACTAGGTGGGTCAAGAATCACGAGATCAAACTCCTGCCCGCGCCGCCGAAAGTGTTCCAGCCACTCGAATACGTCGCCGGAAATAAAGTCGGTTCGGGGGGCGTCCAGCCCACTTAGGCCGTAGTTTTCCTGCCCCCAGTTCAGCACCTTGCGCGACTGGTCTACATTTTTGACGTTGGAAGCCCCGCCCAGCAGGGCATTCACGCCAAAGCCGCAGGTATACGAAAAGGTGTTCAGCACCCGCCCCTCTTGATGGTTGGCGTGTTCGCGAACCCACTGCCGGGCGCGGCGGGCATCCGGAAACAGACCCACGCTCAGGTCTGCACCGGGGCGAATCAGAAACGGTACCCCTTCTTCCAGTGCGGTCACTTCGGGCCGTGCCTCGCCCCACACCGGATCGGGCGGCGTGAGCAGATCGCGGGCAATGTTCGCCGCGTGCCGGGCTTCTACCGGACGGCGTTTCAGGTACACGCCCACCAGTTGCCCCTCCCGCGCACAGGCTTGGGCCAAACGCTGTTCATCCTCAGGCCACAGGTCGGCGTACAGGCTCAGAATGCCCGCATCGCCCGCCACATCTACACAAAACAGCCCGCCCATTTCGGTGGTATGCACCGCCCGGTAAAACGTGCTTCCAGCCGCCGGAAGATGCGCCCGCGCCGCCCAAGCCTCGGCCAGAAGCTCTTCTAAATTGACTGGAAGACTAGAAACCTCACCTGTCATGTTGTTGCCTTTTCCCCTCACTCCTCACAGTTTTTACGGCCTGCCACCCAGAATCCACCAAACCGCCGCCGTCGCTACCGCCGTAACCACCCAGAACCGTAGCGTCACGTGGGTTTCGGGCCAGCCGCTCAGTTCAAAATGGTGCTGAATAGGACTCATCCGGAACACGCGCTTGCCCCGAGTTTTGAAGGAAATAACCTGAATGGCCACGCTCAGCACGGCCACGACGGGAATGATGGCGGCGAGCGGCAGCAGCCAGACATCGGCATACAGGATGTACGCGCCCGCCGCGATAGCGCCGATGGCGTGGCTGCCCATGTCGCCCATGAACACGCGGGCCGGGTGGGCGTTGAACCACAGGAAGCCCAGCAACACGGCCACCAACAGTGCCGACACAGGCGACACGGCCAGCAGCGGCAGCAGCACGATGATCGCCACGCCGCCCAGCAAGCCGTCCAGCCCATCGGTGAAGTTGAAGGCATTGACCGAACCCACCATCACCAGCGTCAGCAAAATGATGTCGCCCGCCGTGCCGAACGAGGGTAAGAGTTCATGGCTGGCGAGCGGGGCGGCAAAGTAGGCGAAGATCAGGCCCACCAGGATTTGCAGCGGGAATTTTTCTCGGGCCAGCAGCTCTTTTTTGCCGCTACCCCGCATGCGCGATACCACCTTCAGGAAGTCGTCCAGCCCGCCGATGATGCCCATGCCGAGGGCCGCCAGCATCAGCAGCAGCTCCCGCGAGTCGCCCGCCCGCCCGGTAAAGTACAGTGGGAAGAACACGACGGCCAGCGCCAGCACGAAGGCCACCCCGCCTGCCGTGGGCGTGCCTTCCTTGACCAGATGGGTTTGCGGCCCGTCCTTACGAACCGGCTGCCCCCAGCCCCGCGCCTTGCTGATCCGGATAAACAGGCCCACCAAAAACCACGACAGGAACGCCGCCAAGATCATCATGGGCGCACCTGCGCGGTGCAGTGGGAAAGCGGGTAAATCTGGGGCGATTTTATCGGCAAGAAAGTGGGCAGCATCTCAACCGGGGAGAGTACCACGCGCCGGAGTGCGCTGGGTCGGGGGTGAAGGGAGGGTGGGCCGGAGCAGTGGCGGTCTTGCGGGCAACCTCGCAGCGACGCCCACAGGTGCAGAGGAACAAACCCCAGTTGGAATGCAAACCTTTTGACTCGGTTCAGACACGGAAAAAGCCGGAGCATTTCGCCCCAGCTTCCCCATTGGCGTGTGGTTTACCTACGCCACACGTCCCTACTTGATTGGTTTTACTTAAGCTGTGCGATCACTGCCCGCGTAAATTCTTCCGTGCCTGCCGTGCCGCCGAGGTCGCGGGTGCGTGGGCCTTCGGTCAGGACAGTGTTTACGGCGTTGTCTATTTTGGTCGCCAGTTCGCTTGCGCCGATGTGGTTCAGCATCAGCACGGCGGCCAGAATGCTGGCGGTGGGGTTGCTGACGCCCTGCCCGGCGATGTCGGGGGCGCTACCGTGAACCGACTCGAAGATGCCGAACTTGTCGCCCACGTTGCCGCTGGCCGCGATGCCTAGCCCGCCCACCAGTCCGGCGGCAAGGTCGGACAGGATGTCGCCGAACATGTTGGTCATGACCAGCACGTCGAATTGGCGGGGGTTGCGAACAAGCTGCATGGCGGCATTGTCTACGATCATGGTGCTGGTGTTCAGGCCTTCCACGGTCTTGGTGTGATCCAGAATCGTGTTCAGAAAGAGGCCCTGCGTCACAGGCAACACGTTCGCCTTATGTACCACCGTCAGGCGTTTGTCGCGCTTCATAGCGAGGTCGGCAGCAAATTTGCCAATGCGCTCGCTGGCGTCTTTGGTAATCACGGTGTCGGCAATGGCCGTGTCGCCGTAGCGCCGCTCCTGCTCCACGTACAGCCCCTGCGTGTTCTCGCGTACGATGACCAGATCTACATTTTCGTAGGCTCCGGGCACGGGGCGGGTACGTGTGGGGCGCACATTGGCGTACAGGCCGTACTTCTGGCGTAGGTGACGGATGGCCCCGGTAAACCCGGCAGGCTTGATGCCGCTGGGGCTGGTGGCCGCGCCGAACAGGGTCGCGTCGGTGTTTTCTACCGCGTCGTAGGTGGCCTGCGGCACGCTGGTGCCGTGATCCAGGAAGTACTCGTAACCGGCTTCCGCGATTACGTACTCTGCGTCGAACCCGGCAGCGTCCAGAACGCGGCGGGTGGCGGGGATGACCTCGTGACCGATGCCGTCTCCCTCAATCAAACAAATACGGTACTTCGCCATAAGGTCAGTCTAGAGGACAGCCGGAGCAATTGTAAGAATGGAAGCGTTACCGGGGGCGTGACGGGGGCGGGGGCGGGGGAGTGAGTCTAAGGGTCTAAAGGTCGAGGGTCTAAGAAAGGGCAACCCGCCACATTGATCGCCGCCAAAAAAAACCACTTAGCCTGCAACCTGCCCGGCCAACTCCCGAGCCCACAGCGGCCCCAGCAAAAAGCCTTTGCTGCCCAGTCCCGTGAGTTGCCACCAGCCCTGCGGAGTTTGGCCCACCTGCAGGCCCGACAACCGCGAGGCACTCCAGCGCCCGGTGACTTGTACACCCGACAGGTCAGCCAACGCCTCACCCTTCTTCAGCAACCAATCCAGCGATCCCAGCGGTAGCGGGCCAGCATTCCAGATGGGCGAGGGTTGCTCGAATGTTGCGCCTAAAACGCCCCCGGACGCAGCGGGGGAGAGGTAAGCGCCGAAGCTGATGGGCAGCGCACACACGGACCGCGAGAGCAGCAGCATGGTTCCGGCGCGGTGGGTGGCGGGGTGGCCTGCCCAATTCGCGCCAATCCAGCTTGCACCGATAGAGCCGCCGCACCAGACCACCGCACCTCCTTCCAGCCGTGTGCCGACGTCCAAATCCATCGATGTCGCGTTCCATTTTCGCGCCCGCCCACGCACCACCCGCGCTGCCGACGCCGCCAAGAGTGCCCGCGTGAAGGCCGCGCCGTCCAGCCACCCCCCTGCCGGCAGATGTAAAACGGCATCCCAACCGGGGCTGAGTGGCACGGGCGAGTCTCCGGGAGTCAGCCAATTGTGCGCTAGATCAGCGGGCAGGCGTTTCTCAAAGCGGGCGCGGGTGCGGACATCGGGCACAGGCCGAAGCACTCCGGTTTTGCCGTATGGTACGTCGTAGCCGGCGTCGGTCAGCGCTTGAACCAAAGCCCACGTCAGCGCCATGCCTTCCACTGCCCCGGCATCCACCGCGCCCGATTGCCCGCGCACCGGGTTCAGCAACGCCGCCGGAACCGTGCTGGCCGTGCTGAAGCCTGCATCCAGCACCGTCACCCGTGCGCCTGCCGACGCTAAAAAGTAAGCTACCGACGCGCCCGCCACGCCCGCCCCAATCACCAGAACATCAGTCAGTTTGCCACTCCACTCGGTAGCTTTTCCCCCACCTGCACGGCGTCGGGCAGCACGTTTTCGGCGGGGGGCAGCGGGCAAGTCCAGCCGTCGCCATACGCGCAGTATGGGTGATAAGCCATATTGAAATCCAGATGCACCAGCATCTCGTCAGATTCAGGGGCTTGGGCCAGCGGTGCATCTAGATAGCGCCCTGCGCCGTAAGTTTCCCCAGTGCGTGAGGTGGCGTCGCGGAAGGGCACGAATACCCGTGCGGGTTTCTCCTCTCCCAGTGGTGCAAACAGCGACAGCGTATGGGAACCGGACGGGAGGTCTACCGTTGCCAAGCCGAACCGCGCCATCGTCCGAGTTTCGCCGGTATTCGTGCCGAGTGTCATTTCGGCCAGGTCGCCGGGTTGCACAGGCACCGTAAACACCCACGCCGGATCAGGTGCGAAGTAGCTCAGGCCCCGGAATTCGGCCAGAGCTGCCGCCCCAATCGGCCCACGCCCTGCTGCAAAATGCTCGTCTTTGCGCCGCCGGAACTCGGCAATAGCCTCAGCGTGCGCCTGCGTCATACGGATTCCGTCCAATTCCCGGCGACCCGGAAGGACACCGGACGTCCGTCCATTTCCCGAACCCCGTACTCTTTCCTGCTCGCTTCGCTCCTCTTTGGGGCTTTGCAAGTCGGATTGCAGCCGCAAAACACGGCTTTGCTCTGAATTTTTATCACCAATCGACCTTCATGGTCTGGCCCGCGTATTCCACCACGTCGCCGCGCCGCAGCTTCTTGCGCCGCCGCGTTTCGACCTCGCCGTTCAGCAGGACTTCGCCGCCCTGCACGCGAAATTTGGCCTCGCCGCCTGTTTGCACCACGCCCTGAAGTTTGAGAAAGTCTTGCAGATCAATCGTGTCTGTAGGTTGGTCGTTGCGCCCGGTCATGGGGGCAGCGTAGCAGGCCGGGGCGCGATGAGTGGAACATGGTCAAAGGTTTGAGTGTCAGCAGGAATCATTTCGTAGACCCTTAGACCCTAGCTCTTTAGACGCCCTTTCCACTCCCCACCACCTATGACCCACACTCACTTTTACGGCTTGTACTGTGCCCCAAACAACCGCAAATCCAAATCATCCACGCGGCTATCTCCGTTCAGGTCGCCGGGCAAGCTGCCCGTTTTGCCGAAATTGTTCATGATCAGCGCAAAATCGGTCAGGTCGATTGCGCCGTCACCGTTCAGGTCGGCCCCACTGAGACGCAGTTTGGCGGCTTCGGGCGTCCATGCTTGCAGGCCGATAAAGCGGGAAAGTTCGGCGCGGAGAGCCTCGGTGAGGGGTTGCGGGCCATTCGGGTTAAATTCGATGCGCTGATCGGCTCCGGTGCCCACGACGCGGGCCGACACATCCGGGTTGAAGGCCACGCCGTTGCTGCTGCCGATGCTCAGAACCGGGCCGCTGCTGCTGTCCAGTGTCACGGGCAGTTCTTTGGTGCTGATGGCGCTGAGGGCCTGCTCGACCAGACGCGTCAATTCGGCTCCTTGCGGGCGAAGCTTGACGGTAGCGGCGCTGGCCGAAGCTGCCAACATCAGGGCGCTGAGCAGCAAGAGGCGTTGTTTGGTACGGCTCATGGGGTATTCCTTGCAGCCCGGAGTTGATCTCGGAACTTAGCTGGATCACGCTCGAAGGCGTTTGGGTTGGCGGCGGGGGTTGGCGTGACGGTTGCTGCCGGGGTTGAGGGAGTGGGTGGTATGGCCAGGGTGACGGGAGTTGCTGTCGCCGAGGAAGCTGTGGAAGAAGCTGGAGCTGGGTTGACTGGGGTTGCCGCTGCCGCTGGCGGAGTCGTCGTTCCCGTTGCTGTCGTCGCTGGCGCAGTTGCAGTCCCTGTGGTTGGCGTTGGGCTGGGCGTCACCGGGTTGCTGACCGCTGCCGTCGCGCCGTCTACCGGGGGAGTGGTCGCAGGAGCCGCCGTGCCTGCTGGAGTGCTGGGTGTCGCTGCGCTGGTTCCTGTGTTTGTTGTCGTCTTGGTTGTGGGGCTGGTCGCTGGAATGGGCGTCACAGTAGGTGTGGGCGCTTCTGTCCCAAAGGCTGCCGCCTCGTTCCAGCGGGTCACGCGGCCATTCACCACCGGGTATGCGCCCTGATTGAAGCCCACGAGCGGGCTGTCCTGCGTGCCGGTATACAGCAGCAAAAACACGTCCTGCCCAGAGTTCAGCGTGGGCACGTTCTGAAGGCCCGCCAGAAACATCAGCGTGGGTTTGCCTTCACGCACGGGCAGGCTGGCTACGTCTCCGGCAATGGTTTCGGTCACGGTCAGCGGGTAATTGACCCACGACACCGCTGTTGGCCCCGAACCAGTTTGCGTGGTGGTGGGCGCACCCACCGTTACCCGTACGATCACCTGCGCTTTTTTGGCCTGCTGCGTCAGCGTCAGCGCCGTGAATGTGCTCGCCTGCACGGGGTTCAGGCTCAGGAGCGCCGCCGTCAGAACTATAGAAAATCGTGCCCGCTTCATGCGCTGCCGCCTGTAGGGGGAAGCTGTGTGCCGGGGCCGGGGGGGTCTATGGGCACAGGTGTATCACTGTCGGGCGGGGTGGGAGCAGGCGGATTCAAGGCGGGCGGAGTTGTCACCGGGTCGGTTGTGACTGGGGGCGTGGTCGTGGCTGGTGGTGTCGTGGCCGGAGAGGCTGGCGCAGTGGTGCTGGTGCTGGCCGGAGTCGTGCCGGAGTTGGCCGCCGCTGCTGCCGGAGTCGTCCCCGAACCTGTCGTTGCCGGAGCCGCTGGTACATTCGATCCCGGAACAGTGGGCATTCCCTGTTGCGCCAGCAGTTTGCCAGTGCCGTCGCGGGCCTCGAAGGCCAACCCAGTCGCACTCAGGGTCACGGGGCCGCTGGGCCGGATGCTCACCAGCATCACTCGTGCGCCCGCCCTCGGAACGGCCTTGAAGCCCACGCTGACGCTGAGAGTTTGCCCCTCTTGCCGCCAGAACAGGACGCCGCCATTTTCGCCGGGCTGCACACGGGTCACGGTCACGCCTTTGGGCAGAGTCCACATCAGGCGGGCGGCACGCACTGCACGCGGCCCGGCGATTGTTACAGGAACCCGCGTTTCGCCCCGGATTTCTCCAGTAGGTAGCGTGGGCGTCAGCGCCAGCGGCGGCAGGTCGTTCACGTTCAGCGTGTATTCCTGCACCTTGCTTCTCAGGCCCGCATCGTTGGTTTCCAGCGTAAATTTGTAGGCCCCGATTTTGGTGGGTTTGCCGACCAGACGCTGCCCACTCAGGCTGATACCCGGTGGCAAAGTGCCCGCCGCCACCCGGAAACCGTATGGCCCAGTGCCGCCCGTGACCACCAACGGCGCTTCGTAGGATTCGGCCACGTAACCCACAGGCAGGGACGTGAGAGTAAAGGTCAAGGGATCGGCCCCAGTGGTGGCGGTGCTGCCTGTACCTGTGCTGCTGCCGCAGGCGCTCAGGGCACCCAGGCCCAAGAGCGCCACCGTCAGGAGCGGCCAGAGGCGCGGGGCAGGTGCACGCCGCAGCGGGTGAATCGGAGCTTGCATGGGGGCAGTGTACCGGGCTGAGCGGGCAGACAGATGGGGAGAACGTAAGCACAGGGCTGAGGCAGATGAGGGAGAGCCTGAGTCTCCGGGGGTCAGCCCCACCTTCCGGCCGGGTTCCCGGCGCTAGACTTTGGCCCATGACCATGCAGAGAACCAAGGCAGCGGCCCCCAGTGTGGATATTCCCAGTGTGGGCACGCAGTTGGGCCGCTACACCGTAGAGCGCGCCGAACAGTTACCGGAAATGCAGGGCACGCTGCTGCTGCTGCGCCACGAACTCGGCGCACGGCACGCCCACGTGATCCGCGAGGACGACAACCTGGCCTTTGGCGTCACCTTTCCCACCGTGCCCAAAGACAGCACGGGTGTGGCGCACATTCTGGAACACGTGGCCCTCATGGGCAGCCAGAAATACCCGGTGCCCGATCCCTTTTTTGCGATGGCCCCCCGCAGCTTGAACACCTTCATGAACGCCATGACTGCCAACGACTGGACAACCTACCCGTTTTCCACGCGCAATGTGCAGGACTACTTCAACCTGCTGTCGGTCTATCTGGACGCCACCTTTTTCCCCCTGCTGCGCTACGAATCCTTCCGGCAAGACGGCCACCGCTTCGAGTTCGAGAAGCTGGATGACCCGACCAGCACGCTGAAGTTGCAGGGCGTGGTGTACAACGAAATGAAGGGCGCGATGGCGGGCGCGGGTTCGGTGATGTGGCGCTCGCTGGGCAAGGCGCTGTATCCCGACCTGACCTACGCCGTCAACAGTGGGGGCGAGCCAAACGACATCCCCAACCTCACCTATGAGGGCCTGCGCTCCTTCCACGCGGCGCATTACCACCCCAGCAACGCCTTTTTCTTCACCTACGGCAATCAGGACTTGGCCCGCGTGCTGGACGAAATCGAGTCGCACGTCATGGCCCGTTTTGCGCCGCAATCGCTGGATGTGAGCGTGCCCGATCAGCCCGACTTTCCCGAACCGCGCCGCGTGGACGTGACCTATCCGGGTTCGGATGTGGAACGCGGCGGCCAGGTGCTGCTGGCCTGGAAGCTGGGCCGCTCCAGCAACTCCGACCTCAACCTGCGTTGGAGCGTCCTCAGCGACGTGCTGCTGGGCAACTCCGCCGCGCTGCTGACCCGCCCGCTCATCGAATCTGGCATCGGCTCGGCGCTGGCCGACCTGACGGGCTACCGAGATTCCTTCCGTGAGGGCGCGTTCGCAGTGGGCCTCAAAGGACTCAGTGCGGGCAAAGCCGCCGAAGTCGAAAAGCTGGTGCTGGACACACTGGCGGGCATCGCCCGTGACGGTATCCCCGCCGACCTGATCGCCAGCAGCCTGCACCAGTTCGAGATCGGGCAAAAGGAAGTCAGCAACAGCGGCTATCCGTATGGCCTGCAAGTGATGTTCCGGCTGATGGGGCCTTGGCTGTACGGCGGCGATCCCGTAACGGGTCTGCGGTTGGATGCCGAACTGAACAGCCTGCGGGCCGATCTGGACAGTGGCAAACGCGTCTTCGAAACCATGCTGGAAGACCTGTTGGCGCTGCCCCACCGCGTCACGATGGTGGTCACGCCCGATCCGCTGCTGGCGTCGCAGGCCGAGCAGGCCGAACGTGAACTGGTGGAGCGCCTCAGCAAAGATTTCACCGATGAAGACCGCGCCCGGATCGTGCGTGAGAGCCTGCAACTCCAGTCACTTCAGGCGCAGGAATCCGACCCGAATGTGCTGCCCACGCTGGCGCTTAGCGACGTGACGCCCGATGTGCAGCGCCCCGATTACAGCACCACGCAGGAAGGCCGTGCCCTGGTGGGCCGCGTGCCTCAGCCCACCGGCGGCCTGAGTTATCTGGATGTGCAAATCCGCCTGCCTGACGTGCCCGCCGAGTTGCTGGACGTGCTGCCGCTCTACACCTATGCGGTCACCCGCAGCGGCGCGGCTGGGCAGGATTACGCCGAGTTGTCGAGGCGCATAGAGGCCGTGACGGGCGGCGTGAGCGCCAGCGCAGGCGTCGGCACTGCCCCCGACGACCTGAGTGCCGTGCGCCTGGCTGTCACGTTTAGTGGAAAAGCGTTGGCCCGCAACGGCGGCGCACTGGTGGCCGTGCTGCACGACCTGATCTCTGCCCCAGAATTTACCCGCGAACGCACCCGCCAACTGCTGGAACAGCGTCTGTCGGGCATGAAAGCCAGTGTGGTGGGTTCGGGCAGTGCCTACGCGGATCGCCTGGCCTCGGCACAGGTCAGCGCCGCCGCCGTGCTGGAAGAACGCTTTGGCGGGCTGACCTCATTGGCGACTCTTAAAGCGATTGTAGAAGGGCCAGAGGGCGAGTCGGGTGCAGAGGGTCTTGATGCCCGCATTGACTCCCTCCTGAGCCAATTCGCCCAACTCCGCGACCTGATCACGCAGGGGCAACCGCTGCTCTGCCTCACCGCCACGCCCGACGACATCGGCCTGGACGTGCAATCCATCACCACGCTGTTTACCGGAGACGCCCCCACCGGACGCCCCGCGCTGAGTGTGCTGGACACTGGCCCGCAGGCCCGCACCACCGATTCTCCGGTGGCCTTCAATGCCATCGCTTATCCCACCGTGCCCTACACGCACCCCGACAGTCCCGCGTTGCTGGTGCTGTCGCGCCTGCTCAGGAGCGAGTACATGCTCAAGGAAATCCGCGAGAAGGGCGGCGCATACGGCGGCGGCGCAGGCTTCGACACGCGGGGCGGCGTGTTTTCTATGACCAGTTACCGCGACCCGCACATTGCCCGCACCTATCAGGTGTTCCGCGACGCCCGCGCCTTCCTCGACACGCCACTGGGCGAGCGCGAACTGACTGAGGCCATCCTGACCGCCAGCAAAATCTTAGACCCCCTGACCAGCCCTGACACAGTGGGCCGCCTGCGCTTCTACGGCGATCAGGCCGGGTTCACGCCCGAAGTGCAGGAGGCCTTCAAAGCCCGTCTGCTGGCCGTACAACTGGACGACCTCCGCCGCGTCATGGACACCTACCTGACGCCGGAGCGGGCCGCCTACGCGCTGGTGGCCGGACGCGATCCGAATGCGGAAATGGAGGAGATGAGGCTGAAATTTGAGGTGCAGGGAGTTTGAGCAGGAACGTGGAGTGTAGATCGTAGCAGGGGCAAAATGGAGCTTGATTAAGCAGGGCTGCGGTGGGAGAGGCGAGCGGGAAAGCCTCTGCCACCGCGCTTTTTCTACGTTCTACGATCCACACTCCACGTTCGCCTTACCCCCGGTGATACGGCTCCCCCGCACTGATCGTCGCCGCCCGGTACAGCGCCTCGGCCAGCACCACCATCGCCAGATCATGAGGCAGGGTCAGCGTGCCGAGGCTCCACAGGGCGTAAGCTCCAGCCCGCAACCCGTCGGTGTGTCCTTCCGGGCCGCCGATAGCAAATGCCAGTTCGCCCGTGCCGCCCAAGCCCTGTCCGTCCAAGTACGCCGCCAACCCTTCCGATGTGAACTGCTGGCCGCGTGGGTCGAGCAGGATCAGCGGGGTTTTCCCGGCGGCGCGGAGAATGGCCTCACTTTCCAGCGCCTGCGTTTTGCCTGTCACCCGCGTCACGGTCAATTTGTGATAGCGGCGCAGGCGTTTTTCGTACTCGTCCCAGCCTGCGCGGGCATATGCCAGTTTGGGTTCGCCCACGGTAATCAGGTGCAATCTCATGGGGGCAGTCTGGCAGAAGAGGTGCGGCCAGAAAGCGCGGGCCTGTCTTCTCCCAGAGGACTGGTTCCGGTCGGCAGACGTTTGGTTTTGTGACCCATGCTTGACCCGCAGTACACAGACACACAGCGCCCGCACGCCTCGCCCGTTAAACTGGCAGGTATGTCCGGTTTGCTTTTGCTCCCGCTCGGGGGGCGCACTTGAACTACGCGGCGACTCTGGCGGTGCTGGTGGTGCTGTCGTTCAGCTTTCCGCTGACGGTGCGGCTGGGCGCTCAGCTGGGCGTACCGGAAGTGCTGGGCGCGTCTATGCTGGGCGCAGTCCTGACCTTTGCGCTGGCAGCCTACGTGGTGCGCTGGCAGGTCACGCGCCACCGGGTCACGGTGCAGCGGTTGGCGGCGGCGCGGGCGCAGGTGGCCGCCGATCCGTCCAGCCCCCGCGCCTATTTTGTGGGCGGCGAACATCTGGGCCTGATCCTGCTTCGCCTAGACCGCCGCCGCGAGGCTGCCGAGGTCATAGACCGCTTTGCCCGTCTGGGGGGCGCACGGGAAAGCGAAATCGTGGCCCTGCGCGAAGCCCTGTCTAACGCCGAACGCCGCCAACGCCGCGCACAGGGACGTGAAGCGTGAGGCTGCACGGAACGAAAGCCGTGATGATGCGTATCCTGAGAGGTATGAAGGTTGCCAGTGTTAAGGAGCAGTATCCCCAGCAATACGTCAGGCAAGGAGCGCACCTATGAGGGCTTATAAGGGCATCGTGGAAGACGGAGTGGTGGTTCTGATCGGCGCACGCCTGCCCGAAGGCACAGTGGTTACGGTCACGGTGGGCGAAACCGAACTGCTCCGGGCCCGAATAACCAGCGCCCTGAAACGCCCACGCAAGGTGCGGGTGCGGGTCAAGCCGACGCCGGGCATGGCCATGTCCCAATTGCAGTTAGAAGGCACGGCAGGCCGTCTTCCGACTGATGAGTAGCACACGGGAAGACAGGCTTGAGGCTGACCGTGTTGAAGCTGACAGCCTTGACGAACTGGTGCTGGACGAAGAGTGGTCAGAGGCAGCAAATGACGCCTCCGCCGACCTGCCCCCGCTCAGTCCTATTCCAGACGGGGCTCGGGTGTGGTTGGTGCCCACGCCTGTAGGCAACCTGGGCGATCTGACCCTGCGGGCCATAGAAGTCCTGCGGGCCGCCGACGCTGTGGCCTGCGAAGACACCCGACGCACTGGGGCGCTGTTGTCACATCTGGGCATCCGCAAGCCGCTGGTACGCCTGGACGCCCATACCATGCGCCGCGCCCCGCAAGTGCTGGAACGCTACGCCCGCCTGGCGTATGTCAGCGATGCAGGCACGCCCGGAATCAGTGACCCCGGCGCGGAACTCGTGCAGGCCGCCATTGCCGCCGATGTGCCCATAGAAGTGCTGCCCGGAGCCACCGCTTTCGTGCCCGCGCTGGTGCTGTCGGGCCTGGACAATGCCCGGTTTACCTTCGAGGGCTTCCTCCCGCGTTCGGGCAAAGACCGCAAAGCCCGCCTGAGCGCGGTGGCATCGCGGGTCGAAACCAGCATCATCTACGAAAGTCCTCACCGCCTGCACGCCACCCTGACCGATCTGACGGCCAGTTGCGGCCCACTGCGGCGCTCCAGCGTTACGCGAGAACTGTCCAAGCGGTTCGAGGAGACCCGGCGCGGCAGCCTGGCAGAATTGGCCGATCATTTTGAGGCAGGCACACGCGGCGAAATCGTATTGGTGGTGGCGGGCCGACCAGAGGGCGAGGCCGACCCAGCGCAGCCCGTGACCGATCCGGCAGAGCAGGCCAGAGCGTGGGCGGCAGCGGGGCAAGGGGTCAGGGATATACGTGACGCGCTCATGCGGCAGGGTTTGCGTAAGAATGACGCTTACGCGTTGGCCTTACAGGTCACCCAAGCTCAGCAGCCCTGAGCGCCTCTTCCCACCCCTTTCCTGTCATCCATCCCACCCATGAGGCCCACCATGATTGAACCACAGACCTACCATCCCAATCCCAACGGCCTGAAACGTGTGGCCGTGCTGACCAGCGGCGGCGACGCCCCCGGCATGAACGCGGCCATCCGCGCCGTCGTGAGAACAGCCACCCACAACGGCATAGAAGTCGTGGGCGTGCGCCGGGGCTTTCAGGGCCTCCACGAGGGCGACATGGCCCTGATCGGCCCGCGTGACGTGGCCAACACCATCCAGCGCGGCGGCACCATTTTGCTTACGGCCCGTTCTCATACTTGGCGCAGTCCGGAAGGCCGGGCCAAAGGCGCACAGAACTTGCGCGACTGGCAAGTTGACGGCCTGATCGTGATCGGCGGCGACGGCAGCTTTCACGGCGCACACTATTTGCAGCAGGAACACGGCTTCCCCGTCATCGGCGTGCCCGGCACCATCGACAACGATCTGTACGGCACAGACCACACCATCGGCTACTTTACGGCAGTCGAGACGGCCCTGGACGCCGTAGACAAACTGCGCGACACCGGGGCCAGCCACGAGCGAATCTTCGTGATCGAGGTCATGGGCCGTCACGCCGGACACATCGCTCTAGAAGTTGCGGTGGCGGGCGGGGCCGAGGAAGTCTTTATTCCCGAAGACGCCAAGCCCGTAGACGGTGTCGTCGAGATCGTGAAGCAGAGCCTCGCCAAAGGCAAAGCCAGTTCGATCATTATTGTGGCCGAGGGCTATCCGGGCGGTGCAGAAGGTGTCAGCAAGGCTATTCACGAGGGCACAGGCCAGGAAACCCGCGTCAGCATTCTGGGCCACATCCAGCGCGGCGGCACGCCCGTGTCCAGTGATCGTGTTCTCGCCAGTCGATTGGGTGAAGCTGCCGTCTACGCCCTCATGGACGGCAAGAGTGACGTGATGGTCGGCAGGCAAGGCGGAGGCATCAGCCACATTCCCCTGCATGAAACTTGGGAAAAGCGCAAAGACGTGAACCGCGACCTGTACCGCTGCGCCAAGACCCTGAGCGTGTAGAAGGGAAAAAGCCAGCCGCCCCAGTTGATCTGGGGCAGCTGGCTTCCTATGTTGGATGCGGTGCTGAACGTCAGCGAATGCCCTTCCTCAGACTCTTTGACGCTAGACCCTTAGACCGTTCTCTAGCTAGCAGACAAGGCCGCGCCCACCCAGCACGCGGCCCTCAACAACCTCTGCTTATTCCCGTTCTACATTCCGCAAAAACGCGGGGATGTCGTAATCCTTGGGATCGTAGCTGCTCGTGGCTGTGCCGCGTACAGGCTTCACGATGGTTTCGATAGAGCTGCGGCCACTCGTGCCCCCGGCAATGCTGATGGGCGTGTCGTTGAAGCCAGTGGCGATCACGGTCACGCGCACTTCGTCGCCCGCAGCTTCGTCGGGCGTAATGCCGAACAGAATGTCGGGATCTTCGAAGCCGGTGGCCTCGCGAATTTTCTCCACGATTTCGTTGGCGTCGGTCATGGACAGGTCAAACGAGCCAGTCACGTTGACCAGAATCCGGCGTGCGCCCTCGATACCACGTTCGAGCAGCGGGCTGTGAATAGCGCTCATGGCGGCTTCTTCGGCCACTTTTTCGCCCCGGCCCGCGCCGATGCCCATCAGAACCGTGCCCGAATTGGCGAGCAGGTTGCGTACATCAGCGAAGTCGAGGTTGATCATGCCTTCTACATTGATCACGTCGCTGATGCCCTTCACGCCGTAGTACAGGACGCGGTCAGCAATGAGGAACGCCTCACGGAAGCTGACCTTCTTGTCTACGGCAGTCAGCAATTTCTCGTTGTTCACCACAATCATGCCGTCTACGCGGTCAGCCAGTTTGCCGATGCCTTCCTCGGCCACCCGCAGACGCTTCGGCCCTTCAAATTTAAAGGGGCGGGTGACGATGGCCACCGTCAGGACGCCCATCTCGCGGGCAATTTCGGCCACTACAGGGGCGCTACCCGTGCCCGTGCCGCCGCCCATGCCCGCTGTAATAAACAGCATATCGGTGCCGTCAAGGTATTCCTTGATGCGTTCCCGGTCTTCGAGGGCCGCTTTTTCGCCCACTTCCGGGTCTGCACCTGCGCCCAGGCCGCGTGTCAGGCGGTCTCCCAGCTGAATCCGTACTTCGGCGTGGCTTTTGGCCAACACCTGCGCGTCGGTGTTCCCAGCGATAAACTCTACGCCTTCGAGTCCTGATTCAATCATGCGGTTAACGGCATTGTTGCCCGCTCCGCCCAAGCCGATTACACGAATTTTGGCCGCTTGCATTCTGTCTCCTTACGTTCCGGCACGGCCGCTTAGGACTGTCCCGTAGCTGTTCGCTCTTCGGCGTAGTTTAACCCACGATCCCTCTCTGTGGGCGTTGGCCTTGAGCTTGGTGGTTGCATGGGTCAACGTGGGTATGAAACCCTGTAGAGAAGGAAGTCAGATGGTCACCGCTTATGGCTTAAATAACGCTGCAGCCGTCTAAACCAGACTCGCCTGCTGATGATGGTCAACGCAAGATCATCCATGTAATTGCTGCTTGTTGCTCTCAGGCCCCATAGATTTATGTGCCGTATGAGTCAATGCTAAGAGTTAATGGCCCTAGCATTCAGCCCTGTGGCCTATAGAAAACACCCCACCGATCAAAGTGGGGTTCAATCTATAGGCAAGAAGCGTGGGCAGAGTTGCCAGTTCGTCCTATGAATTCAGACCCAATCTTTGAAGATATTTTTGATGCGCTCGCCAAAGCTTGGTTTGTCTTTTTTAAGCGTAGCGTTGGGGTCGAGCTTCAATGGCACAAGTTCGCCTGACGGGGCGGATGGTGTAGCGGGCGTAACAGCCGGAGCGCCGTTGCCGGGGCTGGTGCCCGCACTGATGGGCGCTGGCGTGCCGTTTTGCACGGTTTCCATGCCCTCGAAGATCATGTCCGGCACCTTGCCGTCCTGCCCGATGCCGTAAAGCACCAGACCGACGCTGGCAGCGTGGGCAGGGCTACTGACGATATCGCTGAGGCCGCCGATGCCGCGTGGACGGCCCACCCGCACAGGCAAGCGGAAGCGGTCACGGGCCAGTTCTGCACTGCCCCGGAGCTGCGACGCGCCGCCCGTGATGACCACCGTCTGGGCCACAAGTTCCACTGGACCCAACGCCTGATCAATCTCGTCGCGGATCATGCCGTAAATCTCGGCGATACGCGGCTTAATGATGCGCGAGAGTTCGAAAGCGCTGATGGCGTGCGTGCTGCCCGACGCGGTGGTAATTTCCAGTGTCAGATCCTGGTCGGCCAATTCGGGCAGGGCCGCGCCGTACTTGCGCTTCACGTTCTCGGCTTCTTCAATCGGAATCTTGAGAATTTGCGCCAGGTCTGCCGTGACATGTTCACCGCCAATCGGAATGCTGGCGCTGTGGGCGAGGTTGCCACGCTTGAACACACCCACATCGGTGGTGCCGCCGCCCATATCGATCACGATGACCGTCTGGGTATGTTCCAGGGCTTCCAACGTCGCCAGTCCGGAGGCCAGCGCGTGCAGCACGAAGCCGTCTACCTTCAGGCCTGCTTCCTGCACGCAGCGGCGCAGATTCAGCAGCGGCCCGGCGGTTCCGGCCACGATATGTACGTCCACTTCCAGCCTCACGCCGTGCATGCCCACCGGACTCTTGATGCCTTCCTGTCCGTCTACCACGTATTCCTGCGGCAGCGTATGGATGATTTCAAGATTGGGATCGAGCGGTACGGCGCGGGCGTTTTCTATGGCGCGGTCTACGTCAGGCTGGGCGATTTCCTGATTGCGGCGAATGGCGGCCAGCCCGTGACTGGTAATGGCTTTGGCGTGGTTGCCCGCCACACTGACGAACACGCTGCCCACTTTCACGCCGCTGACACGCTCGGCGGCGGCCACCGATTGCCGGATGGCGTGGGTGGCGCGTTCCAAGTTCACCACGCTGCCGCGTTTCATGCCCTCGCTGGGCACGCTGCCCTGCCCGATGATGTCGAGGGTGCCGTTTGGCGCGATCTCCCCGATGACGGTGGTGATTTTCGTGGTGCCGATATCGAGGCCCACAATGATTGAATTTTCCTTCATTCTTGGACGCTCACCCCCCACGGGTAGATGTTAATTTTTTTGTTTGGGTACATGCTGATGCTCCCAGCATACTTTACGAGGGATTTCAGATCACCGCTCCACACCGCGCCGAGTCCCGTATTGACCGTGACCCCAGACGGCGTATAGGCAACCGATTGCACAGTGTAGCGCGATAGGAGCTGCGTGACGTAGAGGGCGTCGGCCAAACGGTCTGGCCCCCAGCCACCGAGGAGCGGTAATGTGCTGTTGAGGGCCGCGCCGGGCAGCACCGTGCCGTCGGCGGCCAGAGTCACAATGCTCCCGTCCAGGCGCTTCCAGCGGGCGTAGGGCTTGCGTTCGACCACGCTCACGCTGATGCCATCGGGAAACGTTTTGACAATTTTGGCCGACAACATCCAGGGATGGCTGGCCAGCGCCCGCGCCCGCCAAGCGCCGTAGTACAGCCAGCCGAACTGCGGCGTCAGGCCCGCAAGCTCCTGCACCCGCGCCTCTGACAGTTGGCTGTTGCCTGCGACTGTGACCGTGCGAATCGGCAAGGCGAACCAAGCACCTGCCAAAGCTGCGGCGGCCAATGTCAGGCCCAACGCTGTCCAGAGGCGGGTGCGGCGGGACTTGGGGGCAGGGGGAAGAGGCACGGCTTCCGGCTCTGACTCCACTGCATCAACAGGCATGATCACAGGTTCAGCAGGCTCCGGCGTAATCCGGCGGTTGCCCTCGCCCACCTTGCGGGCGCTCATGCCTGCTCCGGCCAAACTGGTTCCGGCCAGAGTTCATATTCCAGTTCCATCGGCACAGGTACGCGGCTGCGAATGGCGTCCAGCAGGGTATGCACATCGGCACTCGTGGCTCCGCCCAGATTCACGATGAAGTTGGCGTGTTCGGGAGCGATCATGGCGTTTCCGGCCCGCAGTCCCTTGAGGCCCGCCTCGTCGATCAGCTTTCCGGCACTCACGCCGCCCGGATTTTTGAAGGCGCAGCCAGGAGTTTTCATCTTGGGCTGACCCTTGCGGGCATTGTCGGCAAATTTCATGGCGTCCAACACGGCGTCCGGCGTACTGGGCCGCAATTTTAAGCGCACCCGCGACACGATATGGTTGCGCGGAATGCCGCTGTCTCGGTAGCCCCACTTCAGATCGTCCGGCGTGACCTGCCGCGTGCCTTCCGGCGTCACGATTTCCAGCGTGTGCAGGCCGTCGAACATCTCGCCGTAGCGCGTGCCCGCGTTCATCCATACCGCGCCGCCCACCTGCGCCGGAATGCCCACCGTGCCCTCCAAGTTAGACCAGCCCAGCTTTTGCAGCTTGCGAATCAGCCCCGGCAGGGGTACGCCGCCGCCCACCCAGCCAGTCACGATCTGGTCGGGCGTGCTGAGGCCCGGATCAGGCTCCAAGTCGGCTTCGCCCAGCGGCCCACTCAGGCGAATCACGCGCTCGCGCAGGCCCTCGTCGGCAATGACCAGATTGCTGCCGCCGCCCAGAATCCGGTAAGGCTGGCTCATGGCCTCGGCCAGTTGCTCGTGCGTGGACACGAACCAGACTTCGGCCTCGCCGCCCACGCCCAAGGTGGTGTATCGGGCCAGCGGCAGGCGTTCCACCCGCGCTCCGGTGTGACTGACTGCAACGGTGTCGGAAACGCTCACACGTTCACCTCAGCCGGAGCCACCCCTTCAAGCGCCACCACTTCACGGGCCAGCTTCCACACGTCGCCCGCGCCCATCGTCACGATGATATCGGCGGGCTGGGCCGACTCGCGCAGGTATCGCACGACTTCTGCACGATCCGGTCTGTAGGTCACGCCGCCGTGTCCATTGTCCGTCATTCGGCCCGAAATAAGCGTGGCGTGAATGCCCGGAATCGGGTCTTCGGAAGCGGCAGCGATGTCCAGCATCAGCACCTCGTCGGCGTCCATGAGCGCGTCGGCGAGGCGGGGCCAGGACTGCTGGGTGCGCAGGTAGCGGTGAGGTTGAAAGACCACCCGCACGCGCCGCCCGGTCTGGCGGGCTGCCTGTACGGCGGCGGCGACTTTGGTGGCGTTGTGGGCGTAATCGTCGACGACCAGCGCCCCACCCGCCTCGCCCCGCGCCGTACCGATGTGCTGCCAGCGGCGTCCCGGCCCCCGGAAAGCGGCCAAAGCTGCGGCTGCGGCGGCAAAATCTCCGCCATACAGGTGCGTAACGGCCAACGCTGCCAGTGCGTTCAGCACGTTGTGGGTTCCGGGCAGGCCCACCCGCGCCTCGCCCAACCCCTGACCCTGCCAGGTCACCGTGAATGCCGTGCCGTCCGGATCAGGCCGCACATTTACGGCGCGGTAATCGGCCCCCTGTGCCTGTCCATAGGTCAGCCGTTCGGGTGCGCCGCCCGTCAGTTCATCCAGCCCCGGCCAATCGGCGCAGGCCAGCACCCGCCGCGACTGAGACACGAAGCGGGCAAATCCGGCGTGCTGTTCCTCTACCGTGTCCCAGTAAGTTGCAATGTTGCCGCCCACATGGTCATCCTCGGCGTTGGTAAACACGGCGGTTTCGCAGCCCAGCAGCGCAAAGGCCCGGTCAGATTCGTCCACCTCGGCCACAAAGGGGCCAGCCCCCACGCGCGCATTGCTGCCAAATTCGGGTACGATGCCGCCCACGAACGCCGCCGGGTCAAGGCCTGCGCCCTGCATGGCGATGGCGATCATGGACGTGGTGGTGGTTTTGCCGTGTGTGCCGATCACGCCGATGCTGGGGCCAGCCGACAACAGTTCGTTCAGCAACGACATCCGGGGCTGCACCTGCACGCCCGCTGTGTGTGCCGCCAGCACTTCCGGATGGTCTTTGGGCACGGCTTCAGAGGCCACCAGTACGTCTACCCGGCCATAGGGCTGCGCCGTAATGTGCGCGGCGTCGTGGTGCTGGGCCACCGGAATCCCTTCTTTGATAAGTTGGGCAGTCAGTTCGGAAATCTGGGCGTCGCAGCCGCTGACCCTCAGGCCACGCGCTGCCAGCAAGCGGGCAAAGGCACTCATGCCAATGCCGCCTATGCCCATCAGGTGATAGTGGCGCGGTTGGGTAACGGAGTCAGAAGGGGTCAACTCAGATTGGGGCAACTCAGAGCGGGCCAGAGAGGCGGATTCGGAGCGTCCAGCAGGCGATGTAGGCGTGGACGGGGCGGGGGCGGGGGCAGGGTCAGTCATGGGCAGTGTTGGTCATGGGTTTGGGGGGTCAGGTGCGGCGCAGTCAAACGGCTGTGAAATCAAGTAGCTGTGAAACCAGGCTGATGTGAGATCAAACGGCGGTGAGTCAGAGGCGATTCAGGTGCCGCTCTATCAGGTCTGCGAAGCGGTCTGCGGCTCCTACAGGAGAGCGCGCCAGGGCCGCCGCTTGCATGGCGGTTCGCGTGCCCGACGCCGCACACTCTAACACCGCTTCCCCCAGTGCCTCGCCCACTCGGTGCTGCTCCACCATGCGGCCCGCTCCCGCCGCCTGTACCGCCGCCGCGTTGTGGTACTGGTGATTTTCTGCCGATTCGGGCAGGGGAATCATGATGACGGGCACGCCGTGAAAGGCAGCCTCGGCCAGCGTGCCCGTGCCTGCCCGCGTGATCGCCACATCCGCCGCCGACCACGCCGCCACCGCGTCCACAAATCCGGTGGGGTGATACCAGCCCAGATCCTGCACGCGGGGGGCCACCTCTCCCAACCAGCGCGGCCCGGTAGAATGCAAGACCTGTACGGCGGGGCTGTCGCGGAGGCTGTGGTCAGGGTTGGAAAGGTGCGGCCCAGTAAAGTCCAGATCAATCTGTGCCAATCCGGCCCCGGCTTTCATCTCGCCTCTGGCTCCGGTACTCACGGGCGTACTCATCTGAGAAACGCCGCCGCCTGCCCCGGCTCCCAGCAGGCCTTCCTCGCCCAGAACATACCGCAGGGTGTCGGGCACGGCACTGTTGAGGGCCAGAGACCCCTGAGAGCCGCCCATGACCAGCAGCGTGAGAGGGCCATCTTGCAGGCCCAACTGTGCCAACGCGTCGGCGCGGCTCATGCGGGTTTCGCGGGTGGGCATGCCGACCATCGTGGTTTTGGCGGGCGGCAATCCGATCACGCGTTCATAGGCGGTGCCCACTGCTTTTGCCCGGTAGACCGCCAGCCGTTGCGTCAGCCCCAGCCGTGCATTTTGTTCATGTAGAAGGGTGGGCAGGCCCAAGCTTTGGGCAGCCAACACTCCTGGCAAACTGGCAAATCCGCCGTAGCCCACCACCACGCCGGGTTTCAGGCGTCTCAGGACCGCCCGCGCCTGTGCCAATCCCTGTCCAGCCTTCAACAGTTCCCGGGGGTCGGGGCGGCCCTGCCCACTGCGGGCCAGTTTTCCGGCGTCCACACCCTCAAACGGCAGGCCCTGTTCGGCGGCGATGCGTTCTTCCATACCGCCGCGCTGTCCCAAAATCAGCGCCGAATGCCCCCGCGCCATCAGCGCCCGCGCCGTCGCTACCGCCGGGTAAATGTGCCCGCCCGTGCCGCCCGTTGCCATGACTATTAAACTCACCGGATCACCTGACTCATTGGGGGGAAGTGTAGCGCCAGAGCGTCAGTGGTGAGTCGCCATTGGTCAGTCGGAAAGGCGCAGAGTGCCCGGAATGCTGTGCAGGATGTGAAATTGGATGAAAAAGGAAGGCGGTCTGCCAACACTGGCTTAGCCTCCTTCCTCTGTGTTCACTTCCGCACCCCTCACAGTTTTTCTCAGAGCGTGTTTATAAGGTTCCATTTGGATTGCTCAAAAGCCTAGAAACGCCGTAAAGATGGGGCTGTGGCTCTCTCACCCTTGAGGGGGAAGGGCTGGAGAGGGGGTGAGCGAGCAAAGCGAATGCTGTTCTACACGAGATTTGCCGAAATCGGCGACCCTTTATAATCACGCTCTCAGTCAAACAGATCACTGATTCCGCCCCCCTTGCTCTCGCCGCCCAGGCCCTGCTCAAATTCCTCGTAGGGCTGCACCACCACGAAGCCGTCGCCCTGAAACACCATCTGATACGTTTCGCCGCCGCCGCGCCCAAAAATAGAGCGCAGGCTGGAATCCACGCGCAGTTGCGGCGTCAGGTTGCCGCTCCAGGCGACGGTGGCGTTGGGGTCGGTAAACAGGGGTTCGTTGGGCGTGACGCGCAGGGTCAGCGGTTTGCCGTGACTGAGAATCGCCACCAGCCCATGCCCCTGCACCCGCACACTGAACAGGCCGCCCGCCGCCATACCCGCGATCCGGCGGTGCATCGTGATGTCGTATTTCACGCTGTCCTCAAAGGCCAACAGGTCGTTGCCGCTGACGTTCAGGGTGTCGCCTTGCAGCCGCAAAATACTGACTTCTTTGCCCTGATCGGCCAGATACACCACGCCGCGCCCCTCGATTTTGGCGAGTGGACTCATCTCCTGGCTCACAGCGCGTTTCAGGGCTTTCATCAGGCCGCCTTCCAGCGTGCCCTCGCGCTTGAAATTCAGGTTACCCTTATAGGCGATCATCGCGCCCAATTTGCTCCAGATGCGGCCATCCACGCGGGCTTCCAGCATCTTGCTGCTTTCCAGTTCAAAGACCTCGCCGGGATTGTCGCGCTCGGCAGTTTGCACCAGAAAGTCACGGAGGTTGTAGCTACCATCGGCACCGGGGGTCATGTTGGTCATGCTGTGGGGTACGGGCAGAGTGTGAGTTGGGTTCCCGTAGAGTGCAAGGAAGATGAAGGCTAAATAAATGCCGCTTGCACTCAGGGTTGCCCTTCCAACACCCCGCCAATCCGCCGCAACACTTCTCCGATCTGCTCCAAACTGGTGGCGTAGCTGAGGCGCACTTGCCCCGGAGCGCCGAAATCTGTGCCGGGAACCACAGCGACGCGGCCCTGATCCAGAATCAGACGGGCGGCTTCCAGCTCGTCCGCGTGCAGCTTGGTGGTATCGGCCATCACGTAAAAAGCTCCTTCCGGCGTGGGCGTGGGCAATCCCAGCGCGTTCAGGCCCGACACGATGGCGTCGCGGCGTTGGCGGTAGGCGGCGCGGGCCATATCAATGAATTCGGTGGTGGCCTCGTGCTGCTCCAGTGCGGCCAGTGCGGCGTATTGAGAGATGCTGCTGGCATTGCTGGTGCTCTGAGATTGAATGGCATTCATGGCCGCGATCACCGATTTTGGCCCGCCTGCATAGCCGATTCGCCAGCCGGTCATGGCATAGGCTTTGCTGGCCCCGTTGATGGTCAGGGTGTGGTCGGGTGCGTAGGTGCCGATGCTGATCTGCTCGGCGTCGTAGACCAGATGCTCGTACATTTCGTCGGTCACGATGATCAGGCCGTGGCGCATTGCGAGGGCTGCCACCGCCCGCAGTACCTCTGGCGAAAACACCGCGCCAGTCGGGTTGCCGGGGCTGTTCAGAATAATCATGCGGGAGCGCGGCGTGATCCGGGCTTCCACCTCTGCCGGATCGAGCATAAACCCCGTTTCGGGTGTGGTCGGCACAGGCACTGGAACCGCCCCGGTAAACGCCACCATTTCCGGGTAGCTGACCCAGTACGGCGCGGGAATCAGTACCTCGTCGCCGGGATTGAGCAGGGCAAAAAAGGCGTTGAACAGCGCCTGTTTGCCGCCGCTGGTCACCGTTACGGCGTCGGGTGCATGGCTCAGGCCGTTTTCCCGCGCAAACTTGGCGCTGATGGCCTCGCGCAGCTCGGGGATTCCGTTCACGCCCGTGTACTTGGTTTTGCCCGACTCTATAGCTGCAACAGCCGCCGCCTTGATGTGTGGGGGCGTGTCGAAATCCGGCTCGCCCACACTCATGCTGATCACGTCTATGCCCGCCCGCCGCAGTTCCAGGGCGCGGGTGGTCACGGCCACCGTAGAGGAAGGCTTCAGGCTTTGGACACGGTTTGAGAGTCGAAACGGGGCGGCAGTGGTCATGGCGTGAGTGTACCTGGCAGCCTGAAACGAGGTGGGGCGGAATCTATGCGAGTGGGGCGGTTGGGTTGTGGGCCACGGAAAAAGGGAGGGTAGATCGTGGTTCGGCTGTTCCCTCGTTCTGGCTCCTCCTCAATCCACACTCCCCATCCAGCTAAAACCGGTAGGTCAGGCCAAGGCGCGTGCCGGGCGAGGACAGGACAGTTCCAGCTGTGTCGAACAGATAGCGCCCTTTAAATTCGCCAAAGTAGCCCCAGCGCGAGCTTCCGAACGAGTTGCGAATGCCCGCCGTGCCGCTGACCCAGAACAGGTCGCCTAGTACAGTGCCAATGCCCGGCCCGCCGTACACGGTGACGTTGCCCACCGGCCCACTGAAGAGCAGATCGGCCCCCACCAATGGCACAATCGGCACGGACACATCTGGCAGGGGAAAAAAGATCACGTCGGCCATACCACGCACAGATACACTGGCCCTGCCCAGTTGCCCCACCGGAAAGCTGAGGCCTGCGCTGAGACCGGGAAGAATAAAAATTTCGGATGTGAGGCTGCCCCACACGGTCAGGCCCTCGCGCTGGGTGGGGGCACTGAACAGGTTGGAAGGAGAAGCGGTCTGCGCGTTTGCACTTCCTAACACAGCACTTCCAGATACGGCGGCAAGCAGCAGGGCACGGGCAGCAATCTTTATCACCCCTGCATTCTGATGGGGTGAAAATAGTTTGCAAGCACAAATGCGTGTGCTTGCGCCCTCCCAGCTTCGATACTCGCTTCGCTCGGTAAAGCTAAAACGTTACGGCGAGGGACTTAACAACGAAAAAGGACGCCGAAGCGCCCCTTGTTGTGGTGTTATTTGATGAGTTAGTGCAGCAGGCCGATGGAACGGGCGCGGCTCACGGCCTCGGTGCGGTCTCCGGCGTCCAGTTTGGCGTACAGGCGGGCCAGGTGATCTTTCACGGTGTCGGGGCTGACGCCCAGATTTTTGGCGATTTCCTTGTTGCTGTAGCCCTGAGCCAGCAGCGGCAGTACTTCGGATTCACGGGGGGTCAGGCGCGGCACATCTACATGCGGCAGGCGGTCAATTTCGGGGTGGGCCACGATGTCGCGCAGTTGGCGGGCCAAGCTTTCGGGATCGGTTTCTTTGCTCACGTAGCCTCTTGCCCCGGCAGCGCGGGCAGCCTGCACGATGGCGGGTTCGGAGAAGGTGGTAATCAGGACGCTGACCACGTTGGGGTTGCTCAGGCGCAGTTTCTCGCACACCTCGATACCGGTCATGCCGGGCATTTTCACGTCCAGCAGGGCGGCGTCGGGCTGGTGCAGACGGCAGGCGTCCAGCGCGGCCAACCCGTCGGCGGCCTCGGCCACCACATCAAATCCCTGATGAATGAGTGCGTACTTGAGGCCCATACGGAACAAAGGGTGGTCGTCAGCGATAACTAGTCTCATGGGGTGACCTCCGGAAGGGTCAGGGTAAACAGGGAAGAGGAAGGGGAAAAAGCGCCTGGGACAGTATGGGTGGCACTGGGAGTTGGATCGTGTACTGAAGGTGGAGCCAATGGGTCAGGCGGCTCTAATCGGTTGGGAGGGTGGCGCTCGTACAGCAGTTGCCCGCCGTGCGCCTCGGCAATGCGCCGCACGATAAACAGGCCCAGCCCGGCGGTTCCGGCGGTGTAGTGCTGCCCCGCGATCAGGGCAGGCTGAGAATTGAACGGCTGCGCGAGGTCGGCCAGATCACCGCTGAGGCCGGGGCCGTCGTCCTCTACGCAAATTCCCTGCGGCGTCACGGAAAGATGCACGCCGGTGTGGGCATAGCGCAGAGCGTTCTCGGCCAGGTTGGAAACGGCGCGTTCTATGACATGGGCGTCTACGGATGCAGAGCCGCTGCCGCTGACGCTCAGGGTCAGGCTGCGTGCTTCTGCTTGGGAGGCCACTCGGCGGGCCACATTGTCCAGCACACCGCGCAGATCGGTTTGATCGGCCTGCAACTTCACGTCTTCGCGCTCGAAACGGTGGGCGTCGGCCATCTGCTGCACCAGTGCCAGAAGGCGCGTCGTCTCGGCCTGGATCTGTACGCCGACTTCACGGCGCTCGGCTTCCGGCAGCGGGTAGGCGGTCAGGGCGTGTGTCAGGTGCCCGGTGGCGATCAGGGGCGTTTTCAGGTCGTGTACCAGTGTCGCCATAAACGCGCTGCGGCGGCCTTGCTCGGTGCCGAGGCGGTCTAGCAAAGTGGTAAATGCGCCGCGCAAAGCCCGGATTTCGGCGGGGTCGTCGGCGTGTGGTTCGGCAAAATCGCCGCGCTGCACTTCTGTCTCCAGGCGGTTCAGGGGCCGCAGCAACGCGCCGCTGAGGACGTAGCCTGTAATCGCGCACAGCAGGCCGACCACCAGCATCCATGCCACCAGCGTCAAGGTCGGCACATTGGGCTGCGCCGTAAAAGTCAGCACCAGATTGGGCAAGAAAGCCAGCAAGAAAATGACCAATGTAAATTGCGCGCGCAGGGTTGCCCGGTACCTGGCCTGTTTTCCGGGCTGTGCAGGAGATACCACCAGAGTCGCTGCCCGCTTTGGGGCAGAACTCATGCTGGCATCACGTCTGCTCATAAATCACAGCTTAACTGTCATGTTCTGACAGAACCGTCACGGTTACCTGTTGGTCGGCTATGTGTCAATCCCCCCAGCCTCTGCACCCAATGGGTGGGCCGCTGTGTAGCGTCAGATGGAAGTCAGGAAGGATTCTTTGCAGCCAGATTCCCCGTGTTTCAGGGACTCCAGTCCAATTGGTAGCAGGCTGAGGGATCAGTCTCGACCCGCTACCGTCTGGTCTTCATTAAGGACTCAGGCTGGCGGGCAGGCTCCCTAGCTCAGCTCATCTCCGGTTTCTTTCTTGGCGTAAGCGTCGCTGATCAGCTTGACCCGCAGTGATGTTCCGTCCGACGCGTAGCGGGCGGCAGCGGGCGAGACCACCACGCCCTCACGGGTATGCAGGCTGTGCCCAGACACGGTTTCGGGCCCGTCTTTAAGCGTGCGAATTAGAGCAGTGTCGAAGGGGCCAGCGTAGAGCAGCGGCACGGCCCAGTCTCTGAACCAGCCGCCAAAGTCGGTAAACGTTTGATCCTTGCCATCTACCACGACTCTGAACACCCGCAGGGTTGGCCCGCTTTGGCCGTAGCCGTAGCCCTTTTGCACGGGCAGCACTTCAGTGAAGACTTGTATTTCTGTTGACTGGACTTCCTGACCCAACGGGTACGCAGCGTCCACAGCCGCGAACAACCCAGCGGCGTGGGCGGCCTGCCAGTACACGTTTCCGGCATTTTCCTTCAGCCCCAGCGCCTGCCGCGACAGCCCTTTGCTGGTCACCACCCATTCGCCGCCCGCCGCACGGTAGTAGATGCCCTGCGACCCGTGCAGTTTTTCAGTGACTACCACAGGCTCGCCGGGCACAAAGTCGCGTTCGTAGATGCCGAACTGTTCCACGTCATGGTGCCGGTATCCGCCGCCCAGCACGCCACTCACGTTTTCGGCGTCGCCTGCCATAGACACAGGCACGGGCGGCTCGTAAAACGTGATGCCCAGCCCCTCAGACAGGTCTTCTCCTATCGGCAGGTCGGCCAGGCCCAGCGATTCCAGCATGTCCGGCGGCAAGATCACACCCTGAGAACGCTCGCCGCGCAGCCGCATGCTGACCACCCGGTTGGCATCTGGGCCGTGCAGATAGGACACGCCCGTGTCGGCGTTGGTGTACAGGCCCGCGAACTGCGGCGGCAACAGCGCCCGCTCCGGCGCGACTACGATCAGGTCACCGTCTTTAAAGTTGCCCTTCTGAACCACCAACTGAAATGGCCCTACCTTGCATAACGCCAGCCGTTCCGCGTTGGGGTGCGGAAAAAGCTGCGCCTCTGCCTTGATCACTTGCCGCTGTGCCATCGCGTGTTCTCCCTTTGGGCCAGAGCTGCAGCCCGACAGCAAGAATGCCGCCCCGAACGTGGGAACGGCAATCCGCCATTTCCATCAGCGATGGCTTATGTACGGCAACTCTCTTGTCCCGGTTAAAGTGAAGCACCCATGCTCACCACAGAATTCATGCTGACCTCGCTGATCGTCGCCTTGATTCCAGGAACGGGCGCAATTTATACAATCTCAACAGGGTTGTTTCATGGCTGGCGGGCCAGTCTTGCTGCCGCGTTCGGGTGTACGTTGGGCATCATCCCGCACTTGCTCACCAGTGTTTTGGGCCTGTCTTTCGTATTGCACATGAGCGCTTCCGTCTTTCAGGGCCTCAAGTTTGCTGGGGCCGCCTACCTCTTGTATTTGGCTTGGGCCACTTGGCAAGACCGGGGAACACTGCAATTCAGTGCGGGTACGGCGGGCCAAAACTCTCGTCAGATCATTGTGCGAGCTGTGTTGCTCAATCTACTGAATCCCAAGCTAACCCTGTTTTTCTTCGCGTTTTTGCCCCATTTCATTCCGGCGGGTACGCCTTCGCCCAGCGCTTCATTTTTGCTTCTCAGCGCGGTCTTTATGGCCGTTACCTTCGGAGTGTTCGCGGTTTACGGCGTGTTGTCGGGCAGCATCCGAACTTATGTGGCTCGCTCGCCCAAAGCGATTGTGTGGCTGAGGCGTTCGTTCGCGGCCACCTTTGCCGCCCTGAGCGTCCAGTTGGCCCTGACAGACCGCTAGGGACAGTAAGAAAGCGCACCAGAGGAGAGATTCCTGCTGGTGCGCCCTTTGGTCTGATGGGTTTAAGACTTACTCGTCCGTACTCAGTACCGCCAGGAACGCTTCCTGCGGCACTTCCACAGTCCCAATCTGCTTCATGCGGGCGCGGCCTTTTTTCTGCTTGTTCAGCAGCTTCTTCTTGCGGCTGATGTCGCCGCCGTAGCACTTGGCGAGGACGTCTTTGCGGTAGGCCTTCACGGTGGCGCGGGCGATGATTTTGCCGCCGATGGTGGCCTGCACCGGCACGGGGAACATCTGGCGCGGAATCACTTCGGCCATCTTGTCCACGATTTTGCGGCCAATTCCGTAGGCCTTGTCCTCGTGCACGATCACGGCCAGGGCGTCCACGATTTCGTTGTTCACCATGATGTCTACCTTGCGGAGGTCGCCGTCGCGGTAGCCGATCTGCTCGTAATCCATGCTGGCGTAACCCCGGCTGATGGACTTCAGGCGGTCATGGAAATCGTACAGAATCTCGGCAAACGGCACCTCGTACAGCAGTTCCACGCGCTTACCTACGTAATTCATGGTGATCATGCTGCCCCGGCGCTCCTGAAGAAGCTGCATCACTGGCCCCACGTGTTCCTCGGGCAACATGATGCTCAGCTTGATGTACGGCTCCTCGGTGGCGCTGATCCGGTCACGGGTGGGAAATTCTGCCGGGTTCTGGGTCTCAAAAATGGTGCCGTTGGTCAGGCTGATCCGGTACACCACGGCGGGCGCGGTAGCGATCAAGTCCAGGTCGTATTCGCGTTCCAGCCGCTCCTGAATAATCTCGGCGTGCAGCAGGCCCAAGAAGCCGCAGCGGAAGCCGAAGCCCAGCGCCTCCGATGTTTCGGGTTCGAAGGTAAACGCCGCGTCGTTCAGCTTCAGCTTTTCCAGCGCGTCGCGCATCTTGCGGTAATCCTCGGTGTCGGTGGGATATAGGCCCGAAAACACCACCGGTTGCGCGGGTTTGAAGCCCGGAAAAGGCTCCGGTGTGGGCCGGTCTTTCTGGGTCAGCGTGTCGCCCACCTGCGCGTCGTGAATGTCTTTAATTCCTGCCGCCACCCAGCCCACCGCCCCCGCCGGAAGCGAGTCGCTGACGATCAATCCGGGGGTAAACGTCCCCAATTTATCCACATCAAAGGTTTTGCCGGAGTTGAACAGCATGATGGGCTGCTTGGGCGTCAGCGTGCCTTCCAGCACCCGCACGAACAGAATGACTCCCTGATAGGCGTCGTAAAAGGAATCGAAGATCAGGGCCTTCAGGGGCGCTTCGGGATCGCCGGGCGGCGGCGGAATGCGGTCTACGATGGCTTCCAGAATTTCGGTAATGCCGATGCCCGACTTGCCGGACGCGAACACAGCGCTGTCGGCGGGAATGCCGATCACGTCCTCTAATTCCTGCGCTGCGCCTTCCGGGTCGGCGGCGGGCAAATCAATTTTGTTGATGACCGGAATAATTTCCAGATTGCTGTCGATGGCCAGATACGCGTTCACGATGGTCTGCGCTTCCACGCCCTGCGAGGCGTCCACCAGCAGCAGCACGCCCTCACAGGCCGCTAGGCTGCGCGACACTTCGTAATTAAAATCCACGTGCCCCGGCGTGTCGATCAGGTTGAAGGTGTAGCTTTCGCCGCCCGTGCCGTCTTCCTGCGGGGGCCGCACATAGGTCAGACGAACAGGTGTGGACTTGATGGTAATGCCGCGCTCGCGCTCCAGCTCCAGCGTATCGAGGGTCTGGTCGCGCTTGTCTCGCTCGCCCATCGCGCCGAGCCGCTCCATGATGCGGTCAGCCAGCGTAGATTTGCCGTGATCCACATGGGCAATAATTGAAAAATTCCGAACATTCACCCCCGCAGTGTAGCGGGAGGGGGCAAAAGGAATAGGACGCGGGCAAACAGAGGCCCAACAAAGTCTCACTCGGAGGCCGGAATTCAGACCCGTTCCAGCGCTCGGTGAGGCAGCGGTGGCAACTCCACTTGCACGGAATCGCCCAGGCGAATCTCGCCGCCCACCGCCACCACGCCCATAATTCCCGCTTTGCGAATCACGTTCCCAGCTTCATCTCGGCCCAGCACCGCCGCCAACAGTCCGGGCCGAAAGGCTTCGATCTGGCTGCAAGGATTCCGTAAACCCGTGACCTCGATCACTGCCTCAGCGCCCACATGCAGGCGTGTGCCCACCGGAAGCGCCAACAGGTCTAAGCCACGTGTCAGCACATTTTCACCCAGATCGCCGGGCTGAATGTCGAAGCCTGCCGCGTTCAGTTCATCCAGCAGTTCGCCGTGAATCAGGTGAACCTGACGCAGATTGGGCTGCGTGGGGTCGGCCGCCACGCGGGAACGGTGCTGCACGGAGTGGCCCGCGTGTGCGTCGCCCTGCACGCCCAATCCGGCCAACAACTGCACGCCAGGCAAAGGCTGTTTGCTAAAGCTGTGCGTGGGGCTGGCCGCCACAGAAACGATGCTGGTCGGGGCGGAAGCAGTGGACTTCATCTTGTTTCCATTCTGCCTCAGGTTCGCTGGATCGGGCGGTCTGACTATCCGGGAACCGATATTCGTAACCTGCCCGGTACCATCACAACTCTGTGCCGTTACTGAAAGAGTGGAACGTTAAGATTGAACCAGACATATGAGACGCCCCCCATCTGCCCTGCTGACCCGCTGCCTGTTGCCCGCCCTCCTGTGCGCGGCAACGCTGAGTGCCTGCGGCGCTGTCGGCCCGGAAAGCGGAGTGGGCGTCAGTGCGAGTGGCGTTATCGTGTTCCCGCCCAGTGCCGGAACTGCCGTATTCACAGCTTCTATAGATGGACAGGCGCAGGCGATCGCCTCGGCAGCGGTGGCGGCCGACGGCAGTTACCGGCTGGCCTTGCCCACCACACCGCGCCTGCCCAGCCGGAGCAACCTGGAGAATCTGCCCACTGTGCCCAGCGTGCTGCCCGACCAGGTGCGCGGCGTGGATTGCAGTGGCGAACCCGTTGCCAGTACCCCCAATGCCCGCGTGCTCGTACTCAACGGCGGCACCTTTATGCCCACAAGTGCGGGCGGGGCAATCACGGGTCAACTGATGCCCGCCAGCGCCGCCATCAGCAACCGCCTCACGTCGCAGGACATTCTGATTACCACCCGCACCCACGCCTACGCTGACCGCGATGTGCGGATTACGGGAACCCTGAACTGCACCTTTACCCGCGCCGACGGCAGCACGGTAGAGGGCACTGTCCAGATCAATTACGACCTCAAGCACGGCTGGAATTCACTGGAAACCCGTACCGGGCAGCCTTCAAGCGACGCGCCGATTGCCACCGTGACCAGTTCTCACACGCTGGCAAATGTGAATTGGCGGTACTTGCCCGTGACGCCGTAAACGGCTGCGGTTCCCAAGGGCCGGGTTCATACTGGTACGGCTTCATACTGGGGCGCATGAGCGAGTTTCAGCGCCCACTTTCTTTGGGCTACCACACCGATCTGGCCCTGCGCCTGCATGAGGGCGGTTCCTGCGAAGTTCTGGAACTGGCGGAACTGGGCCGTGTTGTTCGGATTACCACGCCCAGCAATCCTACGTTCTGGTGGGGCAACTTTTTACTGATGCCCCGGCCCCCGCGTCCGGGCGAGCTGACTGCGTGGTTGGAAGCTTTTCAGCAGGCACACCCGCAGGCCCGGCACGTGACCTTTGGGCTGGATACCACCGATGGCGAGGGCGGCGCAGAGCAGGAGTTTTTGAATGCAGGATTTAGCCTGCACTGCGATACCGTCCTGACCACTTCTCAGACGCTCCCGCCCCGTACCCTCAACACCGACCTGAAGTTCCGGCCACTGGACGCCACGCAGGACGCCGACTGGCTAGCAGCTTTGGCCCTCAGAATGGCCGTGAACGCCGCCGATCCAGAGCCGCACGAGGCAGCGGGCTACCAAAGCTTTGCTGCCCGCAAGCTGGAAGCCGCCCGCGCCGCTCAGCAAAGAGGGCGGGGAGCCATGTTCGGCGCGTTTGACCCCACAGGCCAGATGTATTCGGGATTGGGCGTCTTCTCGGCGGACGCGGCCAACCAGGCGGGCGGCGTCACGCGCTACCAGAATGTGGAAACGCACCCCGAGGCCCGCTCGTTGGGACTGGCGGGCACCCTGGTACACCGGGCAGGCGAGTGGGCACGCACCCACCTGCACGCCCAGACCTTGGTCATCGTGGCTGACCCGGCCTACCACGCCCAACGCCTGTACGAACGCGCCGGCTTCCGGCCCACCGAGATTCAGACCGGATGGGAACGCTCCCCGCAAGAGTAAGCGCGTCAACCGGCCTCCGTTGGCTTGTGGCCTCTACTCGGATTCGTGCCGTCAACCTGAACAGCGACGGGTCTGCGATACACAAAAAAGAAGTTGCAGTCGGGGCAAAGAATACTCGGCAGCCCCACTGTGACACCTTCTAGTGGACAGCCACAGGCATGACATGGGTTAGACTCAGGAATGGGACGACAGAAGCAGTGGGTTGTGAAGCTGAGTGACGATGAGCGGCAACAGCTGACGGACATGACGCGCAAAGGCGTGCACAGTGCGCGGGTCATGACCCGCGCACGTCTGCTGTTGCTGAGCGAGCAAGGGCTCCTCGATCAGGAGGTGGCCCAGCGTCAGGGCGTCAATGCTGCGACTGTGGCATCCATTCGCAAGAAGGACGCTGAGGGCGGCCTGCAGGCTGCCCTGTACGAAAAAGAGCGTCCTCAGCAGCCCCCGAAACTGGATCCTCAGCAGACGGCGATCCTGATTGCCGAAGTCTGTCGGGCACCTGATGGTCGGGAGAAGTGGACGATGCAGCTCTTGGCGGATCGTCTGGTGACCTTAGGCGTGGTGGACAGTAGTAGTGACGAGACGGTGCGGCGCACACTGAAAAAAACGCGCAGGGACCGTGGCAAGTTCAAAGTGGGTGTGTCGCTCAGGTAGGCGCGGACTTCGTCTGGCGCATGGAAGCTGTGCTGGACACGTATGCTCAGCCCTACGACGCTTCGCGGCCGGTCATCTGCTTCGATGAAACATCCTACCAGCTGCTTGATCATGTCCGTGAGCCATGGCCACCCGTGCCGGGAATCCCGGCACGGGTGGATCATGAAGACAAGCGGTGCGGCACGGTGAATTTCTTCGTGGCCTTCGAACCCCTGACGGGTCAACGTACGGTCACGGTGACCGAGCGACGAGGAAATGCGGAGTTCGCAGCGCAACTCCAGAGCCTGGAGTGACGCTCTCCCGAGGCAGAGAAGATCACACTCGTCCTGGATCAGCTGTCGACACACAGCCCAGCGGCGTTATATCAACCTCTTCCGGCAGAGGAAGCCCGGCCATTGACTCGTCGATTTGAGTGGGTACACACGCCAAAACATGCGTCTTGGCTGAACATGGCCGAACTCGAATGGTCGGCCCTGCAACGTCAGTGTCTTGGGCAACGTCTGGCCAGCAAAGAGGCCGTCGAGCGTGAGATACAGGCCTGGGAAACCGACCGCAATGCGCGGGCGGTGCGCGTGAACTGGCAATTCTCAACACCAGCTGCGCGGGAGAAGCTCGGACGGCACGACCCAGCGTGAGAATAACTACAGACATGCCTGTGGCTGTCCACTAGTTGAGTTGAAAAGACTGGTCTATCTGGGTTCAGTTGTCGAAAATTTTGCGCCCGTCTTCCAGTGCGGCGCGGTTGTAGCGGTTGGCCAGAATAAAGAAGGTGGGTGCCCACAGACCCACGAAAATGCCGAAGCGTTCGCCGTGTGCGCGGGTTTCGGCGTCCTTGCCCTGCCCGCCCTGAGAGGCCCAGATGGCAATAGAACCCAGAATGGAAGCGAATCCGGCGACGGTAAGCAGGTTGGAAATATTGCGGTTGTCCATAGCAGTCTCCTAACGAATGTTGCGGCCTGAACCCCGCGCCCGGTGCGTGGCCGTTCCTGCCTGAATCAACGTTAATGTGAGCCGCCTCTCTAAGTGGTTCTGCGGGAATGGCTACGGAAGGGTCGCCAATCCGGTTTCTTCAGCTTTCCTCAAGACCGTCTGAGGAACGGCTTTCAAACAGCCGGCCCGCTTCTTCCTGTGCCAACAAACGCGCAATGGGCGCGAAGGTGCGGCGGTGCTGCGGCGTGACACCCAACTGCCCCAATGCGGCGCGGTGTGCGGGAGCGCCGTAACCTTTGTGGGCGGCAAATCCGTAGCCCGGATACTCGGCGTCAAGCTCAACCATCACGCGGTCACGCTCGGTTTTGGCCAGCAAACTGGCGGCGGCTACCGTGTAACTCAGGGCGTCGGCCCTCGCCGGGGCGGTCAGGGGCAGGGGCGTGCGGAGTTTCAGGTAGTCGGTAATCAGGGCCTGCGGGGCGGGCGTCAGGCGAGACAGGGCGCGGGCGGCGGCAGCGTGCGTGGCTCCCAGAATGTTCAGGCGGTCTATTTCATCGGGCCAGGCGTGTTCTACAGCCCAGGTCAGCGCCACTTCCTTCACCTGCGCCGCGTACCGTTCCCGCTGCGCCGCCGTCAGTTGCTTGCTGTCTCTGAACGGGTATTCTACCGCCAAGCCGGGCAAAATCACTGCGGCCACCGTGACTGGCCCCGCCCACGCACCGCGTCCGGCCTCGTCTACGCCTGCTACCCGGAACGCGCCGCGCCGCCAATGCTCTCGCTCGAAGGCCCAATCGGGAGTCACGGACGGCACAGAATTTGGCCCAGAAGAAGACACAGGCTCAGGCTAGCGCAACCACCGCTGCGTCCACCAGAAAGCTCCGCCAGCGGCGCGTATGATTCTGCGGGACTGGCGGGCGGATGAACCGACTTCACCCGGTCGGTTTTAGGTTGTGGTACACCTGTAGCCTAAACAGCAGGGATGGGCAAAGAGTGGGTATTGGCGTAATGCGGCCTTCACACAGTGGAGCCGGGGAAGAGTGTTGACTAGACATGAACCTAAGTCGGTGCGCCGCACGTGCCGTGAAGCACAGGCAGGCAGCATGTGATAAACGGGAACGCATGACCGGCACACGTAAACAGAAAATTAGAGTCTCGCGGGGAGGCCCGGACAAATCGGCGGGCAGATCGGCCCCCGCATCGGCTGGAAGCTCCGCTGGCACAGGCAGTTCTTCCGCACCCAAAGCCGCGCCTGCCGTCCAGCGTTACAATTACTTCGATGCCCGCCCCGCCGCACTCGCCCCGCGCCTAGACGGGCTGCACGCCTTCACCAAGCCCGGTGTACGCGGCTACCCTGAGGTGGACGATGCACAGTCGTTGATGGTGCAGACCATGCGCCGTGAAAAGGTGCGCGGCGATGTGCTCGACCTGACGGCGATGGGCGGCCTGACCGGATCGCTGCCGGGCGTGACTTTGCGGGCGGTAGAAGGTTCGGCGGCGGCGTTGGCAGCCCTGAAAGCAGCCGGAATAGAGGCGCGGGCGGCCTGTCCGGGCGACAACCTGAGCGCCGCATGGCCCACGCGGGCACAGACGGTGGCGCTCGTCCTGGCCGGAGATCGGGGCACCGCCTACGCAACGGCGCAGGTGGCCTGGGCGCACGCCTGCACGCCTCCCGGCGGCACCCTGTACATCGCCGGAGACCGGGACAAAGGCTTTGACCGCTATGTGAGGGCGGCGGGCGCGGCCTTCGGCACGGGCGAAACCATTGGCCGCGACGGTGGAATGCGCGTTGCCAAGCTGATCCGGCGGCCCGGTCAGACGCCCCCAATGCCCGCACCTGAAACCTACGAGGCTTATGGTGTTGGCGTGGTGGGCCTGCCCGGAGTCTTCAGCGCCGGACGGCTGGACAAGGCCACCACGTTGTTTCTGGCACACCTGACGGCAATGGTGGAGGCCGGAACCCTGAGTTTGGCGGGCAAGCGCGTGCTGGATCTGGGCTGCGGCACGGGCATTATTGGCGCGTGGGCCGCCAAGCACGGCGCAGAAGTGACGCTGGTCGACGGCGATCTGTCCAGCGTGCGGAGCGCAGAGGCCACCTTGCAGGCCAACACCCTGGCAGGGGAGTGCATCCACTCCGACGTAGACGCGGCTCTGGAAGGCCGTACCTTTGAGCTGATCCTTACCAATCCGCCCTTCCATGTGGGGCGCGGCGTGGTGCTGGACGTGGCCCGCGAATTTATTCAGACGGCAGTGCGCCGCCTTGTGCCGGGTGGCACGCTCTATCTGGTCGCCAATGAGCCGTTGCCCTACGAAACGACAATGCAAGAAGTTGGCCCTGTGCGCGAGTTGCTGCGCGACGGTGGATTTAAGATTTTGGGAGCAAGCAAGCCAGTCTGAATCTGTATTAAAGGCTGAGTAAAGGCCACAGAAGCGCCAGCGGGAACCTTTCCCCGCCAAAGCCCGTATCCAGAGTGTTGACCTTAGTTTCCCCACCACTTCTGCCGCCAGATGCCCGCCTCTTCGTGAACCGTGAGGCGTATCTGGCGTTTGCCGTGTCGCCCCATAACATGACAGTTTGCTAGACTGACACGCTCCGGCCTGCGCTGACCTTCCTTCTGGGCTTCCCGCCCACTTCTACGCGTCCAGGCCACCGTTGCACGTTTACCGCTTCAAGTGTTCCGCCCAGGCGCTTTTCTCCCTTCCTTCTCCTGTATTCTCAGCCTTGCGTTTCCGGCCAAAGACCGACGCCCTTCAGTTGCTTGGCACATGGCGACAAACACCGTTGCCACCTCTCCGCCGCTCAGACTTTGGCCCGGAAAATACGACCCGCTGATCTACATTCTCACATCCAACACTGACGTTTCAGGAGGCCGCATGGCAGATTCCACCAAACCCCGCACGCGCAGCAAGGTTTCCGCAGCGGCGACGCTTGCCGCCCCCGAAGAAAGCCGCATCAAGACTCCCGATAAGCCCCGCACCCGTACCCAACCGCGCACCCGCGCCGCCATGCCTGACGCCGATACTGGTGCCGAGGCCGTGCAGATTGACTCTGTGGACACGGCCCCCGCGCCTGATCAACCCAAGTCTGCCCCCAAGAAGGCCGCTGCACCCAAAGCCAAGCCTGCTGTAGAGGCTGCTCAAGACGGTGCCGATGGTGCCGCTGCCAAGCCCGCCCCCAAAAAGGCCGCTGCCAAGCCTAAAGCGGCCAAAGCTGCGCCTGCCACCACCGATGATGGTGCGGCGGAGCCGGGTGCAGATTCGGCAACCGACGCGCCCAAGCCTGCGGCCAAAGCCAAGGCCGCTCCCAAATCGGCTGCGGCCAAAGCTCCAGCTACCAAATCCTCGGCCAAGAGTGCGGCTGCCAAAGCGGCCCCCAAGCCTGCGCCCAGCGGCAAAGGCAGCGCCGCCGACAAGCCCTACCACGCGCACCCCAGCATTCAGGACATGCTGAAGGTGGGCAAAGCGGCAGGCATCCTGTCCAGCGAGGACATCGCGGCGGCCCTGAGTGTGGCCCTCGAAGCCAGCGGCCTCGACCCCGAAAGCCCCGAAGCCTTTGAAGACATGCAGCTCTTTATTGCCGGACAGGGCATCGAAGTGCAGGACGTGGACGAGGACGACGAGGACACCGACGACGACGCGGAGGAAGCCGAAGAGGGTGGCCCGATCAACCGGGCGGCGGCCAACACCGAAGACGACGAAGAAAAATACTTTGATGATATGCCCCGCGCCGTCAGCAACGACCCTGTGCGTCAGTACCTGCACGAAATTGGGCGCGTGCCCCTGCTGACGCTGGAAGAAGAAATTGCGCTCGCCCGCCGGATCGAGGAAGGCGAGGCCGCCCGCAAAACGCTGGACGAAGACCTGGAGATGGATGACCGGGGCCGCCGCCGCCTGATGCGCCAGACTGAAGACGGCGCGAATGCCCGTCAGGGCCTGATCGAGGCCAACTTGCGCCTCGTGGTCAGCATCGCCAAGAAGTACACCGGACGTGGCCTGGGCTTCCTCGATCTGATTCAGGAAGGCAACCAGGGTCTGATCCGCGCCGTCGAAAAGTTCGAGTACCGCCGCCGCTACAAGTTCTCCACGTATGCGACGTGGTGGATTCGTCAGGCCATCAACCGCGCCATTGCCGATCAGGCCCGCACCATCCGGATTCCGGTGCACATGGTCGAAACCATCAACAAACTCACGCGCACGGCCCGTCAGCTTCAGCAGGAACTGAGCCGCGAAGCCACGCACGAGGAGATTGCTGAGGCGATGGGGCCGGGCTGGGACGCCACCAAAGTCGAAGAAGTGCAGAAGGTCAGTCAGGAGCCAGTGTCGCTGGAAACACCGATTGGCGATGAAAAAGACAGCTTCTACGGCGATTTCATTCCCGACGAGAATCTGGATTCGCCGGTAGACAACGCCGCCAAAACGCTGCTGAGCGAGGAGCTTGAGAAGGCTCTGAGCAAGCTGACCGAACGCGAAGCCCTGGTGCTGAAGTTCCGCAAAGGCCTCGTGGACGGGCGCGAGCATACGCTGGAAGAAGTGGGTCAGCGCTTCAACGTGACCCGCGAACGCATCCGCCAGATTGAAAACAAGGCGCTGCGCAAGCTCAAGTACCACGAAAGCCGCACCCGCAAACTCCGCGACTTCTTGGATTAAACATCTCAGGTGTTCTGCCCGCTCTGGCTTCGGCTGGGGCGGGTTTTTGTTGTGGGTGGGGGAGAAGGCAACTGCTCTGAACACAACTGGAGTGACCTTCACTTCATATCAGAGTCAATTCCTCAATCTCACACGCTACACTCCCCCAGAATGTCTGCCCCGAACGCAATCCCAGACGATCAGATCACGCCAGCCGAAGCCCCACACACCCCAACTTGGCAGACCTATGGCGCGGCGCTCTTGCCCCTGGCCCTGCTCGGTATCTTGCCTGTGTGGGCTTGCCTGCTGCTCTGTGTCCTGTTTGGCTTGGGCGTGCGCTTGCCCCTGTGGCATGAAGGCCGCCTGCTGATTTCGTTTCTGATCGTGGGCGGCGCGATTCTGGTTCATCTGCTGGGCCTTGGCGGGCTGGAGGTGGCGTTGCGTTCTGCTGCCTTGGGCAATCTGCTGGTGCTGTATCTGGCTGGCCTGTTGGGTGTGGCGGGGCTGTCTTGGGGTGCGGCGCTCCTGGAAGAAGGACGGCGCAGAGGCTTGCTGCTGGTGCTGGCCGTAGGTTTGGTGTCACCTCAGCCGTTGCTGCTGCTGGCGTTGGCAGGCGGAGCGCTGATGCGTCCGGGATTGGATGACCGCAGACCGGGCTGGTTGGGCCGCGAGGGTGCAGGTTGGCCGGGAAGGAGTGCGGCTTGGCTGGCCGTGCCTGTAGCGCTTGCGCTGGCTCTGGCGGTTGCGCTACCCCGCCCCGCGCCGCTGTGGAACGCCTCTCCTGTGCCGCCCGCGCAGGCCCAGGCTCCGTCTGAAGTTCTCCCCGCTAATCCCCGCGCCACTCCATCCAATCCAGTCCCCCTGCAACCCACTGTGCCGCGCCCCCGCCTCAGCACCGAGAATGCGATTTCAGCGCCGCCCGCCGAACTGGTGTTCGTGGCTGGAGTTCTCGTGTTGTTCGCACTGGTACTGCTCCTGCGGGTCATTCCAGCGGGGCGGGGGCGGCCTGCAACACTGGTGGAATGGTTGATGGGCGCGGGCCTGGTACTGACGCTGGTGCTGCTGGTATCGCTGGCATTCGGCGGTGTGCCCGCCAGCGAGGCCGGAACCTTGCCCCCCGCGCAGGCCGAGGTTTTGCCGCCCGCTGATGCGGAAGTGGGTGAATTTGCCCCGGCAGAACGCCGCCTGACTTCCTACCTGAATTTGGTCTTGTGGGCGGCGTTGCTGTTCTATCTGGCCGTATTCGCGCTGCTGATTCACACCGCTCTCAGCCTGCGCGGGGCCAGTCGCCGGGATGCTCAGGCCGCCGTACCTGCCGAACCCGATGCACCCGATGGCGCCGCTCTACACCGCGTCCGGGTGGCCTACCGCAACGTCGAAGCCGCGCTGACTGATGTGGGCCGGGGCCGCGCCGCACACGAAACGCCGCAGGGCTACGCTTCCCGCCTAGCCGCCGCCCTGCCCACGCTGGCGGCCCCGCTGAATCTGCTGGCCCGCGTCTACGCTCCAGTGCGCTACGGCGGCTCGGTCAGCACTGCCGACGCCGACGCTGCCGAGGCCGCCGAACAGACCATTCGGGCCGAACTGCCAACTTTGCCGCCCGTTGCCTCCTCAGAGGCGGCAGAATAGCGGCCATGACTGCTTCGCAATCCCCCACTCCAGCCTTTGTCGGGCGCGTGCTCGACAATGTGGCCCGCGTGATGGTGGGCAAAAACGACGTGACTGCTCTGGCGTTGGCCGGAATCCTGGCAGGCGGCCACATTCTGCTGGAAGACGCTCCCGGCACCGGAAAAACCATGCTGGCCCGCGCCCTCGCCGCCTCTCTGGGCCTGCCGTTTTCCCGGGTGCAGTTTACGCCTGACCTCCTGCCCAGCGACATCACGGGCGTCAGCGTGTACCGCCCCGCCACCGGAACCTTCGAATTCGTGCCTGGGCCGATCTTCACGGGCATCTTGCTGGCCGACGAGATCAACCGCGCCACGCCCAAAACGCAGTCGGCGTTGCTGGAGGCGATGGGGGAGGGCCAGGTCACCGAATCGGGCGTCACGCACCGCCTGACCGCGCCGTTCGTGGTGATCGCCACGCAAAATCCGGTGGAACATGAGGGCACGTACCGCCTGCCCGAAGCGCAACTTGACCGCTTTCTGCTGCGCCTGTCGGTGGGCTACCCCACGCTGGATGAAGAGGTGCGGATGCTGGGCCGTCTGCAATCCCTACACCCGATTCACGCGCTGGAAGCCGTCGCCACGCCCGCCGATCTGCTGGCCGCCCAGAGCGCCGTGCGGGGCGTATTCGTGGCCGAAGACTTGCGGCGCTACGTTTCCAGGTTGGCCGCCCGTACCCGGCAGCACTCCCTGGTGGCGCTGGGCGGCGGGCCGCGTGCCAGCCTGGGGTTGCAGGGGGTGGCGCAGGCGCTCGCGTGGATGGAAGGCCGGGCTTTCGTGACGCCCGACGATGTGCAGCGGGCCGCGCCGGGCGTGCTGGCCCACCGCCTGAGCCTGCGGGTAGAGGCGCGGCTTCAGGGCACGCCGGGAGAGGTAGTGGTGGCCGATGTCTTGCGGGCCGAACCCGTTCCGGTGGAGTCTGGGCCAGTACAGGTTCAGTCCATGCCAGACGCTCTCGCCCAGCCATGACCCTGCTGCTGGCCGCGCTGCTCTGGCTCGGTCTCATTGGCCTGCTGGTGGGTGCGCTTTGGTTGGCCTACCGCCGCCCGCCCACCGTCACTCTGTCCCGAACGTTGTCCACTTCTGCCTTTGCAGGCGGCCGCATTCCGCTGACCGTGCAGGCCAAAGTATTCAACCTCTTGCCCGTGCGTGTGCTGATCGAAGACGAACCCCCGCGTACGGTGGTGGCCGATACCGTGCCCGTGTTGGCAGGCTGGGTGCAGGGCGAGGCCATCCACGAAGTCCAGACCACGCTGACGCTGAACCGCCGGGGCGTGTTCCAGTGGGAAGGGGGAACTCTGCGCTGGGCTGATCCGCTGGGGCTGTTCTGGCGCAGTCTTCCGCTCAAGGTGCCCACCCGCCTGGAGGTTTATCCTGGCACACACGGCCTGCTGCTGCCCGATCTGCTGCGGCCCCTGCTGAGCGAGGGCGCGTGGTCTCGCACGCACGGCCTGGAAGACCCGATCAGTTTGCGCGGCGTGCGCGACTATGTTCCCGGCGACCCACCGGGCCGGGTGCATTGGCGGCTCACGGCCCGCACGGGCAGCCTCACCGTACGTGTGCCGGAACGCACCGCCGCCAGCAGCGTCACCATTTACCTTGATCTCAGTGGCGGCGGTGACGTGTATCTGGAGAGCGCCGTGCGTCTGGCGGCCAGTCTGGTGCAGGAATCGTTCGCGCTCGACCTGCCCATTTCCGTCGCCACCAACGCCGGGGCCACTCCTACAGGCCGCAGCCCCGAAGCGATGCGGGCCGCGCTGTTGCGGCTGGCACAGGCTGTACCTGATGCTGATTCACCGACCATTCCACCCATTCGCTCTGGCGGCAATCTGATTATTCTCACCGCCCGCGCCGGAGGTGCCCTGATAGAGCAGGCCATGCGTGCCCGCGCCACTGCCAGCCGGGTCGCCCTGATCGCCATCCCAGACGGCTTTTATATGGAACCCGGCGAAAAGCCCCGCCGTCAGTGGGTGGCCGCCCCCGACTCTATCCGTGAGCTGGAGCGGCAAGCGGGCGCACTGGCCGGAGTGGGGGTGATTGTGTTCGTGCTGCGCGGCAATCAGAGTGGGTTGAGGCTGGGCGGGTAGGGGCGTGGGTTGGCGGAGGGAGGGCGTCGAAGGGTCGAGGGTCTAAGAAAGGCTGTGGATGCGATTCGCGCCGTTCTTCTTGCCTCGCCTGCCTGAACCCTGCTCGCCTCGGCACCTTAGACGCCCAGAGCCATCCCCACCTAAAGAAACGGCTCAGGCCCAATACACCTCCGCTTGCTACCGTAGGCGCATGACCAACCCCAACGATCAGAGCGGCCAGATTCCCGCCGACGCTTCCGTCAAAACTGAGGACGAAATTACCAACGTGGACTTGCAGTTTATGGGCAAGCCTGACCCCCGCAAAGAAATTGCCGCCGAAGTGAGTGCCCAAAGCAAGGCTCCCGGCGAGTTTGAAAACCGCGGCATGGACAAACAGGACGTGGCCTCGGCAGGCAGCATGGTGGCCAGCGATCCGCCAAGCTCGAATATGGGTGAAGACGGCAAATTAGGCGAGTAAGAACCGAAAAGAAATGGAGGTCAGGGTTAAGCTCTAAAACAAAAATACTCTGTGTACAGATATGGACGGCCAGCATAGGCCGTCTTTTTTTGGGCTATCTAAGGACTAGACCCCCATTCAGGTGGTATGGCCATCCAACACTGTGCTACACGTCTGTTCGGTTATTTTCACTCAAGTCTCGACTACACCCAACGGGTGGTCATTTGATGAAAATAGCCGAGTTTTTAACATTATGGTCAAAAAATCTATACTTTCTCTCAATGCCACTCCTTTAGGGCGGCAGTGCCTGTGGCTGTGTCGATCAAAAGACTCCATTTTCTCCTTCCCCTTTGACTGTTCACCTCGTCAAATCGTTTATCCAAAGAGCCTCCATGACCCTCATTTCATCTCACAATTCGCATCAGCCGCTGACCGTCGCGCTGTACACCGAAGCTACCTATCCTCAGGCGCACGGCGGCGTCAGCGTGTGGGTCGATCAATTGGTGCGTGGTCTGACCGAACACACGTTCTCGGTACAGGCCATCAGCGGTGTTCCATTTGTACGTCCGGCATTAGAAATGCCCAGCAATGTCAACTTTACGCAGGTTCCGCTGTGGGGGCCGCCCTCCGTCATCCGGACAGATCGGCAGCGCGAAGGGGCCATTTTATCTGCGTACAGCGACTTCCTAGAGTCTCTGTGCACGCTGGATGTCAATGGCTTTGGCGTGGCCCTCCGCGCACTGTCTGAACAAGGCGCGAAAGGCCCACTCACGGGCGTGCTGGAAGGTGGCCGCGCCGCCCGCCTCACGCTGGATATCTGGACGGCGCAGGCCCGCGCCCAAGATGAAGACCGCCTGCCGGGCCGTCCCCGCCTGCCGCGCCCCACAGTTTCGGACGCGCTAGACGTACAGATGTGGCTGGAACATGCCCTTCGCCCGCTGGCCGCCCGGCCCCCCGAAGCCGAGGTCGGGCACGCGGTCAGCAACGGATTTGCCGCGCTGCTGGCCCTCAACGGCCTCTGGACGCACGGCACACCCTTTTTGCTCACCGAACACGGGATCTATTTGCGTGAGCGCTACCTCGAATTCCGGCATACCTCCTATACCTCTGGCTTTAAGGCGATGCTGCTGCGCTTTTACCGCCTGCTGTGCAGCCTCGCCTACCGGGAAGCAGCGTTGGTCTTGCCCGGTTCGCATTACAACCGCCGCTGGGAAGAGGAACTGGGAGCCGAATCCGAGAAGATTCAGTGCATCTACAACGGCATCGACCCCAGCGTGTTTCCTGAAGCCGAGTCGAAACCTGAAGGATCGGTGGTCAGTTGGGTCGGGCGCTCCGCACGCCCAACTGCGCCTGTTCGGGGGCACGCCCGCTGGAAACGAGGATTACGAACGCCATTGCCGCAGCGTAGCCACAGGGCTGCATCTCGACGGCAACGTGACCTTTGAGGGCCGGGTGGCCGATATTACCGACGCTTACCGGGCCGGACAGGTCGTGGCCCTGACCAGCGTCAGCGAAGGCTTTCCCTATAAGGTCATAGAAGGAATGGCTATGGGCCGCCCACCTGTGGCCACCCGTGTGGGCGGCGTGCCCGAAGCGGTAGGCGACGCCGGCCTGATCGTGCGCCCCCGTGACGCGGTGGGTGTGGCGAGTGCATTGGGGCGCTTGCTCGAAGACCAGCCGTTGCGTGCCCGCTTGGGCCGTGCCGCCCGCGAGCGCGTGATGCAGCTGTTTACGCTCGACGGCTGCCTAGACGCTTATCGCCGCGCCTACCCGGTGGCACTCGCGAACTCTGGGAGCAACCTCCTATGAGGCTGCACGCACAGTGTGGGCGGACATGAGTCAGTCCCTTCGCACCATTTTCCCCGATCCGGTGCCAGAGATAGCGCAGGCCACGACTGACCATACCGGCACTGACCAATCCAATATCAATCAAACGGGTGCGCGTCCTCTCACCGGGTTCGAAATCCTCAGTGGGCGCACCACCCTGCACGGCTGGTCACAGCAGATGTTGTCCCCGCTCTACGATGCGCCCTCGCACAACGCGACGTTGCAGGCCCCGTCCTTTCCTCAGCCTGCTGCTCCGCCCGAATCGATCACTTCAGAAGTCGGCCCTATGCCTGCGCCGGGGGCACTCCCTGACCGCCTGCGCGAGGTGGATTTGAAGCTGGCCCCAGAACGGGAGTTGGCCGTCGATGCTCTGGAAATCGCCTCCTACCTGGAGGCTGATGGCCTGAGCGACGAATCGTTGCGTGGACGTTACAACGCGGGGGGATTGTTTCAGGCCGCCGAACTGCTGTTTGCTCAGCGGGGGTCGGGCCGCGCCCTGAACCGGTTGCCCAACGCTCCGATTCCTGCCTTTCCCTGGCACATGCTGCTGCGTGGGCCGCTGTACTTGCTGCCGGGCTTGGCCGGTCTGATGATCACAGGCCCGCTGGGGCAGGGTGCATCAGCCGCATTTACCTTTGCTGCGGCGTTTGGCTGGGGCTGGTCTATGACCATTGCTGGTCTGCGCTACAGCGAACCGTTTGCCGTGCCGGGCCGTGCCATGCGTGCGGCGCTGTGGCTTGCCGGCCTGATGGGCACGCTGGGCGGAGCCGTTACCGCCTTCTTGATGGCTGGGCCAGATCAAGTTGTCCTGGGTGTCCTCAGCGGCGGCGTGGTGGCGCTGGCAACGGCGTCGGCGGGTATTTTGTTGGCCCTGGGCCGGATCACGTTGTCTGCGGGGGCATTTGCTGTGCCGCTGCTGGCCGCGACCGTGGTGCAGGCCAGTTTACTGCCAGTGGTGGAGTCGATCATCATCTCTGGTTCCGAAGTTGCCAGTTCGGTGGCCAGTTTCAATATGGCCAGTTCAGATATAGCCAGTTCGGATGTGGCGAGATCGGTGGTCGGGGCAGCGGCGACGTCTCCCTCGCTCGTGTTGCCCCTGGTTGCGCTGGCGCTACTGGCCGTTCTTCCGGTGCTGGCCGTCCTCAGTGCTACCCGTGCCCCCGGCGAATTGCGCACCACGTGGGCCGTGTTCAAACCGCATTTGCGTCTGGCGGCCTACGGCTGGGCCATGGCCCTCACCTTCGTGGCCTTTAGTTCGCGCATTGGCGCGTGGCCGCTGCTGCCCATCATCGTCAGTGCCGGACTGTTAGAGGCAGGCGTGTGGCACGCCCAGGAGCGCCTGCAGCACGCCGCCCGCAGTCTGCGCGACCTAGCCGACCTGCGTTGGCGTGGCCGCGTCACCGTGCCTGTGGTGGCCGTCTTGTACAGCGCTGTGTTGGCACTCGCCGTGTTGCTCATCAGGGTTACGGGGGTGTTGCCCCAGTTCAGCGGTATTCCGCCCGGTGTGCAGGTGGCGGTGGCGTTGTTGGGAGCCGCCTTTTTACTCAGTGCGTGGCTTGCCAATCAGCGGCAAGTGGCCGCCCTGCTCGGATTGTGGAGCGTGGCCGCAATGCTGACTTTTAGTGCCTTGATCCCTCTCCCGCTTCTTTCGATCTCGCTCGTCCTCATTTTGCTGCTCAGCGCCCTCAACGATCCCCGGAGTTACCGATGACTACCCCCATGATGCCCAACCTGTCCGCCCCCACGTCTTCCCACTCTGCCTCTTCTCGCCCCGTGGTCGCCGTCACCGGCGCAGACGGCTTTATCGGCTCTCACCTCACCGAACAGTTGGTGCAGGCGGGCTACCACGTCAAGGCTATGGCTATTTACAACTCTCAGGGGTCGTATGGCTGGCTCGATACTGTCGGCCCCGAAACCATGCAGCACGTCGAAGTACAGCTCGGAGACGTGCGCGATTCCGGCAGTGTGCGGGCGCTGATGCAGGGGGCCCAGATCGTGTACCACCTCGCGGCCCTGATCGCCAGCGACGGCGTGGGTAAGTATCAGGGCGTCATCCTGACGGACTCTGCGCTGACCTTTCAGAGCAGCCCCGGATTTTACTCCAGTGCGCTGGATACCAGCGAATGGGCTACGTTGTTCGAGTACGAAAAGGCCTACCGGGTGCGGCAACTCGCCCTTTACGGCGCGCCGACCACCGTGCCCGAGGATTACGGCCTGCGCGTAGTGTCCGGCACCGAGTTTGCCACCGGAAACCTGAATGTGACTGCGGCGGGGAAGAACGCCTTCAAAGACCTGACCGGAAATTCTCTTCCTCTGCGTAACGCCTATACCTACACCGCCCAACTGGAAGCTGTAACCGGCGTGGTCACTCAACCCCTATTGACGGATGACGCAGGCCGAATCGTAGCGGCCACCAGCACCTTTAATGGCCGCGAGCGCCTGATCCTGACCAGTGCCCAAAGCCCGTACCTACTGCATACCCAAATTCTGAGCTACGGCCTAGTGCAGTGGCTCACGAAGGGCGTGCATCTGGGCGAGCACCGCCGCTTCCTGCAGGTCGATATCGACGACTGGTTCCTGAACGGCAGCGTTTTCGACCCCGCTACGGGTGGCCTGCGTTCTGAAATCTTCCGGCTCTCGGCCAGCGACGCCCTGAGCGTCAGAGATCAGCAGCGTGCGATAGACAGCGCCTACAACGTGGTCAGCAACTTCAAGTACGCGATGATGTTCAATGGGCGGGGCGCAGTTCCCTCCAGCCCGACGACCTGTAGCCCCGAACTGTACGGCGATCAGATTAAGGATGGCCTGACCAGTGTGTCGCGCTGTATGGCCTCCGACTTTGATTGGGTAAACCATACCCGCGATCACCTGCGAATGGACGTGATGGATTTGCCCACCGCCACCACTGCCATCGTCGACAATTTCGCCATCGGTACCCAGTTGGGCCTGCAGATGAGCCGCAAGAGCCTCGTGACCGGCGAGCATAGCGGTTTGGGCTATATGGATCCTACCGATGATGGCACCAACAACACCGCCGGATTCTTGCAGCCGAAGCAGGATTTAGGACTTGGGCGCAGCAATCCGAATTTGATCACGGCGGCGGTCAACAGTGGCGTGCGTTATCTGGCCTCTAACCACAGCATTGCCAGCCAGTGGGACGCGAGGTGCCCCAGTTGCGGCGTCCCTCACCCGATGAACCCTAGCCTGCTGCTGGTTCCGCGCTACCCCAACAGCCTCGCCTACCATGTCACCACTCCAGAAGAAGCCACGGCCTCCTATAACAGCCTGTATGCACCGGGCGGCGCAGCAGCGTACTGGGATCACGCCCTAGACTACGCCGAACTGCTGGAAGTAGACAGCACCCGGGGCGTGGGTCATGTATTTGATGGGACGGCCTGGCCCACCTACATGCATCAGACCAACCTGCGGGAGTATGCCCCCGGCAAGAGTTTGGCAACCGATTGGGTGAAAGCTGTTGTAGAAAAATACGCCCGCTATTCCACGCTTCCCCTGAACACTCTGCGGTGGGATGCCCTGGGCGCCTTTGTGGAGCGCAACACCCGCGAACAGAAAGCCTTGGCAGCCAACGCTTACACCGCCATCTGGAACCGTACCTTCAGCACCGTGAGGATTACTCCTGTCGGCGCGTCAGTTCCATTTACCCTGACTGGCCTGTGGGGCGGCAAAGTCTACGGCGCGTATGAGGCTTACCCTCTGACCATCTACTCCGCAGTTGACGTTATCGTCAGAACCCGCTGAGCCGTACCAGTTAAGCTGAAGCTCTGACTTCCTCTGACCACCACCGCCCCCTGAGCGTGTATTACGGCCCTGCCTCTCCGCAGGCCGTGAGTACATTGGGGGGCTTTGACGTGGTGGTACTGCATCCCACGCTGTACGCCGCTGCCGACCTGCAGGCGTTGCGGGAAGGGGGAACCCGCGTGCTGGCCTACCTGAGCGTGGGGGAAGACCACACGTTTGGTGACTTAGAATGTGTAACCGGCAGCGCCCCGTATCACTGCGCCGTGAATGCAGAGTGGGGAAGTGTGGTGGTCGACGCGGCCCATCCTGGTTGGCGTGCAGTGTTGCTGGCGCGGGCCGAACAGGTGCTTGAACACACCGACGGCCTGTTGCTAGACACGCTGGACAGCGCCGACCCCGCCGCAACGCTGGACTTGGTGGGGGTGCTGCGTGCTGCGGCTCCCGGTGCCATGCTGATGGCAAACCGGGGCTTTGGCCTGTTGCCGGGGCTGGTTCCACTTGTTCAGTCCGTGCTGTTCGAGGCCTTTTCTACCACGCACTCGCCCCGGCTTGCCGCCCATAACAAGCAAGGGCTGGCGTATACGGCGCACTGGCTCGGCGTCGTTAAAGCTGCCGGCCTACCCGTTGTTGCTCTGGACTACGCCGCCAAGCCCAAGCTGATCGCCCTGGCCCGCGCCCGCGCCGCACACTACGCTGTGCCTACCTTCGTCACCAACCGTGCCCTGACCCTTCCCGGAGGTTTATGATTCCCTTTGCACCGGCCCTCTGGCCCGTGTTGCTGTGGCCTTTGCTGTTGGGTTCCTATTCGGGGCCGAGTCAAGCGGCGGCTGCTGTGCCACCAACCCGCCACCAGCAACTCCTTGCTGTCAAAACTTGGGGTATCCAACTCACCGGCTATGGGACTAAGCGCCTCGATGCTGTGGCCGGCAGTCAATTCGATCTGGTCGTCGTGGACGCGACCGACGATAACGCCTTGCTGTGGACGAAAGCCGAAATTTCACGGGCTGCGCAGGGAAAATTGCTGATCGCTTACCTGAGTATGGGAGCCGCCGAAAGTTACCGTCCGTATTGGAAACCCGGCTGGCGGGTGGGCAACCCGGCGTGGCTGCTCTCCGAAGATCCCAATTGGCCCGGCAACTATGATGTGGCTTACTGGAATACCGACTGGCAACGCACGGCCCTCGCACAGCTTGACCGGGCCATAGACGCCGGATTTCACGGCACTTACATGGACTTGATCGATGCCTACCAGCGCAATCCGGGGCGTGCGAGTGCCCGTGCCGACATGGTGGCCTGGGTGTGCCGCATCGCCGCCCATGCCCGCGCCCGCGATCCCGAATTTCTGATCATTCCCCAGAATGCCGCCGACCTGCTGACCGATCCGCGCTACGCCGCCTGCGTGGACGCCACCGGGCAGGAAGAAACCTTCGTCTACGCCACCGACCGTCCCACCGAACCACAACGCGAGCGGACGCAACTGGCCGATTTCCGGCGGTGGAAGAAGGCTGGAAAACCGGTACTGACGCTGGATTACGCCAACAAGCCTGCGCTGATTTCCAGTATTTACACCAAGGCGCGGCAGGCAGGTTTGGTACCGTATGTGACGACTGTGGCGCTCAATACGCTGCCGCCCTCCCGCTGAATCTGACTGGTGAATTTCCTCACTCTGGCCCCGCACCCACCCAATTCACCCGCTGCACTCACATTCGGTTGCTACGGTGCAGCCCATGAAGGTTTCCCGTGTACTCCTGGCTTCGGCCCTCGTTTCGCTTCTTCCGCTGGCTGGTGCGCAAACCCTGATCAAGTTCAGCGATCCCAAATTGCCGTTTTCGTTCAGCTATCCGCAGGGCTGGGTGGGCATCGACTTTAAAGATGATACCAACGGGGTGAGTCTGCTGTCGGGCAAGACCAAACCCGCATCGCTGGTGCGTCTGCTGTTTGCCAGCAAGGCTGGACGGGCCGTGAATCTTGTCACCGAATATCAGAACTTCGAGTCGGGCGTGAAGACCACTGGAGCGACCCTTAAATTGCTCAGCAGCAAAGCCGCGAGTTACGGCGGCGTCAGTGGGCAGGAACGCGAATACGCCCTGACCATCAAGGAAGGCCAGCTGCGCCTGCGCGTGTGGTACGGCAACGGGGCCAAAAATATCTACTCCTTTCAACTCACCGATACGCCTGCGCGGTATGCGGCGGCCAGCGCAACGTTCAGCAAGATTCTGAACAGCGTGCGGTTCTGAGTGGGGAAGGGTGTCTAAGGGTCTGAGGGCCAAACGCGTACTTGCTGTGATTTCCGGACATCCAGTGTTTTTACGGATGTTCGTCCATCGCCGCTAGCTCATGTTTTTTGCTGTTCGCTCCGCTGCGCAGCTTTGCTATTCGAAGGATTCGCGCGAGCTATTTCAACTTGGTCTAAGGAGAGGTTCAAACCCCGCCTAAAGCCTGTGCTTTCCCCAAACCGGTGTACGGTAAGCCATGCGGCGACTTTTTTTCCCGGCACTGATCTTGTTGGCCTCAACAGCGTGGGCAGGCAACCGCCTGGACATCGTTCGAGTGGCGTTTTCGCCGTCCAGTCACCGGGTAGCAGCGATCACGTCCGGCGAACTCGACGGCAGCGGATTCGGCGCGGCGCAGGTAGATGTGCTGAATACCTCTACCGGAGCCACCGTTTACACCGCTCAAAAAGATGTGGATGAAGCGGCGGCCCCAGCTGTGTTGGCCCAACTCCTGACCTCTGCGCCTGTGGTCAATATTTTTGCCCAATCCGGTCTGAATCCGGGCGTTACGTCGGTGCCGCGTTACCGCCGGGTGTATCCCACAGCCTATGCGTCGTGGTCGGACGGCATCGGGGCGGGGCAGAGTCGCACCACGTCGGTTTCATTGTGGACGGCGGGCATTGTCGCGCCCATCAAACTTGATGTGTTTCGCCTGCCGTCCAAGTGCCCGCAGGATTACTTCAACCCCGGCGATGTCGCGTCCGGCTTTCGCCTGAGTGTGCGGGGGCGTGTGGTATATCAAGACAAGACTTTGCCCGCTGCTCGCTCCTGCGCCGCCCGCTACAGCCTGGAGCGGGTGGACGTGCGGGGAAACCGCGCCCTGTTCACCTTGCGGGCCTACGGGATCGGCTTTGAAGGCCCGGACGCCGATCCCGTATTCGTGGCCGTCACGCTGAAGTAAGGCCAGAGCAGTAGGGCTAGACCAGCCCAGCTACGCCCTGCATCACGCGGCGCACGGCGTCCAGTTCGTCCTTGTTGATGGAATGTCCCAGCCCCGGATACACGCGGGCGTCTACTGCGGCCCCGCGCGATTTGAGGTGATCGGCGCTGGCCTGAAAGCGGCTGAGCGGAATATGGGCATCATCGGGCGCGACGCCCATAAACACGGGTGTGCCGCCTAAATCGCCGCCCTGATCCAGCGTAATCAGGCCGCCGCTGAGGGCCACCACGCCGCCCAAGCGTTGGCCCTGCGCGGCGGCACGGCTGGCATATTCCAGCGCCAGGCACGCGCCCTGAGAAAAGCCGCCCAGCACCACGTTTTCCGGCTTGATTCCCTGTTCTCCCAGTGCGTCTATCACCGCGCCCACCGCGCCCAAGGCCCGGTCTAAGTGGGGCTGGTTCTGCGCCACCGGAGCCAGAAACGACTGTGGATACCACGTGTTCCCCTCGGCTTGCGGGGCAAGGTAGGCAAAGGCGCTGAGGCTCAGATCGTCAGACAGGCTCAGAATGTCGGCTGCCGTGCCGCCGCGCCCGTGCAGCAGCACCATCGCCACCCGCGCCTCGGCCAAGGGGCGGCCCCCCGCATACACCTGTACGCCGCCCGCTTCCTCGATATCTTCTGGCGCGGCATCCTGCGCTGCACTCAGGTCACGGTTGCCGATGGTCACACCATATTCCCGACTCACGATTCTGGGCGCGTTGGCTTCTATGGCAGGGCGCTGGGCCTCGTACCACGCGGGCAATTTCAGGTGCTTGCCCAGTTCCTCTACGGGTTCGTCGTCAGGGAAACCGGGGGCGTCGGTGGCAATTTCAAACAGCACACCGTTCGGTTCCCGGAAGTAGATGGAATGAAAATACTGGCGGTCTTGCACGGGTGTGGGCCGGAAGCCTGCCGCCGTCAGCGATTGTAGGTAGGCCAGCTGCTCGGCGTCGCTCCGGGTACGCAGGGCCACGTGATGCACGCTGCCTGCCCCGAAGGTGCCGCGTGGCTGGCTGGGCCGTGCCACCACGTCTACAAACAGGCCCACGCCGCTGCCACTGCCCCGGAAGCGGGTGCGCTGGCCTGCGCTGGCCTCGTCGGTGCCGACTTCTATAAACCCGAGTTGCCCCACCAACAAGTCCCGCACGGGCTGGGTGTCGCCTACCCAGGCCGTGACCGAATGGAAGCCGCGCAGTTCGTGTTCGGCGGGCACGGGCGAGGCGGGCCAGGGCTCTACTTCCTGGCCGTCGTCGAAGACCAATTCCACCCAGGTTCCGTCCGGGTCTTCCAGCGTCAGCACGCGCTCGCCAAACCGCAAGTCTTCTTTCAGGGCAAAACCGTGGGCGCTCAGCCGCTCGCGCCAGTAGCCCTCGGAGGCACGCGGGGCGCTGTAAGCCGTTGCCACCACTTCGCCGTTGCCCCGCACGCCCTTTTTGGCAGCAGGCCACGGAAAGTGCGTCATGATCGTGCCGGGCTGCCCCGTCAGGTCGCCGTAGTACAGGTGGTAGGTGCCGGGATCGTCAAAGTTTACCGTCACTTTGACCAGCCGTTGCCCCAGCGTCTGGGAATAAAAATCGATGTTGCGCTGCGGATCTTGTGCCATCACGGTGACGTGGTGAAGGCCCTGCACAGGCGAAGTTCCCGGCGCGGAGGAAGCAGGAGAGAAGGTCATATCACTAGAGTAGCTTAACATTGAACGATTTTAAAGTCAGCCCGAAGTTTCAGCCTCGCGCCCTCAACGAACCCTGAAGAATGGGTTCAGGCTATGAGCGAAAACAATGGGTCAGAGAGGGCAGATGTCTGGCTTTCAGTCCTCAGAATGAGGTGGCAGCCCAAGCCAGCGTAGAAATTCGTGTACGGGGGCTGGGAGGAATTCTGTATGACCGACAATCATCACAGCCGTACCCCACTTTCGTTCGCGGCACGTTTCAACCGGCTGGATTCGGCTGTGGTCGGCTGGTTCGGACGGCACGGCATCACGCTGCTGCGCCTCTCCATCGGCCTGATTTTCTTCTGGTTCGGCGCCCTGAAATTCTTCCCCGGCGTCAGCACCGCCGAAGGCTTGGCCAACCGCACTATTTCGGTGCTGACCTTTGGTCTTGTGCCCGCCAATGTCAGTTTGCCCGTGCTGGCCGCGTGGGAATGCCTGATTGGGTTGGGGCTGCTGTCAGGGCGCTTCCTGCGGGCCACCTTATTTCTGCTGTTCGCGCAGATGGCCGGAACCTTTCTGCCGCTGCTGTTTTTCCCGGGCGAGACCTTTAAAATCTTTCCCTTCGTCCCCACTCTGGAGGGTCAGTACATCATCAAAAACTTCGTCATTATTTCGGCGGCGCTGGTGGTGGGGTCGACGGCACGCGGCGGACGCCTGATTACAGACCGAAAGGCGGCGCGGGTGGCCGAGGAGATTCAGGCGCACCGGCCATAAAGTGGGTTCTGGCGAAGAGGGAATCCGGGAAGTGCCGTGTAGGAACTGAAGAAGGCGTGCTGATCAGAGAAATTCTGGGTCAGGCACGCCAACAATCTCGTCGTTCGCACTGCCCTACAGCAGTTGTCCGAAGGGAAGCTTCAGAAGGCGTTGGTATGACGCTTCCCTCCACTGTTCCATGAGATTTACTCACTCCGTTCGGTCAACATCAACATTGTTGACCACTGCCCTAGTCCTCTGCCTTGGCTCTGATCTGCTCTGCTGTTCCCGCACGCCGTTTCCGACTTTTTTGCTGTGCTTCGTTTTCCTTAGCGGCCAATCCCAAGCCCAATTTGCGCGTCAGGGCCGCCAACTGAATCAGCTCTTCGGGCGTCAGGATGGTAAACAGGTCGTGAATGCCGCGCACATGCTGGGGCAGCACGCTTTCTATCAAGGCTTCACCCTGCGTGGTCAGCGACACGTTCACCACGCGGCGGTCTACCGGGTCACGTTCACGGCGCACCAAATGATCACGCTCCAGATTGTCTATGACCATCGTCAGGTTGCCGCTGGAGCGCAGGATTTTGTCGGCCAGTTGGCGCTGACTCAGGGGGCCAAGGTGATACAGGGCCTCAATGACTCCAAATTGGCTGATGGTGAGGTCATAGGCGGCCAGATGACGGTTGGCAGCCACTTCTACGGCGTGTGCGGCACGCCAGAGCTTGATGTACGCCTCCAGCGCCCGGCGCTCCTCGGGCGTTCCAGAGTAACGGGTGGGCATATAGGCGTTATCCTCAGGGTCAGCGGCCAGAAAATCAAGCCGGAATGTCCAGCGGTACAGTTGGCACCGGGCGGCGCAGTCCGGGATCAGGGCCAAAAAGGCAGGCTGGCAACGCCAAAACTCAGCGGGGCCAGCCTCTTTTTGTGCCGGATACAAACTCGCCTGCTCAGGCCGTGTTTAGGCGGTCTTGCCCGCCCGGTACTCCTCTGTCGCCAGCCGAATGCAGGTGGCGACTGCTTTCATGGCGGTCAGCACCTCGGCTTCGGGTGGGCGTGTGGGAGCCAGGCGGATATTGCGCCCGGTGGGGTCTTTGCCGCCCGGATAGGTGGCCCCGGCGGGGGTCAGGCTTACTCCGGCCATGTCTGCAAGCTGCACCACCCGCGCCGCCACAGGTTCGGTGGTATCGAGGCTAACAAAGTAGCCGCCCTTGGGGGTTGTCCACGTGGCGTACTCGCCCGATTCGCCCAACTCCTGCGCCAGAGTGGTATACACGGCCTGAAACTTGGGCGCGATCAGGCGGGCGTGGTCACGCATCAAACCTTCTAACCCGCCCTCGTACTGGGCCAAAAAGCGCACGTGGCGGGCCTGCTCCAGCTTGTTCGGCCCGATGCTCTGGGCATTCAGGTACTTGGTGGCCCAGGCGATATTGTCTTCGCTGCTACCCACGAAGCCCAGGCCGCCGCTGGCAAACGTGACCTTGCTGGTGCTGGCAAACACGAAAGCGCGGTCAGGGAATCCGGCGTCGCGGCACAGCGTCACAAAGTTGACTGGCGCGTCCTGGTCGGTGTCCGACAGGTGATGCACCCGGTAGGCATCATCGGCAAAGATGGTGAAATCTGCCGCCGCCGCCTTGATTCCGGCCAGTTTTGCCGCTTTTGCTGCGCTGATGCTTTCGCCGCCTGGATTGGAATAGGTGGGCACGAACAGCACACCCTTGACCGAAGCGTCGCGGCCCGCAATCCGGGCAATGGCGTCTACGTCGGGGCCATCGGGCTGCATAGGCACGGTCAGGAGTTCGAAGCCCAGCGTTTCCAGCAGCAAAAAGTGACGGTCATAGCCGGGCAGGGTCACGATCATTTTGGGTTTCTGGCTGTCCAGCAGCTTGACCCAGCCGCCGGTGCTGCCCCTGACGCCGTGCAGCAGGGCAAAACTCAGCAGCAGGCCCTGCAACTCCAGGCTGGAATTGTTCCAGACCAGCATGTTCTCGGCCTTCAGGTCCAGGTAGGCGGCAAACAGCGCCCGCGCACTGGGCAGACCGTGGACGCCGCCCGGATAATTGCGGAGGTCAAGGCCGTCCTGGTGCGTATCGGTTTCGCCCAGCGCGGTCAGAAGGCCGTTTGACAGGTCAAAATCGGCGTCTGAGGGTTGCCCGCGCTGCATATTCAGCTTCAGCCCTTGCCCCTGCAATTCTGCATAGGCCGCCTGTGCGTGCGCCAAGCCCGACTGCGCCGAGCCAGACTGTGTTAAGTCAGATTGCGCTGGAGTGGTCGCGTCCGTTGTCATACCAGTAGGGTAACGGTCTGAAAGGCCGAGTGCAGCGAGTTATGTAGGGCGGCCAGAAGAGCTGAACCCCTCCTGGCCTTCCCAACCTGATTTTTGTTAATATTCTTACATCCCCTCATGGGCGGCAGGCTTATGCTTCTTGCCGCGTTCACCCAAGGGCATTTACATTCCGTTTGTTCATTTTCGTTTCTGTCCATTCATTTTCCAGCGCCTTTCTTTCTGCCGCCCCGCGCCAAGTGCTCCAAGCCAAATGCGCCGTGTGGCCCCCAAACAGGAGAATTCCCAATGCAATACGTCGTTTCCCGTCCCAGAGTCGGTGTGTTCATCGATACCCAGAATCTGTATCACTCTGCCCGCGATCTGCTGGAGCGCACTGTCAACTTCGAAACGCTGATGCGCGTGAGTACCGACAACCGTGAACTCGTCCATGCCATCGCCTACACCGTCGAGCGCGAAAACGAGGCCACTGCCCGGCCCTTCATCTACAAACTGTCCACGTTGGGCTTCAAGGTGCGCCGCATGAACCTGACCCTGCACCACGTCACCGAGGGCGGCAAGGCCATTTATGAGGGCAACTGGGATATGGGCATCGTGGCCGATATGGTGCGCCTGTGTGATCACCTCGACGTCATCGTGTTGGGCAGCGGCGACGGCGACTTCACCGACATCGTGGAAGTGCTTCAGGAGCGCGGCAAGCGTGTAGAAGTGATCTCCTTCCGCGAGCATACGGCCCAGAAGCTGATCGACGCCGCAGACCGCTTTATGCACCTGCCCGATATAGAGGGCGGCCTGATGCCTGCCCGCCAGAAGCCTGCCCGCGCCGAAGAAGCGCCCGCGCTGGAGCCTTGATAGCCGTTCCCCAACATGCCTGATCCTCACCTTGACCCGGACGCGGTGCTGGCGCAACTGGCCTTTACCCTGCCGCCGGAGCGCATCGCCCAATCGGGTGCAGAACCCCGCGACTCCTCCCGCCTGATGAGGGTGAACGGGGAAATAGAGCATCTGCTTTTCCGCGACTTGCCGGGGCTGTTGCAACCCGGCGATCTGCTGGTTTTCAACGAAAGCCGGGTCATTCCGGCCCGTGTAATGGCCCGCAAACCCATGCAGAACGGCTTCGGCGGTGGGCAAGTCGAAGTGATGCTGCTCCGCGAGGAATACGGGACAGACCTGGGGGCGCACATCTGGTCGGCTTACCTGAAACCCGCCCGCCGCGCTGGCCCCGAACTTCTCCTCGGCCCGTCCGACGCTCCCCACCGCGCCGAAATCATGGGCCAATTGGATGACGGCGCACGCCTGCTGCGCTTCGACCACGACATCAAGCCGCACCTGGACACCATCGGGCGCTTGCCGCTGCCGCCCTACATCGACGCGGGCGACAACGACGAACGCTGGCGCGAACGCTATCAGACGGTGTACGCCCGTGAACCCGGCAGCGTGGCGGCTCCCACGGCGGGTCTGCATTTCACGCCCGAACTGCTGGCCGAGTTGGACAGCATGGGCGTGGGGCGCACCGCCATCACCCTGCACGTGGGCGCAGGAACCTTCCGCCCGATTTCCGGCAGTGTGGCCGACCACGTGATGCACGCCGAACGCTATTCCATCAGCGCGGCCACCGCCAAGGCCATCAACACGGCTAGGGCAGAGGGCCGACGCATCGTGGCTGTGGGCACAACGACTGTGCGGGCGCTGGAAAGTGCGGTGGATACGGCTGGGCTGGTACAACCGGGCGTGGGCGACACCCAGATTTTCATCACCCCTGGAACGCCTGTGCGCGTGCCCGATCTGCTGATTACCAATCTGCACTTACCCGGAAGCACCTTGCTGCTGTTGGTGGCGGCCTTCGCGGGTGTAGACCGTATCCAGGCCGCGTATGCCGCCGCGCTGGACGGGGAATACCGGTTCTATTCGCTAGGCGATGCGATGATTCTGGAGCGGATGGGGCTGTAAGTGATCAATGGTAGTGGAAACGTACACATGAGCTCTAGTGCTGTTGCCAAATTCAAAGCCGACAACTCTGATCGTTCTGCCCACCAAAGTTATTCCTACGTTCCATGATCCACCTACCACAACTTCTACACTCCCTTCTTCAGCATCATCCACGCCGCTTCCCGCACAAACCCTAGCCGCTCATTGATTCCGAGCATAGGCGCGTTGCTGCTGTGATTCCCCGTGCGAACATGGGTAAAACCGCGTGCCAGCGCAGCGCGGGCCGACGCCAGCTTGAGGGCGTAAGCGATACTGTTGCCGCGCCAGTCGGCCAGCACGCCCGTCAGCCCATTGCGGAGCGTGTGAGGCGCAGCGTTGCTCACGGCATACAGTTCATTCACTCCCACCCACTCTCCATCCGGGGCAATAGCCATAAATAAGCCCACCGGGTCGATTGCATCCACGATCCGCAACTGCCACGTTTCAAAGGGCCACACCTTGACCGGAGAAGTGCTGGGCACATCGCGCAGGAGGGTGGTGATCAGGGTATACAATCGGAATTGCTGCGGTTCGTCAAACGCCCCCAGTTCACTCAGTGGCCGAATCTGGATTCCGGCAGCCTGAGCTTTGTGCTCCTGCGCGGCAAAGGCGACAAAGTCCAACCCGGTCAGGTCAAGCGTGCTGCTCCACATCCGGTCATGCTCGCGGTAGCCGTGCGATTGCAGCAGCGGCAACTCCCACCAGTCCTCCCGTACACGGCTCAGCAGGGTGTGTGCGCCGTATTCGGCAGCCACCGCTTCAGCCCGTGCCAGCAGCACTTTTCCTAACGTGGTGTGGCTGAGCAGGGTGCATACTGAAATACTCAGCCAGCCCTCGTGTGAGTCGCTGCGGGGCGTGTCCACTTCATACATCCCGCCCCAGACACCGTTTTCTTCTATTACTCCGCGCCTGTGTACCTCTGCGGGCAGGTATCCACGCTCCAGCCGCTCCAGTTCGGCGGCAGTGGTGGGCGCGTCGGGGTGCGCGGCGCTCAACAATTCAGCCAGGCGGTTCAGGTCAGTCGGAGTCTTCCAGGTCAGTTCGGGCGGCAGGTCAACCATGCACCAGCACAGCACGGCCCCGCCCTCCGCACATCCGCCATTCGGCTTGTCGCAATCTTCGTCCCGGCGCCATTCCGGCTGTCTATACTCAGTCTATGAGCAATCCAACACCTGTGGAGAGCAGCAACCCGCTGCTGAACGTCGGCTTCCGCATTCCCTTCGACCAGATTCGTGCCGAACACGCCGAAGAAGCCATCGACACGCTGATTGCCGCCACGCAGACCCGCCTGGATCATCTGGCGGCGGCGGGCGAGCGCGGCTTCGAGGGCTTCATGGCCGATCTGGACGGCCTTACGGCCCAACTGCAAACTGTCAGTACCATCGTGTACCACCTCGACAGCGTGATCAGCGACGAGTCGTGGCAGGCGGCCAAAAAAGCCATCATTCCCAAGGTCAGCGAGTTCTACACGCAACTCAGCCTGCACCCCGGGTTGTGGGCCGCCGTCAAAGCGTTTGCCGACACTGATGCGGGCCGCGCCCTCGACCCGGTGCGGGCGCGTCACCTGAAACTGACCATCGACGAATTCCGCCGCGAAGGGGCCGACCTGCCCGCCCAGCAAAAAGACCGCCTGATGGCCCTGAATACCCAGTTGGCCCAGATCACCAACGAGTTTTCCAAGAATGTGCTGGATTCCACCGCCGCCTTTGAACTGTACGTGTCTACTGAACGCTTGGCGGGCGTGCCGCAACGTGTACTGGACGCCACCCGCGCCGATGCAGAGACTCACGGGAAAGAGGGCCACCGCCTGACGCTGCATATGCCGGTCGTGGAACCCATCCTGACCTATGCCGATGACCGCGAGCTGCGCCGCGAGTTGTGGGAGGCGTCGCAGAGTACGGGCGTGCAGGAAGGCCGCGACAACCGCCCACTGGTACGCGACATCCTGAAGCTGCGCCGCGAGCAGGCCCGCTTGCTGGGCTTCCGCGACTTTGCCGACTATGTGCTGGAAGACCGCATGACGGGTGGGGGAGACGTTCCCCTGAAGTTCCTGCGCGACCTGGAAATCCGCACCCGCCCCGCCTACGAGCAGGAAAATGCAGATCTGGACGCTTTTTATCGCCAGCACGCCGGAGCCTACGCCCCCGCACTGACGGGCTGGGATATCGGCTACTGGGCCGAGAAGCAGCGCCAGGCCGAATACGACTTCGACGAGGAGGCCCTGCGTCCCTACTTCCCGCTTGACCGCGTGATGAACGGCATGTTCGACATCGTGACCCGGATTTTCGGCGTGACCGTGAAGGAATCGAGCGCCCCCGTCTGGCATCCCGAGGTTCGGTTCTATGACATTCAGGACGAATCTGGCACGCACATCGCCAGCTTTTATACCGACTGGTTCCCCCGCGACACCAAACGCAGCGGCGCGTGGATGAACGGCCTGATGACGGGTGGCCCCCGTGCCAGTGTTAAAGGGGAGCAGGGTGTAGAACCCCACCTGGGCCTGATGTGCGGCAACATGACCCCCCCCAGCGGCGACACGCCCGCGCTGCTGTCTATCCGCGAGGTGGAAACCGTGTTCCACGAATTCGGCCACCTGCTGCACCACGCCCTCTCGCGTGTGCCAGTACGCAGCCTCAGCGGAACGCGTGTGGCCTGGGATTTTGTAGAGTTGCCCAGCCAGATCATGGAAAACTGGGTGGCCGAACGCGATGCGCTGGACTTGATCGCCGCCCACTGGCAGACTGGAGAACCCCTGCCCGCCGACCTGTTTGACCGCATGACCCGTGCCCGCAATTTCCGCGCCGCCAATACGTCTATGCGCCAGTACTCGTTTGGCCTGATGGATCTCACGCTGCACGTGGAATTTGACCCGGAAGGTGACGAAGACCCGATTGCGGTGGCCCGCGACGTGATGGCCCGCTTTTACCCCTACCCGCTGGCCGAAGACTACGCCCGCGCCGCGCAATTTGGGCACCTGTTCAGCAGTCCGGTGGGCTACGGCGCTGGCTACTACTCCTACAAGTGGGCCGAAGTGCTGGACGCCGACGCCTTCTCGCGCTTTGCCGCCGAGGGTATCTTCAACCGCGAAACGGGCCGCGCCTTCGTGGACGCCGTTCTGAGCCGGGGCAACAGCGCCGAAGCCGCGCAACTGTACCAGGAGTTCATGGGTCGTGGCCCAGATCCCGACGCCCTGCTGCGCCGCAGTGGATTACTCAAGGCCTAAGCTCAGCGTCTCATTTGGATGAGAGGACGGCGTTGCTCCGTGCAGCGTCGCCTTTTCTCATTTCCCCTGCCCAACTCCTCACAGCTCACACACAGCCTCAGCGTTTAGAATCCCTTCACATGCTTAAGGTTCCCTTTCGGCACATTCTGGGTCTTCTTGCGTTGGTCGCTTCTGCCAGCGCTGTTGCCCAGACCTCCGCAGAGTCGCAGTTGCTGGCCCGCCTGAACGCGGCGCGGGCACAGGGCGTGACCTGTCCCGGCAGTGGCCGCCGCCCCGCCGCCGGAGCCTTGGCCTTTAGCAACGCGCACGCGCATGCCGCCCGTCTCCAGGCCAACTACATGACCTCCAGCGGGCGCGTCAGCCATACGGGCGCAGGCGGAAGCACGCCCCAAATCCGCGCAGCCAGCAGCGGTGTGAATGCCGTCAGCGTCACCGAAATCATCTTTATGGGCACGGGCCTCAACCCGGAAGCGGCCATTCGGTGGTGGCTCAATTCTGCCGTGCACTGCTTCTGGATGAACGAGGCCCGCTATACCCACGCCGGAGCCAGCATCGTGCAGGGATCCCGCGGAACGTCGTATGTGGTGGTGCTGAGCAGTCAGCCGCGTTGAGGTGAAGGGTAGAGGTATGAAGCTGATCTCGAGGTGTTCTGCCAAAGTTCGGGGCCAAGAATCCTGACGCTCATGCCCACCTGCGCCCTTGCCACGTTCTACGATCCACTCTCCACTTCCTGAATCCCCACCCACAGCACCCGCCCTCCCGCCACCGCGTCCTGCGGCAGATAGATGCCCCATGCATTGCGGGGCACCACATCCGGCAGCCCGGCGGCGCGTTGCAGGGCATTTTGATAAGTCGAGCAATCGTACTCCGGCCCCAGCCCGCCCACGCCGTAGGGCGCACGGTTCAGGCGTTGTGCTTCGGCCCTCAGCGCGGGCAGCTTCTCTGGGGTTACGCCTGCGTCCAGCACGATGACCACGGCACGGCGATTCAGCGTAGAGGTGGGCACAGTCTGCACGCCGCCTGCAAACAGGTTGGGCGATTCGGTCAGCAGGCCTGCCGACAGCTTGCGCGTGATATGGCTGCACAGCCCCCACGACAACGCCCCACGCGGCCCCGACTGACAGGCCACGATCACGCTGCCGTCTGGGGCACGTTCTACGGCCTCACTCACGCTCAGCAGCCGGTCTGCTGGAACGAGTTGCGTGGGGAGCAACGTGGCGGAAACTATCTGACCGCCTGCCGCGCCTGCCCGGAACTGCAAAGTCGTTACATTCTGCACGGGGGTACAGCCAGTCAGGGCTCCAGCAGCCACAGAGAGGAGCAAGATTCGGGAAGATTTCATTCCCATCCATTCTGAGCCACTACACTCAGGGCGTGACTGCATTTGGTTCCATTCCCACCGACCTTGCCCCCTTCTTGGCTGTTGCTGTGGCGGCGGCGCGGGCAGCGGGGGCCGTGCATCTGGCGCATCTGGGTACAGCCCGCATCGTGCACACCAAAACCACCTACGCCGATCTGGTCACGGAAGTAGACGGAGAAGCCGAACGGGTCATCCGCGCCGTTATAGCCGAGACTTACCCAGGACACGCCGTGTTGGGCGAGGAAGAAGGATTGGGTGATGTTGCGGCTGAATCAGATTTTCGCTGGGTGGTAGACCCACTGGACGGCACGGTGAACTACGCGCACGGCTACCCGGTGTTTTGTGCGTCGGTGGCGCTGGAATACCGGGGTGAGGCCATCGCGGGAGCGGTGTACGACCCCACCCGCGATGAACTGTTCACGGCCACACTGGGCGGCGGCGCATTTCTGAACGGCCAAGCAGTCGCCGTGAGTGCCACGCCCACGCTGACCACGCCCGCACTGGTCGCCACCGGATTCCCCTACGACAACAGCGGCGAACGCAATCTGGCACTGGTGGCCCGCCTGCTGCGCTTGGGCATTCCGGTGCGTCGGCCCGGAGCGGCGGCCCTAGACCTGTGCAACGTGGCCTGCGGGCGCATGGACGCTTACTGGGAAATCGGTGTAAAACGCTGGGATGTGGCCGCCGGAAGCCTGATCTTGCAGGAAGCGGGCGGCCAAGTCTCCGACGCTGGCGGAACGCCCACGCCGCACGGAGAGATGATCGTGGCAACCAACCGCCTGCTGCACGCCGAATTGCTTGAACTGGTGCAAGAAGGTGAACGTTAGGTGTTGCCCGGTCTGCTGCTCGTCCTCCTCATCAGCCTGAATCTGGGCGGCCTGTTCAGTATCATTATGCAATTCGGGCGCGGCGAAATCTGGGCGGCATTGGGATCGCTGGCCTTCGTGTTGGCGCTGAATGCCCTGGGCTTTTGGATATTGCGGGAACTCAGAGAGAACGGGTAGGGGCTGGATAGACGGGGAGGGCAGTCCCTACAGCTCACTCACCCTCTTTGCTAACCCAAGCTTTCCCCATACAAAGGAAGCAAACACCGCGACACCGCCACTCCATACCGTTCCCGCTCTTCTCCGTGTGAGGCCGTCGTGTGCATAAGCGGACGGGCCAATTCCAGCGCTAAGACGACTGACAATTCCGCTTTAGATGAACGATTCAGCCGAGTCTGGATGCGACAAGATCAATCCTCCTCTGCGGACTCGTAGAGCTGCGAAGCAGAGCGACAACCTCTCCTGCATCCTTTGAGGGCGGGGGCTGGGGGTGGGGGAAAACGTGGCGGAAATTCAGTCACCTGCTCAGCAAAACCCGCCAATCGTGCCATTGCATCCCGCTTCCCTCCCCCCGCCGCGCCACACTGACCCCGTGACCGCCCCGCCGCCTTCATTCGCCCACCCTTTCCGCGCCTATACGCCCGCTGCCTACACCTTCCCCCTGCCCGAAGGCCACCGCTTTCCCGCCTACAAGTACGCCGGAGTCCGTGACCGTTTGTCTGGCCTCCTGCCCGTGCTGGACACTCCCAACCTGCGCTGGGCCGACGCGGCCCGCGTGCACGACCCCATCTGGCTGAGGCGGTGGCGGCGCGGCGAGGTCACGCCTGCCGAAGAACGCGCTTTCGGGTTGCCGTGGAGTTTGGGCGTGGTGGAGCGGGCGCGGCGGGCAGCGGGCGGGTCTTTGGCGGCGCTGCACGACGCATTGGCGGTGGGCTGGGGCGCGAACCTTGCGGGCGGCACGCATCATGCGTTTGAGGCCAGTGCCGAGGGCTTTTGTCTGGTCAACGACGCGGCCATTCTGACAAGGATCGCGCTGGATGAAGGGCTGGCACGGCGCGTGGCGATCCTTGATCTGGACGTGCATCAGGGCAACGGCACGGCGGCGCTGTTGGGGGCCGAGGCGCGGGCCTTTACCCTCAGCATTCACGGCGAGCGCAATTACCCCTTTCGCAAGGAACGCAGTAGCCTCGATCTGGGCCTGCCCGATGGCGTCACAGACACCGAATACCTGGCGGTGTTGCGGGAATCGGCGCTGCCTGCCCTGCAAGCCTTCCGGCCCGACTTGTTGCTGTACCTGGCCGGAGCAGACGTGCTGGCCGGAGACAGATTCGGGCGCTTCGCCCTTACGCTGGACGGGGTGTACGAGCGCAACCACACGGTGCTGACTTGGGCGCGTGTGGCGGGGATTCCCGTCGTGACCCTGATGGCGGGGGGCTACAACCGTGACCACAACCTGACGGTAGAGGCCCACAGTAGCGTGGTTGTTGCTGGTCTAGACGTGTTTGCCCACTGAAACGATTTTCTTTGTCGTCAGCGCCCTTTTGTCTCTCTTTATCCCCCGTTAGGTATCTTAAGATGCTGAAAAGATCGCATCGTAGAGCTTGGAAGTTGCCTATGCTATTGGGATGCTGCACGTTCCGCCTACCGCACTCACCGCCTCCGAGCGGGCGTGGGCTGATCGCGAGCTGAATCCCAGTGGTGCGAGGCGATGGGCGCAGGCCGAGCCGCCCTCACCTGTGCGCGATGTGGTGCTGGCCTACCTTGATTGGCGCACTGGATCCTACACTTCCGCATTTACGCACGTAGACGCCGCGCTGTCAGGGTTGACCGTGACCGACGTGTGGCGTTCGCGTGCCCTGAATATCCGGGCAGGCCTGATGATGGCGCGTCTGGATTTCAGCGGGGCCCACACCCTGTACCACGAGCAATTGGCGGTGGCGGAGCGCTGCGGTAATCAGGTGGAATTGGCCCATGCCAAGCACGATCTGGCCCTCGCTTTGCTGGATTTCAATGTTGCAAAAGCCTTGCCCTTGTTGCAAGAGGCGCTGGACTTGTTCGAGCAATGCGGCGAGTCTGAGCAGGCTGGCGTAGCCTACCTGAATCTGGGCATGGTGCACCAGCGGCGCGGCGACTTTGGAGGGGCGGAGCAGCAGTACGCCCATGCCGTGCAGCGCGGCCAAGATGGGTACGCGGTGCTGCATATTCTGGCCCTGGCGCAATTGGTGGTACTTAAGGTTCAGCAGGGCCAAATTGGAGCGGCACAGACGCACTTTAGTGAACTCGATCAGCTTCCTCAGTCTCAGGATATAGAGGCTGAAGTCGAGCGTGCCCGCGCCAGTGTGCTGCTGACCCAAGAACTGAGCCGGGTGCGCTGGGTGCAGGATCAGGGCGATTGGGACGAAGCTGGACAGGAGCAGCTCGGTGGGCCTCAGGCTCTTGACCCAGCAACGCTGGCCCTCGCCATGATCGGGCAGGCCAACGCCCGGCAGGCCCAACGTTTGGCCGAACTCGAAGCCTCTTTAGCGCAGGCTGAAGCCCAGCACGCCGACGCTGAACGCCGCAGCGTCACCGACCTCCTGACCGGCCTGCACAACCGCCAATACCTGATCACCGAAGGGGCGCGGCGCTTGGCGAATGGCACGGCTCAGGCTCCTGTTCAGGTAGCTATGATCGACGTAGACCGCTTCAAGCGCGTGAACGATACACACGGCCACGCCACCGGAGATACCGTGCTGCGCGAGATTGCTGGTCTCCTCAGGACTCACGCCCTGCCGGGTGATCTGGTCGCCCGCTACGGAGGCGAAGAATTTGTGCTGGTGCGCTGTGCGGGTCAGCCGAGCATGGTGCCTACCCTGGAGGCTTTCCGAGTGGCCGTGCAAAACCACGTGTGGACGACCCGCCCCGTGACCGTCAGCATCGGTATGACACTGGTTCCCGGCGACACGTTGGACGCCGCCCTAGACCGGGCCGACCAATTGATGTACGCCGCCAAACGTGCTGGGGGCAACAGGCTCCGCCATGACTTGCCCCGCGACAGTGACCGTGGTACGCCGCAAATCAACCTGATCTACGACCCTGAACGCGACTCCGTCTGCTGAAGTTGGCGACCCAGATCAACTTCACTCGGCTCTGATCAAGGGTTCGGGCAGTGTTGACCTCACGAACATAGCCGGAAGAAAAACGTCGTCTAGGACGCGGTTCCACGAGCTTCATTCTCCTCTTGCCTCCTAGTTGTTCCAATCAGGGGTGAGGAACGAACATACCTTGCCCCCGGGCGACTCTGGGAAGGATTTGTGACCTGTCCACACCGTTGTCCGCTACAGGAACCGCCCCATGCCGCGTTCCCCAGTTTGCGTTCCGTCTCCACTGTTCCACATATGAGGCATGTCAAAAGGCTTGCGCTAATGTCCAACTACTCACGAAGCCACCGGATGCCTATTCATCACCACTTCTCCCGTTAGTGTTGCTAGTCGCTCTACCCGGCGGATACTCACCACTATCCGCACTTTGGTAATAGATCGGCGTTCGCGGCGCTCTTCTCTGAGGTACGACCTGACCCATGTTGCCTGACCACCCATGTTGCTTGACCACAACCAATTCGCCCATGTAAGCCGTTGAGCTCAGTTGCATCAATGGCTTACACGGGCGTTTCGTTGTGGGGGAACTGCTGTAAAAGGTTACAGCTTGACCTTAGAACACGATGGGGCGCAGGCCGATGCTGCTCTGGCCGCAGGCCACCGTGACCGTTGCTCCGGCAGGCGTGACCGTGCAGCCCAACGAACGCAGGCCCAGCAGGGGGAAAATCAGGTTCTTGCCGTCAGTAGCGGGTGCAAACGGAAGTTCTACATTGCCCGCTGTGGTCTGGCCGCCGCTCAATTGAGCTGCTTTGGCTCCTACCGTCACGGTCAACGCCGTATCGCCTGCGTTCAGGCGGTAACGGTTGCCGCCCAGTGCCGTCACGTTGACCACGCCGATCAGGTCGCGGCCCAGCACATATGGCTGACCCTTGACCACTCCGGCGGGGGTAGCGGGGCGGGCTGCTGCGCTAGCAGCAGTAGCGGTCACGGCGTCAATAGCCACAAGCGATTCGGTGGCCGATAGCCCACGCAGCAACACGAACGCGCCCACAGGTCCATTCACCCTTTCCGATGCCAACAACGTGCTGCTGGTGCCGGTGGTCTTCCAGTCGCCCAGCGCCCGGCCTGCCAGCTTGCCGCGAATCAGGGGACGCAGGCTGGCAGGAGGGTTCTTGGAATACAGGCACACGGCCTGCACGCTTAGTTTCAGGGCGGCGGGGCAACTGACGATCTGGCCCTTGATGACGCCGCCCACCTCTACCGCGATGGCGCTGGCGGCGCGGCCGGTGGCTGCCGAAGCTGCGCCGGGCAGGGGAGCGCGGGCAGGAGCGGCAGGAGCCGCAGCAGGCGCGGGCGTAGCGGGCTGTGCGGGAGCAGTTTGTGCAGCACCGATTGTAGACAGCAGCAAAGCAGGCAACAGCAACAGGCCCGGAGCGCGGGCGGAGAGGGAAGCTAAACGCATGATGCCTATGCTACCCGCCGTGCATGAGTGGCGACTTTGATTGTCTGACGGGCCTTCATCTGACGGGCAGATTGTTGGTGGGCTGGAGAGCAGTTGCCAGGAATGGTATTGGGTTTTGGCTGTCTGGAAGGGAGAATTATGCCTAGAAATGCCTGGTCGGCCCGGCTGAGACAATACCTGTATGAAGATGAACATACTATGCTTGCCCCCGTGAACCCCGCCGCCCGACTCAGCGCCCTCGATGCTCTGGATACATCCATCCGTGCCGCCCTCTTGGCCGATGACCGCGTGGTGTACGCCCTCGCTTATGGCAGCCGCACCCAACCTCGTCCGGATGGTTCGCCCGCCGCCGATGAGTGGAGTGACCTTGAATATTACGCTTTTGTGCGTGCTGGACAGACTGTAAATGTGTTTGCTTTTCTGCGGGCGCTGACTCCTGTTGCGCTGGAAGGGGTTAATCCATTTGGCACGCCCAACATCGTCACGCCCAATTTGTTGCGTGTAGAACTGCATGTGGAGGCGGAATCGACGTTAGAGCAGGTGCAAGGCTGGCCTAACGGTGGCGGTGATCCGGCCCGAATGTTGATCAAGGATCAGGACGGCACGCTGGCGAATATTTTGGGTGATTGGGCGTCCGGGCCGCCGTTTGCGTCCATTCTGCCCAGTTCCCAGAGGGAGTTTGACGCCATGTTGAATTGGCTGGTGTTCGCTTCTGCGGTTGCTCTGCGCGGCGAGAGCCTACGGGCGTGGGACTTGCTGAACTGGGTGCGCGGCGGCCTGTTGCGTCTGGCCCGGACGCTGCACGGTGCGCCTCAGCCGCAAGCTCCGGCGCGGAATGCCGAACGCGATTTACCGCCTCAGGAGTTGGCCGATCTGAATGAGACCAGCCGTGGAACGGCGCTCCAGGCTTGCTGGGCTGCTTCGGCGTTGGCCCGCGCCTTCGCTGCCCGCCTGCGACTCAACCCGCGTGCTGATGTACTGGACGCCCTGCAAGCCGAGCTGAGAGCCAATGAAACTGCAATGCACCGCTCACTCTGACTCCTGCCGCCTGCCCTAGCCTGAGCGCCTGATGGCCCGCCGCCTGCCTGCCTCCGATTGGCCGCCCCCGTCCCGCGAACCTGACCGCTGCGGCTTGTGTGACCGCGCCGTGCCGCATCTGACCGAGCATCACCTGATCCCCAAATCACAGGGGCGTCGGCAGGGCGTGAAAATCCACGCTCTGCCGACAGTGTTGTTGTGCCCGCCCTGCCATAAATTCCTGCACCGCACCTTTTCCAATGCTGAACTGGCCGGGGAATATTCTTCTGTAGACGCGCTACTGGCCCATGAGGACGTGCGGCGGTTTGTGGCATGGATCAGCAGGCAGCCGCCAACGAAAGGGGTGCGGGTGCGCTGAGAGTGTGATTTGGCCCCAGCCTCAGTCGGTAGCCTCAGCCGATATTCAGCCCCACATCAAACGTCGCCCGGTAGCCCTTTTGTGGATTGCCGGTCAGGTTCAGCAGCAGTTGGCTGCCCCCATTGCGGTAGATGCCGTCGGTGCTGTTCAGCGTGTTGCGTTTGCCTTTGCGGTTATAGGGCGCGGCGGCGTGGGCCGCGTCGGTCACGGCTTCAGGGAAAAACAACTGCGACGTGAATTCTCCGGTGGGTTTGCCGCTGGCGTCCAGTGGGCGCAGCTTGAAGTGAATATGTACGGCGCGGCCCGGATACCAGCCGGGATACACGGTGGTAAAGCTGGCCTTGCCCTGCGCGTTGGTGACCTGCGAGCCGCGCAGGAAGTCGTCGGTGTTGCCCGACACATCCGAATACACGCCCAGTGCGTCGCACTGCCACACATCTATCAGCACGCGGCCACGCGGCGTGCAACTGCCTACCGTCACCTTCGACACCACGAAATCCAGCGTCAGCGGAATGCCTGCACTGGCCTTGCCCGTCTTCGAATCTTTGCGAATATCGCTGCGGTTCAGTTTCTCGTCAATAAAATATGGGCCTTCGGTCTGGGCGGGCCGCACCACGCATCCGGGTAGGCTGGTTGCGCCGCTGGTGCCGCTAGCGCCCATACCTTGCCCACCGGGGGGCGGATTTCGTTGGGCCAGCACGCTGCCTGCTGCCAAGGCCGCCGCGCCGCCGCCCAATCCCAGCAGTCTCAGCGCTCGCCTGCGGCTCAGCAGGGTTCCGACCATCTCGTCGTCGTTGTCTTCGTCGGGTGCTGGGTTCACGTTCGGGTGCTGGTTCATGTTGGCTCCTTGGGGGTCGATCTGTCTTCTGAACCCAGCTTATCCAGCGTGTGTTAAAGCAGGGTTGGCGTGAAGCTGATCCTCATGTGCAGTCTGTTCACACTGGCCGCTCTACGCTGGTGGAGTGACCCGGCCCGCCCCCCTCATTTTCGTCTACAACGCCGATGGTGGCGTGCTGAACGGCCTTAAAGATCTGTGGCTCAAAACGGTGCGCCCGCAAGACTACGAATGCCAACTGTGTGCCGTCACATATGGCCCACTGGGAATGAAGCGCGAGTGGCGCGACTTTGTGCGTGGGCTGGGGCCAAACGTCCGTTTCCTGCACCGCGACGAACTCCGCGCCGAGTATGGGCTGAACGGAGTGCCGCTGCCCGCTGCGTTTGAAGTACAGCCGGACGGCACGCTGCAAGAGTGGCTGTCTGCCGCCGAAATGCGCTCCTTAGGTACGCTGGATGATCTGATGGGCGCAGTTGGGCGGCGAGTGCAGGGGGCGCCGTAGTGGGCGTCACTTAAAAGCGTCTAAGGGTCTAGGGTCGAAGGGTTTAAGAACGGCCTAAGCCTTCACCCTTGTCCTCAAATTAGACCCTCAGACCCTGCCCCAGCAATCCAGCACAACACAAAGAAGGCGGAAGCCGCAGCCCCCGCCCTCTAAATCTACTTGCCTTTTATTTGGCTGCTGCCGCGCCCACCACGTCGGCAAAGCTCTCGACCTTCAGGCGAGCCACCTGCGAATTCACGTATTTCTGCGAGGCGTCGCGGGCCAGTTGCTCGCGGATCAGCGGCTCGGCCACGGTCAGCGGCGCGAGACCTGCATCGGTACGCCCGGTGACGGTCAGCACGTGATACCCGAACTCGGTCTGTACCAACTGAGGCGTGTTCAGTGGCCCCTTGAAGCTGGCCGTATCGAAGGCAGCCACCATTGCGCCCGGTGCAAAGCAGCCCAGATCGCCGCCGCTTTGGGCGCTGCCGGGATCCTGGCTCTTGGCTTTGGCAATGGCCGCAAAGTCTCCGCCTGCCACCAAATCCTTCTGAATCTGCTGGGCTTCGGGCTGGGTCTTGACCAGAATGTGCTTGGCGCAGGCCTCGGCTTCGCGGGTAAATGAGGCTTTGTTGAGGTTGTAAAAGCCCTGAACGACGGCGCTGCCGAAAGTCAGGCGCTTTTTCACGCCGTTCAGGTAGGCGTCCACCACCGCTTGCCGCTCTAACTCGGCCCGCAATTCGGCGGGTGTGCTGAAGCCTGTTTGCGCCAGGCCCTCGCTAAACTCGGCGTCGGTGGCAAAGTTTTCACGGGCCTTGGCAAACTGCGCGTCAATGGCGGCTGCATCGGGCTTGTTGGCAACGCGGGCAATCTGGTATACCGCGCGGTCACGCACGTACTGGGTCAGAAAGTCGCGGCGGGCGTCGGCAAATTCGGTCAGGTAGGACTCTTCAAAAGGCACGCCCTGAGAATTGACCAACCGGGCCACAGCCACCCGGAACGCCTGATTGAATTCGCCTAGCGTTACTTTTTCGGTGCCGATGGTGGCGACCAACGTGGATGGATCGGCAGCGGGTGTGGCCGCAGGTGTTGCTGCCGGAGCAGCGGCAGGTGCAGCAGCGGGAGCCGTTGCGGGCGCGGTGGGTGCTGGAGTCGGTGCTGGTACTGGAGTCGGTGCCGGAGTTTGCACGGGGGTCACGGGTGCTGGAGTGGGCGTAGGTGCGGGGGTGGTTTGGGCCAGAGCAGCGCCCAGCAGCAGCGTGCCTGTGAGCAATGTGGTCGTCAGGCGGGCCGCAGTGTATCCAGCAAATTTCATGCCCACCACTTTAGCGTTCCGGTGGGCGGGCACGCTGTGAGCCACATGAACCCTGGGGCTGTCGTACAATCCCCCCCGTGCGCCTGACTCTGGAAGAAACCACCGATGCCCGCGTCTATGACGACGCCGTAAGTAGCTTGCCGATCACCAGCGCCCTGCAAGGCTGGGGCTACGGCGAGGCGCGGCGCGTGCTGGGGCAAACGCCTGTGCGCTACCTGATCAAGGCTGAGGGCCGCACGGTGGGCGCGGTGCAACTGCTCCGCAAGCGCCTCGTGCCGGGGTTTTCTACGCTGTACGCGCCGCGTGGCCCCGCCCTGGAGTCGCTGGACTTGCTGCCCGCTGTGGCCGAAGCCCTGCGAAAAGTCGCCAAGCCCACTGACGCCCTACTGAAAATAGAGCCGCCCCTGCCCATTCCTGCCGACGACAGCGTAAGCGTGCCGGAAGCGTATGGCCCCTTTCGCCGCGCCGAAACCGAGCAGCCCGAACACACCATCATTGCCGACCTGACCCGGACTGAAGAACAGATGTTTGCCGACCTGCACAGCATGGCCCGCCGCAACGTGCGTGCCGCCCACAAGTTGGGCGTGGTGGCGGGCCGGGACGACGACTTCGAGGCCTTCTGGGAGATTTTTACGGCCACCAACGAGCGGGCCAAGTTGGGCGCATTTCCCCGAGCCTACTACGAAGCCATGTTGCGCGAAGGTAATGCTTACGGCGGCGAGGCCTACATTGTGTTGTCGCGGCATGAGGGCAAGGCGCTGGCGGGCGGCTTCTTCTTGGGCATGGGCAAGGGCGCGTATTACCTGTTCGGCGGCAGCGTGCGCGATGACCGCGTTGGCGAAAACGGCGAACCCCGCAAGGATGCCAAAGCCCCCGACGCCTTTTACTGGAACGCTATGCTGGACGCCAAACAGCGCGGCTACGAACTGTTCGACTTCTGGGGCATTCCCCGCCAACTGGACGAAGAAAAACACTCGTTCGGCGTCTTCAAGATGAAACTGAAATTCAGCGAGCAGCGCGTCTGGTATCCCGCCTACGACCTGAACCTGAACGCCGCCGCGCCCGCCATCGTGAAGGCCCTGCGCTGGCGCAAAACGCAGAACAATTTGAAGAAACGTGGCAGCAAAGAGGACGTGTTGTAAGGCTGGTGCATGGAGCTTCGACTCCCTCTCCTGCGGGCCAACTGCTGCCCCTTGATCCCTTACGCTGGCAGATATGGCGACCCTCTATCTGATTTTGCTGACCTTCCACAACATCACGCGCTGGCTGGTGGTGATCGCGGGCGTGTGGACGCTGATCCGCACTGTTCCGGCCCTGAGTGGTAGTAAGTCCTTTACTGCCGCAGACCGCCGCCCAGTGGTGCTCTTTGCAGGCAGCGTGCATCTGCAAGTGGTCTTGGGATTGTTGCTGTTCGGTCTACTGGGATCTCAGGGAGCCGGAGCCTTTGCCGATAGAAGCTCCAGCTATCAGTGGCAGCATGTGGGCCTCAGCCTCATCGCCGCCGTGACCGCTACCCTCGCCAGTGCCCTCAGCAAACGCGCCGCTACTGACCGGGCCAAATTCCGCGTGGCAGCCCTCTGGACAGCGGTAACGCTGCTGATCTTGTTGGTGTCTATTCCGTGGTGGCGGCCTGTTCTGCGCCTGTTCAATCTCTAAGAAGTTCACTTTGCAAATCAATCTTTGCCCACCACTCTCCGTGCAGCCACAGGCCGCCCCAGCAAAAGCGAAGGCGGCCTGTGGCTGCTCTAAACAAATTTACCTCTGCGGTTCGATCACCACTTTCCCCGTCGTCTTCCTATCCAGAATGTCCTGAAACGCCCGCACGCTCTCGTCTAGCGCGTAGGTTGGCCCGACTTGCGGGGTGACTTGCCCACTGGCAATGAGGGGCGTCAGGGCCATCGCAGCTTCGCGGGTGGCTTCGGCGTCGCCCATCAGGCTGGTCAGCCACAGGCCCGTGACGGTCACGTTGCGCTTCATCAGTTCTACCGGGCGCAGGTTGGCCTGCTCGCGGCTGGCGTTGCCAATCACGATCACGCGGCCCCGGTTCATCACCACGTCCAGACTCTCCTGGAATCTTGGCCCGCCCACCACTTCCAGCACGAGGTCTACGCCACCTTTGGGGTTAGAGTCGTTGGCAGCGGCGGCACGGATTTTCTGCACGCGGTCTGGGTCGTCTTGCAGCAGCGTCACGTCTGCGCCCAATTTGCGGGCCAGTTCCAGTTTTTCCTCGGTACTGGCGGTGGCGACCACATTCATGCCCATTGCCTTGGCAAGCTGAATGCTGGCCGTGCCCAGTGCGCCCGCTGCGGCCTGCACCCACACCCACTGCCCCGGCTGGCCGTATCCCAGCGTCTTCAGGCCGTGATACGCCGTGAAATACGATACCGGAAACGCCGCCGCCTGAGCCGCCGTGAGGCTGGCAGGCACGGGAATCAGGGCCGCCGCGTTGGCTACGGCGTAGGTGGCAAGGCTGCCGCTGCCGCCCAGGCAGGCCACCAGTTGCCCCACTTTCACGCCCGTCACGCCCTCGCCCAGCGCGTCCACGGTTCCGGCGAATTCCATGCCGGGGGTGTAGGGCACGCGGGTTCGCGTCAGGTATTCGCCCGCCACGCTCAGCACATCCGCAAAGTTGATGCCCACCGCTTCTACCTTCAGGCGCACTTGCCCCGGCCCCGGCTGCGGCACGGGCACGCCCTCGCGCACCTGCATCACGTTGGGCGCACCCAGTGTCTCTACCACAATGGCTCTCATCGTCTGTGCTGCCTCACCGGAAGTCATATCGCTCATAGGCCGAAGCATACCTGACTGAATCCTGAAAGTGAACGTGCACGGACACTCTGAACGTCAACGTATTTGACCGGAGGGCGTAAGCCGTGACAGCATGACGCACCAACCCTTAGTTCTGCCCCGACTTCTTTCCCTAGGAGGCTCCACCTATGACCACTGCCCCAACTTCCATGGTTGATCAATCTCGCGAAGGCGACGTGCTGGTGCTGACGATCAACAATCCGCCCGTCAATGCTTTTTCGCCTGGAGTGCCCGAAGGCCTGCACGCGGGTCTGGACGTGGCCGAACAGGATCAGAGCATCAAGGCGGTGGTCATCATCGGCGGCGGGCGCACCTTTATTGCCGGGGCCGACATCAAAACCTTCGACCTGCCCCGCGAGCAGGCTCCCGACTTGCGCGGCTTCATCACGCGGCTGGATGCCTTTTCCAAGCCCACCGTCGCCGCCATTCACGGCACGGCGTTGGGCGGCGGTCTGGAAGTGGCGCTGGCCTGCACCTACCGCGTAGCATTGGCGGGCGCTCAGTTGGGGCTGCCCGAAGTCAAGTTGGGCATTTTCCCCGGTGCGGGCGGCACCCAGCGCCTTCCCCGCGTGGTGGGCGCACAAAAAGCCCTGGAAATGATGCTGTCCGGCAATCCCATCGGGGCCGCTGAAGGCGCACAGATGGGCCTGATAGACCAACTGGCAGAAGGCAAAACCGAAGTTGACTTGCGTGCCGCTGCCGTTGCTTTTGCCCGTGCCCACACCGACGCCCGCCCGTTGCCCCGTGTCTCTGAGCGCGGCGTAGACGGTGCCAACCCCGAACTGTTCGCCGCTGCCCGCGCAGGCCTGGGCAAAACCTATCGGGGCCAGTTGTCGCCGGGCATGATCGTAGACCTGACCGAAATCGCCGCCACCCGCCCCTTTGAGGAAGGCTGGAACGCGGAGGCCGGGCTGTTTTTGCAGGCCAAAGATTCACCGCAATCGCGCGGCCTGCGCCATATCTTTTTTGCCGAACGCGAAAGCGCCCGTGTGCCCGGCATTGGCAAAGACACCCCCATGACCGACATTCGCTCCGTTGGCGTGATCGGCGCGGGCACGATGGGCGGCGGCATCGCCATGAATTTCCTGAATGTGGGCATTCCCGTGACCATCGTGGAAACCGCGCAGGACGCGTTAGACCGGGGCGTGGCTACGATTCGCCGCAACTACGAGAACACCGCCAAAAAAGGCCGCCTGAGCATGGATGACGTGGAGGCAAGAATGGCCCTGCTGACGCCCACGCTGAACATGGGTGACCTCGCGCAAGCCGACATCATCATCGAAGCCGTGTTTGAAAACATGGACGTGAAGAAGGACATTTTCACGCGCCTGGACGGAATTGCTAAGCCCGGCGCGATTCTGGCGAGCAATACCAGCACCCTCGACGTAAACGAAATTGCCAGCGTCACATCACGTCCCGAAAGTGTGATCGGTCTGCACTTTTTCAGCCCCGCCAACGTGATGAAGTTGCTGGAAATCGTTCGGGCTGAGAAAACCAGTGCGTCGGTATTGGCGACCAGCATGGCCCTTGCCCGCAAAATCAGGAAAGTGGGCGTGGTGGTGGGCGTCTGTGACGGCTTCGTGGGCAACCGCATGGTGCACCGCTACGGCGATGAGGCCCGCAAGTTGGTGGAAGAAGGTGCGAACCCGCAGGACGTGGACGCCGCCATGCACGCGCTGGGGCTGGCGATGGGGCCGTTCGAAATGTCAGATATGGCAGGGCTGGATATCGGCTATTCCATCCGGCAGCATCAGGCGAAGGTGCGCGGCGAACCGCAACCCGACGGCTGGCTAGACCGGATTGTGGCGCAGGGCCGTAAGGGTCAGAAAACGCAGGCTGGAATCTACGACTACCCCGACGGCAGAAAGCCTGTGCCCAGCACCGAAACGTCAGACCTGATCGCCACTTACCGCAGTGAAAAAGGCCTTCAGACCCGCGAACTCAGCCCGCAGGAAATCACCGAGCGGCTGGCCTACAGTCTGGTCAATGAGGGCGCGAAAATTCTGGAAGAAGGCATTGCCCAGCGTGCCGGAGACATTGACGTGATCTACATTTACGGCTATGGATTTCCCGCCTACCGGGGCGGCCCCATGCAGTACGCCGATGAAATGGGCCTGAGCAACGTCGCTGCCGCACTGGAAAAATACGGCCAAACGCCCGCGCCTTTGCTGAAGCAATTGGCCGATGAGGGCAAGACCTTTGGGGCATGGGACAAGGAGAAAGGCCGGGGTTAAGGCGCTCTGAGTTTTGGATAACCAAGACCCCAAATAGAAGGGACGCAGACTGAAACTGGTCTGCGTCCCTTCTATTTGTCTTTCAGAGTTTCTGGCTCTACTGCGTACTGCGCGGGTCAAGCACATCGCGTAGGCCGTCTCCCAGCAGGTTGAAGCCTAGTACCGTCAGGAAAATGGCGAGGCCGGGGAAGATCATCGTCCACGGCGAGTCCACGTAATATTGGCGGGAGTCGCTGATCATGGTGCCCCATTCTGGCAGCGGGGGCTGAGCGCCGATCCCGAGGAAGCCCAGCGCGGCGACCTCGATGGTGGCGGTGGCAATACTCAGTGCGCCCTGCACGATCAGCGGCGAGAGGCTGTTGGGCAGCACATGCTTGAACACGGTGCGAATCTGGGTGGCCCCCAGTGCGCCCGAAGCCTGCACAAATTCGCGCTCGCGGAGGCCCAGCACCACCGCGCGGGAGAGGCGCATGTACACCGGGATCTGCACCAGCGACACCGCAAGCATGGCCGTCACAAGCTGCGGACTGTTGAGCACAAACAGACTGTTGATGCCACTGACCAGCAGCGGCGGATTGTCGGCACTAAAGATGCTGGCAAAGCCGATGGCGAGCAGAATGCTGGGAAAGGCCAGCATCACGTCCGACAGGTAGCCGGTGATGGAATCGAACCAGCCGCCAAAGTATCCGGCCAGCACGCCGACCAATGTGCCGATGACGAGGGCCAGCACGGTACTGACCACGCCTACCTTCAGGCTGATGGCCGTGCCGTGCCAGACGCGGGTCAGCACGTCGCGGCCCAAATTGTCTGTTCCAAACGGGTGCGACCAAGCATTGACCTGACCCGTCACCGGATCGCGGTACTCCTCAGCCACCTCTTTGTTCCATAGCGCGGCCACACTCGGCGGCTTCAGGTTCAGGCGGTAGTTGCGGTCACTGGAAGCGTCGTAAGGCTTGAGAATCGGGGCCAGAACCGCCAGCAACACAAACAGGGCCACGATTGCCGCGCCGACTTTGCCGGGCGTGCTGCGCCGAAACCGCCGCGAAAAGATGCTGGGCTGGCGCTTGGCTTTGGGGGCGGCGGTGGGGGAAGCGGTGGTCATGGGGTTCCCCCTGTGATTGGAAAGGGCTTGACGGGTCTCATCGGTACTGAATCCGGGGATCGAGAGTGGCGTAACTGAGGTCGACCAGCAGGTTGGTGATGCTGACCACCAGCGCCGCAAAAATCACGCCGCCCTGAATAATCGGGTAGTCGCGCTGGCTGATGGCCTCATAGACCCACGAGCCGATGCCGGGCCACGAGAAGATGGTTTCGGTGAGCACTGCGCCGCCCAGCAAGGCTCCGGCTTGCAGGCCGATGACCGTGACAACTGGCAGCAGCGCATTCCTCAGCGCGTGCTTCAGCGTAATCGTGCGCTGAGACAACCCTTTGGCGCGGGCTGTTCGCACGTAGTCCTGGCCCAGGACATCCAGCAGGCTGCTGCGCGTAATGCGGGCAATAATCGCCAGCGGAATGCTGCCCAGTGCAATGGCGGGCAAGATCAGGTGGCGCAGAGCGTCCCACGCATCGGCAGGGCTGCCACGCAAGATGCCGTCCAACACATAGAATCCTGTTATTGGTTCCAACGTGGATTCATTGCCCAGCCGCGCACTGGGCGGCAGCCAGCCCAGTTTCACTGCAAAAAAGTAGGACAGCAGCAGCCCCAGCCAGAACACAGGCATACTGACGCCCACCAGACTGATGGTGGTGGCGAGGTTGTCCCAGATGCTGTTGCGGCGCAGGGCCGCCAGAATACCAGCGGGCAGGCCAATGATCAGGGCAAAAAACAAGGCAGCCAGACTCAGTTCGGCGGTGGCCGGAAAGCGCGAGCCGAGTTCGTCGCGCACCGGGATATTGCTCTTGATGCCGCTGCCGAGGTCGCCCTTTGCCAGCGCCGCCACATATTTCGGATACTGCGCGTCCAGCGGATTGGACGGGTTGAAAAACCACGGTTTGTCGAGGCCCAGTTGGGTACGGAGTGCGGCCACCGATTGCGGCGTGGCCCGTTCGCCCAGCATGGCGGTCGCAGGGTCGCCCGGAATAGAGCGCACGAACACGAACACCAGCAGACTGATGCCCAGCATGACCAGCAGTGTCCTTGCAATACGGCGAATCAGATAACTGCCCAAGGAAAAGCCCCCCTTCTGAAAGTAGAAATTCTTGAACTCTGGAAACGGCAAAAAATCGGAAGCGGAAGACAGGTGATGAGGTTGCCAGATTGGGGCTAGGGCCAGTTTAACTGCCCTGCACTGAACTCGGATCATTCGGCCAGAAGCGGTCAGTTACAGCAAAGGGGGCAAGGTCGGCCAGTACAGGCCAGCCCCACCCCCATCGACTTAGTATTGAACGTTTGCTGTGCCGTACCAAGCGGATTCCAGAATGCAGTCGGCTCCCGGCGTTCTTCTGGGGGCAGACGGAATAGCGGAATCCGCCTTGTTCCTACTCGCTCTGCTGCGCAGCTTTGCAAGTCCGCTCCGGAAGTGCAGTGCTGTTCTGCACTTCCGGAAAGAACTTATTTCTTGCCCACCAGCGAAATCGTGTTGTAGGCTTCGCTGCCCAGCGGGCTAGGAATCCAGCCTTTCAGGTAGGTGCGGGCGGCCGACAGCGGGTTGCTGTGAACCATCGGAATGCGGTAGTTGGCGTTGTAGGTGATCTCGTGGATCTGGGCGTAGGCCTTGGCTTTTTCAGCCTGCGTGGTGGCGGCGCGGCCCTGCTCCAGCAACTTCTGAAGCTCGGGTGGATTCCAGTTGATGTCGTCGGAGGCGTTGGGGCCGTAGTACGCGCTGTAGAAGTTGTCGGGGTCGCCGTAGTCGCCCGTCCAGCCGATCATGTACATATCGAAGCCGGGTTCCTTGTTGCGGTCTTCAAGGTACTTGGCCCAGTCTTCGGTCTTCAGGTTCACTTTTACGCCGATGGCACTCAGGTCGGCGGCGATAGCTTCGGCAATCGGCTTGGGCGTGGGGAAGTAAGGACGGCTGACGGGCATGTACCACAGGTCGATGGAGAACCCGTTGGGGAAGCCCGCGTCGGCCAGCATCTTCTTGGCGGCGGCAGGGTCGAATTTGTAGTCGGCGGGCACTTTGCTGCTGTTGGCCCAAGCCAACACGGGCGGCACAAAGCTGGCGTTGCTGACGCCGAGGCCGTTCCAGAAAGCTTCCGCAATTTCTTTCTTGTTGATCGCCATGCTGAGGGCTTCACGCACTTTGGCGACCTTGAGGTACTGGTTGCGGTTGTTCATGCTGACAAAGCCGACGTTGAAGCTGGGGCGCTTGACGGCCACCAGGTTCTTGTCGTTCTGCACGCTGCGCAGGGCGTCGGGCGTCAGGTCGTTGGTAAAGTCGATGGTTCCGGCCTTCAACTCGTTCAGGCGCTGAGAAGCGTCTTTGATGGAACGGATGACGAGTTGATCCACTTTGGCTTTTTGGCCCCAGTAGAGCTTGTTGGGCAGCAAGACCACGCGGTCACCCGTGCGCCAGCTTTGGAAGATGAAGGGGCCTGTGCCGACTGCTTTGCTGGCGGGCGTGCCGTACTTCGCGCCGTCTTTGCGAATGGCGGTGGGGCTGGCGATGCCGAAGTACCCGCTGCCGATCACGTTGGGGAACACGCTGCTGGACTTGTTCAGATCCACGCGCACGGTGTAGGCGTCAACTTTCACGATGTTCTTGATGACGGCGGTGGCGTCGCCTTTGTAGCCGCCCAGCAACTCGCCCACGATTTCGAAGGTGCGGCCCTGATCGCGGAAGCCGAAGGGGTGCGCCTTGTCCCACCAGCGGCTGAGGTTGAAGATCACGGCGTCGGCGTTCATAGGGGTGCCGTCATGGAAACGCACGTTGCGGCGCAGGTTAAACGTCCACTGGGTCGCGTTGGCGTTGCTCTTCCAGGACGTGGCGAGGCCGGGAATGGGGTCGGTGGTGCCGTTCTTGAAGTCGACGAGGGTGTCGTAAATCTGACGCTGCACCAGAATGCTGATGCCGTCGGTGATGTTGGCGCTTTCCAGCGACACGGGATCGCCGTTGGCCCCGAAGACCAGGGTGGCGGCTGAGGCGGAAGAAAGGGTGGCCAAAGCTGCGGTCAGAAGCACGTTCTTAAAGAGTACTTTCTTCATGGAACCTCCAAACATTCCGCCACACGTTCGCCGCCCCCTGATGAGGGCGTCCAATCATGAATGGCGGATAAAAAGTGTCAAGCGTGCGCTTAGGGTAGGGGTGCAGACAGAGGGTGTCAAGCCAAAAGATTCCGGTTGACAATTGACCGCCTGTCAGAGGTTGGGCCGCGACAGACGTAAAGGCGCGGCCAGTTCTTTTTAACCGTCATATAACCGCTCTACGCCATGCTTTGCCCATGAATAGAAACCTTTCCCTCTTGGCTGTGACCGGAACCCTTGCGTTGGGGGGGTTGGTCGGCTACGGCCTGAATGAACGCAGTAACGCGCAGGTGACCCCCACCACTCCTGCGCCCATCACCACGAGTGTGCAGTCCAGCACTGGAACAGATGACACTGGCACCTACGACAATGGCCGCGCCCGCACCGAGGCTGAAGCCAACACCGTGCAGGTCGTGAAGCAGCGCCAAAATGGGCTGGTGTACATCGGCGTGACAGAAGGGGCCGACGACAGTGCCGAAGCCCAGATGCGCCAGCGCCTTCAGGATCAATTTGGCTTTCCCACCCCGGAAGGTGGCGAAGCTCGTACAGGCACAGGCAGCGGCTTTTTCGTCAACGCGGCGGGCGACATCATTACCAACAACCATGTGGTCGAGGGAGCCAGCGAAATTACCATTCGGCTGCACGGTTCCAAAAAGACCTATAAGGCCAAAGTGGTGGGCCGCGCCCCCGACTTCGATCTGGCCCTGATCCGTGCCGAGGGATTGCCCGCCGGAGCCATCCAACCGATTCCGCTGGGCGACAGTACCAAGCTCGACGTGGGCCTGAAAGCCATTGCGATGGGCGCACCTTTCGGGCTGGATTTCAGCGTGTCGGAGGGCATTATCAGCAGCCTTGAGCGCACGGCTCCGGTGGGCACCAGAGAGGTCTATCAGCAGGTTATTCAGACGGACGCGGCCATCAATCCCGGCAACAGCGGCGGGCCTCTCCTGAACAGCGCGGGCGACCTGATCGGCGTAAATACCCAGATCCTGACCGGCGGCATCGGCCAGAGCGCGGGGGTCGGCTTTGCCATTCCAGTCAACACTGTTGCCAAACTGTTGCCGCAGCTTCAGGCGGCAGGCGGCAAAGTGGTGCAAACGCCCACGCTGGGGATTCAGTTCACTGACCTCAGTCTGCTCAGTGACGAAGACCGCCAGCAGGCCAATTTGCCCGCCGCTGGCGCACTCCTTCAGCGGGTGTACCCGAATAGCCCTGCCGCCGCTGCTGGTCTGACTGCCGCAACGGGCAACAACGTGAGCCTGAACACGCCCGGTCAGGCCGACGAATCCGTAGCCACAGACGGCGATATCATTACTGCCATCGACGGCCAGGCCATCACTGAAGGCGAAGATCTGCGCCGCCTGGTGCTGGGCAAAAGCATCGGAGACAGCATCAAACTGACGGTTCAGCGTGATGGTAAGAAGCGGGACGTAACAGTGAACTTGCAGGTTTTCACGTTGCCTACCACCGAGTAAGCACTCCGCTTCAGCCGACCAATAAACTCACCCGAACAGAAAAACTAGCCGAACAGTGGCCCCAGATCGGTCATCTGTCCCGTCGCCTCCGCGCCCCTGAAGGTGTAACTACCGAAAATGTCCAGATACCCCGCCCGCGAAAGTTGGCGGGTTTGTCCACTTGGCCCGGTGGCCTGCACTGCGTCGCCGCGCACCGTAAAGCGGTATTCGCCCACTTCGCGCACCTCTTGACGGCGGCCCCGGCCATGCAGGACGCAGGCAGCCACCCGGAATTCCCGCCCACCACGCACCGCCAAGAAGTCCAGCAGGGCAGAAGCAGCGATGGGTGCGGAAGCTGGAGCGGGAGCCGACATGGAGCAGGAAAGATAGCAGGTTGGGGTGGGTTGGGTGGAAAGGTAGGGCGGGACGCCGCTGAATTACCCCCTCTGCTCCGTAACTCTGCGAGTCCCGCAAGGGCGAGGGCAACCGCATACAGTTCACTTGCGATCTTTTCTCAGACCCCTAGGCACTCGACCTTTGGACGCCCTTAGCTCACCACTGTTCCTGCCCCGTCCAGCGCCGCCGTGATCGGCAGTCCGGCGCGTGCATCGCCAAAAATGACCCGCTTCACACCGCCCTGTACGGCCTCGGCAGCTCCCAGCACCTTCTTTTTCATGCGGTCTTGGGCGAACTCCAGGTAGCTTTCCACGTCGGCGGCGGGGATGGCCCGGATCAGGCTGGCTTCGTCGGGATAATGGCGCAGCAGGCCCGGAACATTGCTGAGCAGCAGCAGCGCGTCGGCCTTCAGGGCCACGGCGAGGGCAGCGGCGGCGCGGTCTCCGTCCACATTGATCGCCACGCCCTCATAACTGGCAGCGGGCGGCGTCAGCACAGGCAGGTAGCCCGCGTTCAGCAGCAGATCAATCAGGCCAGTGTTCACGCGCTCCACAGTTCCAGTGTGGTCGCCGCGCAGCACCTTCACCTTGCCGTTTTCTACAGCCCGCACGCTGTCTTTGTGCCGTCCCTCAAAAATCCGGCCATCCAGCCCGCTCAGGCCCACCGCATTCACACCGAGGCGTTGCAGCCGCTCCACGATGCCCTTGTTGATCTTGCCGCAGTACACCATCTCGAAAATTTCGAGCGTTTGGCGGTCTGTAAAGCGCGAAGTGTAGCCGCTGGGACTGGTCACAAATTTGGGTGGGTGGCCCAAGGCTTCGGCCACGCGGTTGGTTTCGCCACTGCCGCCGTGCACCAAAATCAGCCGCTCTCCGGTTTTCCAACGGGCGGCCAGGTCTGCACAGACGGCGTCGTAATCTATTCCGGCACTTCCGCCGACCTTCACAACAATCATGTGTGCAAACCTATCACATGTTAAGCATTCAGTCGAGCTACCATCCATATGCCAAGTATAACAACGGAAGTAATCAGCCACACCAGCGCTGTGCGTTTGTAGACCCGCTGGTAGGATTCTTTAGAAGTTTTGTGCCGCCAGAGCTGCTGCGCCAGCCCCGATCCCAGCCACCCGCCCCAAAATTCGTACCTGTGCAGGCGATCTTCCGAGATGCGCCAGCGGTGGGCAGTAGCCAGACTTTTATCGTGCCATACGGCCAAGAAAGCGACCAGGCTCCACACCAACTGCCAGCCGACAAATACACTCATGGCAAGGTCAAAGGTGTTCATCACACCCTTATTTTGCTCCAGTCGTATTTGCGAAAGGTCAGCCTAAATCCTTGCTCTACAGTCAGTTAAGCCGACTTAAGCTGCCTGCACACCAAGATTTATAATCCAAACATTCCCCGCTGCTGTGGCTGCACCAAGTCCAGATATTCAGAATGCTCGCGGATAAATGCGGCCACGAACGGGCACATGGGCACTACATCCACCTGACGCGCCCGTGCATCGTCCAGTGCGGCCTGAACCAGAATTTTGCCCAGGCCTTGGCCTTCGTGTCCTTCCTCAATTTCGGTGTGCGTCAACATGATAGACGGCCCGGCGGGGCGGTATTCGGCCACGCCCACCACGCGGCCAGCCAGCTTCAGTTCATAGCGCCGCTCGGCCTCGTTGTTGTGGACTTCGGTGGGTTGTGCAGCGTCGTTGGCGGTCATGCCAGAGCCTAAAGCATAGAAGGTACTCGAATCTGTTGATCAAAACCGTACAACTCTGCAGTGAGGAATGATGCCAGCGCCAGCGCCAAGCCCAGTCGCCATACGTCGGCCCGGTCAGTCAGCCCAGCCGTCAGCACGCCCACGCTGCCCACGCCGCGCTTTACGTCCACTGTTCCCAGCAGGGCGTCCATGACGCTGCCAAGTTCCTCCCCCCCTTGCACGCGGGCGAGCACCGGGGGCGGCAGGCGCATTTCTGCCGTTCGGACGGTTTCTAGCCTGCCTGTGTGGGCCACAGCCACCATGCCAAACAGCCAGCCATTGCCGTCAGCGTCTATCCGCACTCCGCCTTCCAGGCCCACGCCCCAGGCGTCGGCGCTCTGCTCGGCCTCGGCCAATTTCACCGCCGCCCACGCCCGGTTCACTGCTCCCCGCCGCGTTTCTTCCTCGCCCAAAGGTTGGTCGGGCACGCCGCTAGGCACGTTCTGGCCCATAACCACAGCGGGCGGTTGCAGTTGCCCAAACACTTCCTGCACGGGCCGCACTTTGGCCGGATTTTGGCTGCCCACCACCACCCACCTCATCCGCCGATTCCCCCACCGATCTCCGGGTCTTCGCCGCTCCAGTCACCGTGCAAGCGCCGCATCAGGGCCACTTGCCCCCAGTGGTAGGCATTGTGAACGGCCAGATCGGTCAACATATCGCGTGCCCGCTCGGACGGGTCTTCGGCCAACATCACGGCTTCGGCCAGCGCCAAGGCAACTTCTAGCCGCAGGTGCGCCAGTTGTCCGGCGGTAGGCGGCGTACTCGGCCACACCTCCAACCCTTCCGGCCAGGCCGCCGCCCGTCCCGACGCCAGATCGAGGCTGGCCCGCATGGTGGCGCTGAGGTGATGAAGCACGTCTGCGATGGTGTAGGGCAGCCCCGGCACACGCTTCGCCGCAACCTCAAAGGTCAGATTCTCCAGGATGTAGTCCGGCTCCCGGAAGGCGGCGCTGCCTCCCAAAGAGGCTTGCAACAGGTTCATGCGCTCAGGCTAGCGTTTAAGATCGCTGCGACACATAAACATCACCCAAGCACGGCTATAAGAGTCCGTCAAGGCCAGCTTTCTGGACTATAAAGCCCGCGTCATGCTGCACCCAGACTCAGCAGGCACACTGTAGGTCAGAAGTAGACGGCACGGTCAGAATCTCTGGCCCGACTAGAAGCAGGAGACGCCCAAATGACCCCTCAGCCCGACCTCAGACTTTCAGTACCGACGTCCAGCACACCCATCGAAATCCTGTTGGTCGAGGACAGCGAACCCGATATCATCCTGACCCAGGAAGCCTTTGCCGAAGCTGGTGTCACCAACAACTTGCACGTTACCCGTGACGGCGTAGAAGCCCTCGAATTCTTGCGCCGAGAAGGGCCATACCGCCTTGTGCCGCGCCCAGACGTGATTTTACTGGATATCAATATGCCGCGTATGAACGGTCTAGAAGTACTGTCGGCCATCAAGCGCGACCCGAATCTGATGACTATACCCACCATCATGCTGACCACCAGCGCCGCCGATGAGGACATTTTGCGGTCTTATCAGGCGCACGCGGCCAGTTATGTGGTCAAACCGATTGAGTTCGATACGTTTTACGCCGCCATTCACGCACTGGGCCGTTACATGCTGAGCATCGTGCGTGCGCCGGGGCCAGACTGAGCCAGAACTAAACAGAGCCAGAACCAAACTGATTGGAGCCTAGGCGGGGTGCAATCCCGTGAACTCCAACCCCGTCGTTTCTTCCCACCCATGCGCGATGTTGAGGCACTGGATGGCGTGGCCCGCGGTGCCCTTCACCAGATTGTCTATGGCACTCATCAGCACCACGCGGCCCGAATCCATATCCATCTCGAACCCCAGATCGCAGTAATTGGTGCCGTTCAGCAACATCGGGTCGGGGTAGCGGTGAATGCCGCGTGCCACCTTCACGATCCGGATAAATGGTTCGGCGGCGTACACCTCGCGGTAGGCGCTCCAGACGTCACGGTCGCTGTAGCCGTCGGGAATCCACGCCTGAATGGTGGACAGAATGCCGCGCACACGGGGCGTGCTGATGGCGGTCAGGTGAATGGGAAAATGGCCGGGGAGTTCCTGCTGCACCTCGGCGGTATGGCGGTGGCCGACGGGCTTGTACACACGCAGGCTTCCGGCCCGCTCCGGGTGGTGCGAGGCGTCTGAACTGCTGGCCCCCGCCGCGCTGCTGCCCACCAGCCCGGTGGCAATGATGTCTCTGGGAAGCAGCACGCCCAACTTCAGCAGCGGGTACAGCGCCAGAATCACGGAGGTGGCGAAGCAACCCGCGCAGGCGATCCGGGTGGCCGTGCGGAGTTCCTCGCGGTGCAGTTCAGGATTTCCGTACACCCAGTTGCTCAGGGCGTCGGGGGCCGGGTGCGCTTCCCCGTAGGCTTGCCGGAACACTTCGGGGTCTTTGAGCCGGAAGTCGGCGCTGAGGTCTACGATCACGCGGCCCTTGCCCTCAAATTCGGCGATGCGGCCCGCTGCGCTGCCGTGTGGGAGGGCCAGCACAATAATGTCGGCTTCCTCCAGCTCGGCGGCCTTTCGGAACTTGAGATTGGTGCGCCCGCGCAAATTGGGATGCACCAGCGCCACCGGCTGCCCCGCACTGCGCTCGCTCGTCACCTGTGTCACGTTCAGATGAGGATGCCCCAGCGCCAGTCGCAAAAATTCCCCGCCCGCGTACCCGCTGCCGCCCACAATTGCCACGCTCATTGCCTTGTTGCCCAGATCAGATGAAGCCATGCTGCCAGTTCAGCACAAAACCCCGCGCCGAATGTTCCGTATATTTACAAACGTATAGCTAAAGCGTGTTACTGCTTGGCATACACAAGGTCAATGACCTTCAGAAGGTCGGGCTTCAGCATTTCGCCTTTCGCAGCCCGCTCCAGCAGTTGCTCCGGCGTCAGCCAGTCAGCCCCGTTAAAGTCGTCGGGATTCTGGTGGGGCAAGTCGTTCATATCCACCTCGTAAATCCGCATAAAGCAGCTCACACCTGTATCAAACGGCGAGAGATCACCCAGCACGTGCCATCCCAGGGCGGCCACATTCACATTCAGTTCCTCGCGGGCTTCACGGACAAAGGATTCGTCCAACGATTCGCCCGCCAGCGTGTAGCCGCCCACGCTGAAATCCAGCGCCCCCGGCCAGCGCGGTTTGTGTGCCGCACGGCGCGGAAGCAGCAGTTGGCCCGCACTATTTCGGAAGAAGGCGTTGACGCCCCGCACGCCTTTCACGCCGTCCGATACAGAACGCCACAGCACGCCCGTGACCTCTCCGGCATCGTCTAACCTGTCCAGCAATTCGTCGTCGCCAGCCTCTATCACTCGCCCCAGCAGCGTACTGAAATAGCCCACTTGTTGCCCCGGCAATGCTGCCCGCAACGCCCACCACAGCGCATGGCCTTCGCGCTCGAAAGCGGCGTCTTCGTTCTCGCCTGCTCCCAAAAAGGTGGCCCGCATTGGTAAGGGCGACATGGGATCGGCCCTATTGAGCGTGGAATCGAAGGTATCGGCCCAAGCTTCCAGCCTCGCTGCCAGCGCAGTTGGTACCCCCAGCGTGGCCGGGTCAAGGTTATCTCCGTCCGGTTTCCACAGCGGAAAACAGTGGTAGTCGGCCATCAGCTTGAGCGTCAACTTTACTTGCCCTCTCCGATCAGCGTCAGCCCGATCAAGGTCAGGTTGGCGTTCTTGCCTTCGCTGATCAGCGTCACCGATGAAATCACCTTGTCAGGTTTGGGGTTGACCCAATCGAGCACGGGCACGGCTACGTCCAGACCGTCTTTGGTCTTACCTGCCCAGGCCGGGGCCGGAATCATGGAGGTGGTCAGCGTGTCTGTCCAGGCCCGGATGTGCCGCCCGTATTCCAGCGGTTGATTGATCAGGCTGCCATCGGCGTAGCGCACCTCGTAGCGCCCGATCACCTCGCGGGCGGTGGCGGCGGGCCAACCTGTGGTGTGCAGAAAGGCGATGGAGTCGGCCTTGCGCCCCAGTTCCACGGTCACCCGTTCGGGCAGGTCTTTGGCAGCGGGCCGCGAACCCTTCAGCATGACCGCGCCGCTCACATTGAATTTGTACGCGCCGAAGCGGTTGACCCCCGTCTTCAGATTCCGCAGGTCAATGTCTGCACCCTTCAAAATCCAGCCTTTTTCATCGTTGTCGGTCAGCGAGCGCGTGACCAGCGGGGCCAGATTGACCACCATTCCCGGCGTGGCACGGTACGCTTCCGGCCCGTAGCTGGCGCGGTAAACGCCCTCCGCATTGGGCACGCTGCCCGCCGCCGGATTCCAGAAGGAATTGGCCGCCCGCACAAACGCCACGCCCTGTTCTGCCGCCCCGTCCCAGATGCTGGGGTTGCCAAAATAGCCCGTCCAGCGCGTCTGGATCATGCCCGATGCACCCACCTGCGCGGCGGATTTGGCAAACCCTTCCGCGTTGCCCACCTCGGCCCACGACGCACCCAGTACCGGAAATCCCAGCGCCTTGATGCGCCCCAGGAGGCCAAAGCTGTTGCCGGGGGCGTAATTCCAGTACGCAACTTGCAGATCTTTGGGCAATTTGGCGGGCAGCGTGCCAATCACAGAATCGGCGAACGCGGTGTCGTGCCAGATCATCGTGCCTACACCCCGTTCCCTCAAAAAGCCGTGCAGCTTGAGCACGTCGTCTACAAACAGCTTCTCGAAGCCCAGCGCCTTGCCGTTTTCGCGGGCCGGAAAGCGGTCACGGTTCCTGACCTCGTCGTGCCCAATATGAATGACTTTGGGCTTGAACACGTCCACCGCTTCCTTCAAGATCGGCAGGATGACCCGCGTGTAGGTGGCCGGGTTCAGGGTGTCGTAGGCCCACGGATTCTGGCTTTCGGTGTCCTGGCGGAGATCCATGTTCTGGCCGCCGTGAAACATCCAGCCCACGTGCCCCAGCGTTTCTATCAGCGGAATGGGTTCCAGGCCGTAACTGCGGGCCAACGCCGCCACCCGCGCCGCTTCCGCCTTACTCGCTCCGCCGGGATGAGAAAAGCCGCCCGCTTTGGCCGTGTCCCACTGCACGTAATTGCTCATGACCAACACGCGGTTGTATTTCAGTGCGGCCAACATAGGAATCAGTTTGTCGTTGACAGCCGCGCTGTACTGATCCAGATAGATCATGGCTACGCGCTGAGACAGGGCGGGTGCATCGCTGATGCGGGCGAACTTGAGGCCACCCGGCGTCAGCAGTTGTCTCAGCGTTTGCGCCCCCAGGTACGCCCCGCGTGCGTCTGCACCGACCACATAAGCGCCGCCCACTTCCACCCACAGCGCGTAGCCTTCCGCGCCCGTTGCCGTCAGTCCGGCGGCCTTCACTTTGGCGGCGAGACCCGCATCGGCCACCGTTCCTACGGTCACCATCACCTTGCCTGCATCCGGCAGTTCCGCGCCCAGCCGCGTTTTCCACTCGGCCCGCAAGTCGCGCATGGCCCAGCCCAGTTCGGGTGCTGTGCCTACCACGAGCACGCCCAAGCCTGTCAACGGCAGTATTCCCGCCGAAAAACTGGCCTGCTTGGGCGCAGGCACCAGCGTTCCCAGCGGTGCAAGGGCGCGGGCATCGGGAATGGGGGAGAGTTGGAGTGGGGCGGCTTGGGCGGCTCCGGTGAGCAGCAGGACTGTGCCCAGCAGTGTGTTGTGGAGTTGCATTTCAATCACCTTTATCTAGTTGTCTGACCTGAATCCGATGCCTTTGGCGGCTCTGCGCAGTGGCCCTGCTTGGCGTTGCTACAGGACAACAGGGCCGCCATCAAGACGACCCTGCCACCTGCTTCATATCCTTATAGGCTCGCGTTCCACGCCTTTACAATGTCATCGAGCGCCTGTTTTGCACTCTTCTGACCGGCCATAGCTGCTTCCACATTGTCCTTAAACACCTTGTTCAGTTTGCTGGCATCCGGGTACACCAACGTCAAATCTTTGGCCTTCTTCAACTCGGTGCTACTGATCAATTTGCCCTGATCAATGGCATTTGTGCCGCCCTGTTTAAAGAATTTGTCGGTGCTGGCCTTCACGGTGCTGGGGAAGGTGGTTTTCGTCACCTTGCTAAACTGCAACTGGTTTACATCGTTGGTCAGAAACAGTGCCAGCTTTTGCGCGAGCGCTTTGTCCTTCACGCCTTTGGGTAGGGTAAAGCCCATCAGAGGCGTATGAATGACATTTCCGGCAATATTGATGGGATAGGGCGCAACTTTGGTCAGGTTGTAGATGGCCTTGTTGTCGTTCTCTACCCGCAGGATAAACTGTGGCCCCGTAATTAACATCGCCAGTTTTCCGCTGGAATAGAGTTCAGTGGCAGCCACGAAGCCCCGGCGCATGGTGTCTTCTGGAATGTAGCCACCTTTGTACAAATCAACATAGGTTTGCAGCAACTTTACATGCTCCGGGCTGTTGAACACAGCCTTGCCTCCGCTCTTGTCAAAGATGGGCAGGCCCGCTTCCTGAAACATGAACAGCATATTGATGTTGTTGATGTTGGGCATGAAGCCGTACATGCCCGTCTTGTCTTTAATCTGCTTGGCGGCGGCAATCAGCGTTTGAATGGTGCGGGGCGGATTGGCTGGGTCTAGGCCTGCCTTGCGGAAGATATCGGTGTTATAGGCCACGACTTTGGGTGCCCAGTACCACGGCACGCCTATGTTTTTGCCCTCAAATGTAAAGGTGCTGAGCGGGCTGGGGAAGTAGCTCTTTTTCTGTGCGTCGGTGAGCGTCATGGCTTCCAGTGCACCTTGCTGCACCAGTTTTACAGCCATATCACTGCTCAGGTTCACGGCGGCAGGCGGGCGGCCCGAAGCCACGGCAGCCAGCAGCTTTTGCTCGATGGCATTGCTGGGCACGTCCACCCATTTCAGGTCTACGGTGGGGTTTTCCTTCTCAAACTGGGCCACCAGGCGGTTCATTTCGTCGTTGAACAGCGGCGCGAGGCTGATCGTCCAAAATTCCAGTTGGGTTTTTTGGGCACCTGCGCTAGAGGCGGCGATGAGAGCGGCGGTCAGCAGTGCTTTTTTGTACGTTGAGGTCATAGTAAAACTCCTTGAGATCGGCACGCCCACAGGTCTTGGAGGGCTGGCCTTGAGGTCATGTTGAGATTGCGCTCAGAGTAGCGTGTGAACCTAACGGCAACCTGAGAAATGGGCGTCCGGCTCTCATGCGTCCGGTGTGCCTCCGCGCAAGGCCCCCACAAACCAGCGTGTCACATGGTCGGGGCGGGTAATCGCGCTGCCCACCACCACGCACAATGCCCCAGTCTGAAAGGCGAGCGTCGCCAACTCCGGCGAATTGATGCGCCCCTCAGCGATAAAGGGGAGGCCCGCTGCCGCCAACCCCTCCATCAACGCAAAATCTGGCCCGGTCTGCTGCGGGCTGTGGGGCGTATAGCCGCTCATGGTGGTGCCCACGATGTCGGCCCCCGCCGCATATGCCGCCCGCGCTTCGTCCAAGGTGCTGATGTCGGCCATCGCCAGAGCGCCTGCCGCGTGTGCTGCCGCTGCCAACTCCGCCACGCTGTAAGGGCGCGGCAAATCGGTTCCGTCGAAGGCCACGATGTCTGCCCCGGCGGTGGCTACCTCCTGCACTTCCTGCGGCGTTGCGGTGATATACACACCGGTTCCGGGGTGCGTCTGTTTGGTTAGCCCGACAATCGGAACGCCCGTAATGGCCCGCACTGCCCGGATGTCTTCTGCCGAACGCAGACGCAACCCTGCCGCCCCACCCAATAACGCTGCCCGGCTCAGCGCCACGATATGCACCACTTCTCTAAGTGGACTGCCGTCGTCGGCCTGCACGCTGACCACCAGTTGCCCGTGCAGGCGTGTCAGGGCGGCGGGCAGCGGAGAATGGGGTGCATGTTCGGTCATGGCCCGCAGGCTAGAGCATCGGCGGAAGCTGGGTGGATTGTGGGACGTCGAGGAAAAGGGCGTCCAAGAGTCGAGGGTCTAAGGGTCTGAGCAGATTTCAACTCTAATGTTCAAGTCTTTGCCCTTGCCCTTCCTTAGACCCTCGACCCTTAGACCTGCCCCATAGCCCAAACTGCGCGGCATGGCGGGGCAATCCGTATTAGGCTACGTCCCGTGACCACACAATCCAAATCCCGCCCGCTGCACGGCGCATTGGCGATGGTAGACATCCCCGGCCCCGTTCTAGACGCAGACACCACCGCCCACCTGACCCGGCACGGCGTCCAGAGCGTGTGCTTGTTCGGCAAAAACATAGAGTCGCCGGAGCAACTGCTGCGCCTGTGTACCGACCTGCGCGGCGTGCTGGGCGAGGACGCCCTGATTGCCCTGGACCATGAAGGCGGCGCGATTTTGCGGCCCACCTTTTGGCCGTTCGCACCCTCGGCCATGGGTTTGGGCGCAGCGGGCGATCCGGCCCTCACCGAAGACGTGAACGCGGCGTTGGCCCGCCAACTGCGTTCAGTGGGCATCAACTGGAACTTTGCGCCCGTGCTGGACGTAAACGTGAACCCCGCCAATCCGGTGATTGGCGAGCGTGCCTACGGCGCAGACGCCGCACTGGTGACCCGTCATGGGCGGGCAGCGTTGGTCGGACATGCCTCCGGGGGAGTGGCCGCCTGCGTCAAGCACTTTCCGGGTCACGGCGACACGCATCTGGACAGCCATAAGGCCCTCCCCCGCGTCTCCAAAAGCCGCGCCGAACTGGACGCCACCGAATTTGCGCCCTTCCGCGACCTGTTGCCCGTGACGCCTGCCGTCATGACCGCTCACATCGTCTACGACGCCCTTGACGCTGTTCATCCTGCCACCCTGTCGCGCTCGATCCTCACCGATCTCCTCCGCGCTGAATGGGGTTACGATGGAATAACTCTGACAGATAGTATGGGAATGCAGGCCATTGATTCTCACTACGGACGCGGAGAAGCGGCGGTGCTGGCGCTGCGGGCCGGAGCCGATCTGGTCATGGCCCTTGGCCGCCGCGAAGCCCAGGAAGCCACCCTGAACGCCATGCAAGCCGCCTTGCCCACCCTGAATCCCACCGAACTGGATGCCAGCCTGCGCCGCCTGCAAGCGCTCGCCGCCGCCTATCCATCCGCACCCACTGATTTTGACCCCGTCGCCGACGCACCCCTGTTTGCCGAAGCCTGGGCGCGTGGCCTGAGTGCCTACCAAACACCGGTTGCACCTCTCCCCGGCTCCCGCGTGCTGCTGGTGGCCCAACGCCGTGTCGTGCGCGAAAACGTCAGCGAAGCCAGCGTAGATGCCAGCACCCTCGCCCGTGAACTGGGCACGGTGTATTCAGTGCAACTCCATGCCTACGACGCACCCGAAGAACTGGACTGGGCGGCCATTCGCGCCCTTGGCCTGCCCGTGATTCTCGCCACCACCACCCGCCACCGCCAACCCGCGTTGCTGGGCGTAGAGCCCGATTTGCATTTGGCTCTGTACAATCCCTATGCCGTGCTGGACGTGAATTCTCCGGCGGTGGTGGCGTTTGGATTTCGGCCCGAAGCCCGCACCGCGTTGCTGGGCTGGTTGGGCGGCCAGCGTTCCCTCACCGGACACTTGCCCTTTGCCGGGGCGCCGAAATGACTCCACCGACCGCCGCCGAACTGCACGCGCTCTGGGCCGCCGCCTGGCCCGAACTCGTGCCCCATCCACGCGGCTTTGCCGACCGACTCGGCGACCCGGCCCACTTGCTGCACCGCCGCGACCCAGACGGAACCTTGCTGGCCGCCCTGGCCCTGCGCCCGCCCGAAGCCTACGTTCACGCGCATATTCGCCTCTTGCTGGTTCGTCCGGAGTTCAGGCGGCAAGGGCTGGGGCGCTCGCTGATGCAGGAAGCCCGCGAACACCTCGGCCCTGTCGTGCTGGCACTGGGCGAGGAACGCGGCCACTTTCTGCCCGGCCCCACGGCCCCAAGCGTTCCCTTTTTTGAGGCTCTCGGCTTTACCCTGACTGGCCGCGAGAGTGTCGATATGGCCTGTGACTTGCGGCCCAGCCTGCCGAGCACCGTGATTCCCGCCGGAATGCGCCTGACCACCACCGCCGAACAGGGCATTTTGCCCACGCTGCTGGCCTTTACCGAGTCAGTCTTTGGCCCCCGCTGGACACATGATGCCGGAGCCGTTGCCGCCCACGACCCCTCGCAAGTCCTCGTTTTGATGAAAGGCGCACAGGTGGCCGGGTTTGCGCTGACTGGTTTGGAAACCGACCCCGCCGTCCTGCCGTCCTTCTTCTTCCCGGATGCCCTGCGCCGCGCTGTGGGAGTGACCGAGCTGGTGGGCGGCCTCGGCCCCATCGGGATAGACCCAGAATTGCGCGGCGGCGGCGTAGGAAGCGCCCTGATGGTGGCCGCCATGACCCACCTTCAGACTCGGGGCGCACAGGCCATGGCGATAGACTGGACAGGCGTGGCTCCCTTCTATGAAAAGCTGGGATTCAGGGAATTCGTGCGGTATTTCCACATGCGGGGCTGAGAGTTGGGGGCGTTGGGAACGCGTCTAAGGGTCTGAGAATAGATTTTATCGCTCCCAAGGCCACGCGCCGGGGGCTGCTGCGATGCCTACCGTCCTGGGCCCGGTATGAATGTTCAGCACCGGATTCACACCTGCCACGCCCGACCACACCACCGGATGCCGGGCCTGAACTGCCTTCAACAAGGCGTCGGCGTCGGCCTTTTCGCTGCCGTACAGCAGGCCCAAACGCAGGGGCGTTCCCTCGCCGTACCGCGCCGTAATTTGCGTGGCAATCGCTTCTATGGCCGAGCGGTAAGAGCGCACGCGGGCCAGGTTGGTATACGTGCCGCTGGCCTTGTCCACCGTAATGACTGGCTTCAGGTTCAGCAGCCCGCCCAACGTGGCCTGCACGCGCCCGATTCGCCCGCCGCGCCGCAGGTATTCCAAAGTCTCGATCGTGAAGTACAGTTCGGTTTCCTGTTCTACGGCTTTCATCCATTCCAGCGCGGTGCTCATGCTCTCGCCGCGTTCGGCAGCGGTCACGGCAGCATGTACCTGAAAGGCCTGTGCCGCGCTGAGCGTGCGCGAATCGTGCAGCGTGACCTTCACGCCGTCGGTGACTTGCGTGGCCTGCTCCGCCGCATTCCGGCTGCCGCTGAGGCCTGCGCTGATGGTCACGGCCAACACTTCTGGCGTGCCTGCCGTCCGGTAAGCGTCGGCCCAATCCTGCGGTGTGGGCTGGCTGCTGGTCGGATGTTCCGGGTTGGTCGCCAACTCTCGGAGCAGGGCTTCCCGGCTTATTTCGTGCGTGCGCCTACTGACGCTGCCGAAATTCACGCTAAATGGTGCGATTGGCACGCTGTTCTTCAGTTCTACGTAGGCGTCCAGCCCACCATCGGTCACGACTGCAAATTGTGCCTGCTTCACTTGTACTTGGCCGGTCATTATTCGATCACCACCTTATTCATCTGCTCTATAAGTCGAAGGGCCGCCGTGTGATCCACATCGCCGCCGATTAAGTTGGCCGCTGCCCGCATCAGGGCCGCCGTCTGTGCCAGCATGGGGGCGCTGCTGTGCGTGCTGTTCACCATATCCAGCGCGATGCCTGCGTCTTTGGCCAAGAGTCCTAACCCAAACGTGGCCGGAAATTCCCGTGTCAACACCCGCGCCGGAATCAGGTTCTGGCTGGCATTGCTGCGCCCACTGCTGGCATTGATGACCTCCAGCGCCGCGCCCAGATTGACGCCGCTGCGCCCCAGCACGGCCAACCCTTCCCCGGTGGCCCACAGCGTCACGGCCAGCAGCGCATTGTTGATGGCCTTCACTGCGAAGCCCGCGCCCGTATCGCCCACCCGCATCACCCGCCCCGCCAAGGTGTCCAGCAGGGGCCGCACCCGTTCCAGATCAGCTTCCGCGCCGCCCACCATCACCGTCAGTTGGCCCGACTCTGCGCCGCCCGTACCGCCACTGACCGGAGCATCTAGGAAAGCCACGCCGCGCCCCGCCAATGCCGCCGCCTGACGGGGGGCCGCGTCCGGGTGTCCGCTGGTGCAGTCCACCCACACCGCGCCGCGTTTCAGGGTGGGCAGGGCGGCCAGCACTTCATCGAGGTCGGCACTGGTGGGCAGGCAGGAAAACAGCACGTCGGCTTCGGCCAGCATGTCGGGTGTGGCAAGTTCGCTGCCGTAGGCTTGGGCGTGCGCCTCGGCCCGCGCCGCCGTGCGGTTCCACACCAACGAGCGTCCGCCTGTGGCCTGTGCGTGCCACGTCAGGTGAGCGGCCATCGGCGTGCCCATCGCGCCGAGGCCCAGGAATGCAGTCGTGAGGGTCATACGGACTTGCTCTGATTCCCGAACATCCGCAACCCCATCGGATGTTCAGCAAACGCCGCCAGCCTTCTTCGTGAACGGACTCGCTGTCTTGGGCAGAACAGCACCCGTATGGGGCTTGCCCGCATGAGCAGGCCACTCCTCCCGTACTGTTTGCCATTCGCTCCGCTCTGCTGCGCAGCTGTGCCAGTCAGGTTCGTCTTCGACTCACCGCAATTTTGTTTCATAGATAAGGGCAGGCTAGCGGCTCTCTCGCCTCTGGCCTGCCCTTCTGAACCGGGTACAATCTTTAGAGTTGAGGTTGCTGCGGGGACGGGCCGAGAGGTCGAGGGTCTAAGGTGCTGGGGCGGTGGAGTCGCTGAACTGCAACGAGTAAGGGGGAATGAGCGCCAGCCAAAGCCGTTGACCTTTTTAGAATTTCAGACCCTCGACCCTCAGACCCCGCCCCAGCAATCTCAAAGGTCTCGCACTTTGCCCAAGCTCAAGCCGCCCTCCGCCGTGCCAAAGCGTTCACGCAGGAACCGTCCCTGCGTCAGCAAGCGGTCTGCCGCCGCGTGGTCGTGGCGCAGGGCTTCCTGCACGCCGTCTTCCATCAGCGCAATTTGCTCGGTCAGCAGTGTTTCTGGCGATTGGCCCTGAGCTTCCAGCGCCCGCCGCGCTCCGTCTGTTAAATCGAGGTAGGCCCGCAAGGTGTCGGGCAAATACGATTCCCGCGTTTGACGCAGCAGATAGGCCGTGCGTGTATCGGCATTTTCAGTGCCTTTCTGGGCGTCGGCCACCGTAGAAAGCAGCGCCCAGGCCCGCGCTCTGGCCTCGGCGGGCAGGCGCAGCGTCAGCGTTTCGGGGGCGTCGGGTGATGGGACCGGGGCGGCGTGTTGTGGGGCAGGCAACGCGGCCAGAGCTTTAGCGGCGGCGGCTGGCAACGCTCCACCCGCTTTGGCCGCCGCGTCCTCCAGTTGCCACGCCCGCTGCCGCGCCTGGTTGCTGCTCTCCACATACTTGATCAGGGCAATGCCGCCAAAAATAACCATCAGAATCAGTACGGCAATCATGGTGTCATCCTAACTGTTTGGCGTTTGGCCGCTCATGGTTTGGTGGTCTTCGCCGCCGTCTGCAAACTCTTCATGTCCAGCAAAAAGTTGCCGTCGGCGGGCAACATCACGGTCTGAATACCCGGCGACAGTTTTTCGGCCACTGTGAGCTGAATCAGCAGCGGATTTTCACGCAGGGCACGCCCCCGCAGCGTCAGGGCCTCGGCGTCGCCGCGTGCTTTGGCAATGGCAGACTTGGCCGCGCCTTCGGCTTCCACCACCGCACGTTGGGCGCTGATTTCCGCCTGTTGCAACTTATTTCGCTCTACCGCTACCTGCTGTTCGGCGGCCTGCTTTAACTCGATGGCTTTGGCAATGCTGTCGGGAATTCGGAGTTCCCGCAGCAGCACGGCGTCGAGCAGCAGGTTGTTGTTCGTAAACACCTCGCGCAGGGCGTCGGTAATCCGGCCTTCGACCTGTTGCCGCTGCGTACTGATGATGTCGGCGGCGCTAAATTGCCCGATGGCGTCGCGCACCTTGGAGCGAATTTGCGGGCTGATCACGGTCTGCACGTAGCCGCGCCCCAGTTCCTTGTGCAAAATAGCGGCCTTGCTGCGGTCAATTCGGAACTGCACGGTCACGTCTGCCGTGATGTCCAGTCCTTCTTTGCTGCGTGCCCGAATCGCACCGGACTCGCCGCCGTCTTCATCGGTGTGGGCCAACGTAATTTCTTGCAGGCGGGCGTCATACAGGTTCACGCGGTCTACAAACGGCGTCACAAAATGCACACCTTCCTGAATCACGCCCGGTTTCACGCCGCTGAGGGCACTAAAGACCACGCCGACATACCCCGCCGGAATCACCTTGAAACTCTGGCCGATCAGCAGAGCAGCCGCCACCACACCGCCGACCGTCCACAGCAAGCGGCGAGAAGGGGGCTTGCGTGCTACAGGCGCGTCATTGCCCATCTTGAGAAAAGGGCGGGAATTTTTGGGCGTGCTGGTCGCTTCGTTCTCCGCCGTATTGCCCGGCGAGGGGTTGTCGGTCATATGCCTGTGTACGCGGAACGGGCGAGCAAGGTTGCAAGCTTGAGCTTAGTCCAGCGTTCTGGCAGAAGTTCCTGTGGGCGTCGCCAACTGCTGTGTCAGCCAAGATAAATTGTCTATCCCGCCTTTACCCCTCCACTTCCTTCCCGTCCACGTACACCCAGGCCCCGCCCACCTGCTCGAAGCGGCTGCGTTCGCGCAGGCTGTAGCGTTCGCCGCCCGGCAATTTTAGAGAAGCTGTGAACTCCACCGTCTCATCCGCCGCCGTATGCACGCGCAGACCCATGTAGCGCGTGCCGTCGTTCAGATCGAGGTGACTGGGGCGGGTGCTGGCGTGCCAGGTGTGCAGCACAAACGGCACATTTCCCAGAGCGTAGGCCGTATACCGCGCTCTCATCAGGGCTTCGGGCGTGGCGGGGGGCCGGGAGCCGTCGTGGGCAGGCCCGCAGCACGCGCCGTAGCTGCGGCCCGACCCACACGGGCAAGACTTGAACGGCGGATAGGCGAGCGGCATAACGTCAAGGTAGTGCAGGGGCAGGGCGTTCGGTAAGTGGTCAGTAGGGAGGGGTCATTACCAAACGCGGGGTGGCCGCACAATCTACACACTGATCAACAACAGGCAGGAAGAAGCATCCGGACGGTGTTTTGTGTGGCCCACTCTGCCTCCTGTACCCATTCCCTGCCGAGCAAGCAGGGGAAGGCCCTAGCACAGGCCACCGGGCGGGCATAATGAGGCCCGATGACCGCGCCGGACGTAATTACTTCTCTTCAAAATGCCCTCGTCAAGCGGCTGGTTCGCCTGCGTACCCGCAGGGAGCGCGAGCTGGACAGCGTAATCGTGATTGAGGGAGCCAGAGAAACCACACGGGCGCTGGCTTCCGGCGTGCACCCCAGCCTGACCGTGACCTGTCCGCCGCTGTATAGCCCTGAAGCGTTGGCTGTCGCTCACACGCTGCCCGGCGAGCGCGTAGAACTGTCGCGCACCGCCTTCGAAAAGGTCAGTGGCCGTGAAAACCCAGACGGCCTGCTGATGCTTGCGCCTACGCCTGTGCCCAGGCTGCCTGACCCACCCGAACAGGCAACAGTGATCGTGCTGCACGGCCTGGAAAAACCCGGCAACGTGGGCGCGATTCTGCGCAGCGCCGACGCCGCGGGCGCACACGCGGTGCTGGTGCTGGGGCGCGGCGCAGATCCCTACGGCCCCAACGTAATCCGGGCCTCTCAGGGCAGCGTGTTCCGTGTGCCCACCGCCGTCCTGACCGAAGAAGGAGCGTGGGCGTGGCTGCTTCAGCACGGCTTTACCACTGTAGCCTGCACGCCCGACGCGCCCCAGGCTTACTGGGACGCTTCCCTGACTGGCCGCGTGGCCCTGCTGCTGGGCACCGAACATGAGGGCCTGCCCGAAGAATGGCGCATTTCCCGCAGTTCCTCCAGCCTCAGTGTCGGCATTCCCATGCACGCCGCACCCGGCGGGGCCGATAGCCTGAACGTGTCGACCGCCGCTGCACTGGTGCTGTTCGAATGCGTGCGCCAACGCCGCAGTCTTCGTAACCAGTCCCAATTCTCCCAATCCCAGCCCACTCAGCCCCCAACCGAGGTATCACCATGACCAATCCCCCTCCTGTGCCTGCTCCGTCCAACGACCCCTACCGAGACTGGCTGCGGCCACGGCAGGGCAAGAAATGGGCGTGCGTGAAGCCGAAATGACCATTCAGGGCGCGGTTCAGCGCCGGGGCTGGACGGCGGTTCGGGCACTTGGCCCCCGCGATGTGGTGGCTGTGCTGCAAAACGTGTACCGCGTCATGCGCGATCAGGTGGGCGAGGGCCGTGCCGACAAATGGCTGGAAGTGGCCTCGACGGATCTGGCGCAATTGGCAGAAACAGTTCCCGTGCCCACCGTCACGCCCGCCTTTACCGAAAGTGCGCCGCGTGCCCTGCGCTGAGGTCGCCGCGCTCACGATCTGGCCTTGCTGCTGGCCCGCTCTCACGCCGAAACTGGCATGCGGAGTCTCGGGGCCATCCGCTCTAATCCAGACCTGTCGGCCCTGGAAACTGCCGCCGAATGGGATGTGCAGGCCACCCAGGCCGAGGTACGCCGCTGGGAAACAGAGGACATGCTGACCAATTTGCGGGCCGACCATGCCCGTGTGGAAGTGGCCGATCAGGTGGCCGCCTCCCGCGCTTAGGCCGAACTGCTCTTTTTGCGCGTGTCGGAACTGGAAGGCGGTAAAGGCCGCGAGCAGGCCACTCCCGCGCAGTTGGCCCACAGCCGCCTGATGCTGATCCAAACCACATCCTTCCTGGACGCCTTTGCGCCGCTGGTGGCCGAAGAAGACGCCGACACGCCCCTGACCATGCTGGATATGAACCTCGACAATGCCCGCTTTTCGCTGGGTGTGCCGCTGCATCCCAACGTGCTTCGCGCCCGCCATACCCTCAACTATGCCCAGTGGCAAGCTGGAGAACAGGCCAACCAGGCCCCCGCCGTGGCTGATGCCCGCCGCATTCTGGCTCAGGCCGAAGCTGAAGCCGGGGCGCAACTTCACGCCACCCTGGACGCCGCCCGCACGCATCAGACGGCCCTGCGTCAGTTGGCCCAGACCGTGGAGGCTCTGGAAACCCGCGCCGTCCACCTCAAGTCCAATGGCGGCGATCCCCTCAGCCTCGCCCGCGTGCGCTTCGAATGGCGTCAGGCCCGCGCTTCCGCACGAATTCAGAGTCACCGCATGGAAGAAGCGATCCGCCTGCTGGAAGCGTTGGTCAGCGAGCCGGGAGACTTCCGTTAAGTGGGCGCGGTGGAGTGCCGGGGACGGGCAAGGGCGGTCGAAGGGTCTGAGGAGGGCAATCGCTGACGCTTGCTCACCTCTCTCTGTTGGTGGGGCATCCCGCAACCGAACCCGCCCCAGCACCTTAGACCCTCGACCTTCAGACTTGGCCCCCTCGCCGTGTTAACCTTCCCGCCATGACCACAATTCAACCCGTTGTGAGCCTCCCCAAGCGCCATGAAGTGCCCCGCGACCAGACGTGGGACATAGAAGCCATGTACGCGACGCCTGATGCGTGGGAAGCCGACGCCGCCGCGCTGCCCGACGATATTGACGCGCTGGGAGCCTACGCGGGCACGCTGGGCCAGAGTGCAGATGCATTGCTGACGTACCTGAAGGCCGAATCGGAACTGGAACTGCGCCTGACACGCTTCTTTTCCTATGCCAGCATGAACGCCAGCGTTGATGGCCGTGATGCCGAAGCCGCCGCCCGCCGTGACCGGGCCAGTGGAATCGCCGCCCGTTACGGCAGCGTCACGGCTTTTGCCCGCCCCGAACTGCTGGCGCTGGATGAATCCGAGTTGGAAGGCTGGATCGCGCAGTCCGAACTGCAACCCTTCCGCATCCGTCTGGAGCGGATTTTGCGCCAGAAACCCCATGTCCGTAGCGCTGAAGTCGAGGAACTGCTGGGCGCGGTGCAGGCTCCTTTCGCCTCGGAACGCGGCATTCACCCCGCGCTGGTGAACATGGATTTGCGCTTTGGCACGGCAGGTGGCACGCCCGTGACGCAGGGCAACGTAGACCGCCTGACCACCGACCCTGACCGCGAGGTGCGCCGCCAGGCGTGGGAAGGCTACGCCGACGCACACCTGGCCGTGCAGCATGCTCAGGCTGCGGCTTACTCCACCAATGTGCGCCAGAACGTGTTTCTGGCCCGCGCCCGCCGCTACCCCGACGCGATCACCGCCACCCTCGCGCCCGACCAGATTCCTACAGCGGTGGTCACGACCCTGCTGGACACCTACCGTGCCCACACCCCGACCTGGCACCGCTACTGGAAGGTGCGCCGCGAGTGGCTGAATCTGCCCGAACTCCGCGAATACGACGTGAAAGCCTCGCTGGTGCCGCCCGTGCCCGTGGACTACGCGCAGGCCGTGGAGTGGCTGGCCGAAGGGATGGCCCCGCTTGGCCCCGACTACGTGACCGAGATGCGGGCGGGCCTGACCACCGAGCGTTGGGTGGACTACGCCGAGAACGACGGCAAACGTCAGGGTGCGTATTCCAGCGGCGGCGGGCGCGTCAAGCCGTACATCTTCATGACCTGGAACGGCACGCTCGCCAGCTATTCCACGCTGGCCCACGAAATCGGCCACTCGATGCACTCGCTCCTCTCGGCCCGCGAGCATCCCTTCAGCGTGCCGCGCTACACGTTGTTTCATGCCGAGGTGGCCAGCAATTTCAATCAGGCGATGGTGCGCCAGCATTTGCTGAAGCGGGCGCGTGCGGCGGGCGATAAGAATTTGGAAGTCGCGCTGATCGAAGAAGCGCTGGGCAACTTTCACCGCTACTTTTTCATCATGCCTACGCTGGCCGCCTTTGAATTGGAAGCCTACCGCCGCGTAGAAGGAGGGGGCAGCCTCAGCGCCCCCGACCTGAATACCCTCACTGCTGACCTGCTGGCCGAGGGATACGGCGAGGGCGTGACCATGAACCGTGACCGAAGCGGCATCCTGTGGGCGCAGTTTTCCACCCACCTGTACGCCAACTTTTACGCTTACCAGTACGCTACAGGCATCAGCGCGGCCCACCAACTTCTGACCCAGTTCGACGCCGACCCGGACATCGCCCGCGAGCGTTACCTGACATTCCTGAAGTCGGGCGGCAGCCTCGATCCCATTGACGCCCTAAAAGCAGCGGGCGTGGACATGCTCTCGCCCGAGCCGGTGCAGGCCACCTTCCGCACGCTGGCCGGATACGTGGACAGGTTGGAGGAATTGTTGCGCGAGCGGAAAGCTTCAGCAAATAAAGTGTGAATGATGTACTGAATTGAATTTTTCGTGAACACGGACGCGGCTACTCCAGCCGCGTCCGTGTTCTTTTACCGATGTTGACGAGTGCTAAGTGTGGTTCAGGTTGTTCACCCTCATCACATAGTTGCAACACAGGCTCACCAACGGCGGCTCTTGCTCTTCCTTAGACCCTCAGACCTTGAACTCTTAGACATGCCCTATGCAATGAACAAAGTCCTCACGAGCTAGATTAATCGTGAATCATTTCACTTGATACGAGTTAGCAAAGGCGGGAATGACCCCGCCCCGCTTCAATACCCGGAGGCTTATGCCTGAGGCATCTGCAACTGCGGGCCGTTGGCGTCGGGCACGTAGCCTTCCAACGTCGCGTAGTCGTCCTGAAAGTGCATCAGCACGCCGCCGAACAGCGTGTCGAAGGTTTCCTGAGGCATTTCGGCCAGCGTGGGGTAAAAGCCGACGTACTCCAGCCACACGTTGCCGTCGGCGTCGATGCTGCGGGCAAAGGCGCGTTCGCGATTGCGGTCGTTCAGCATCGTCACGATCTCGGCGCGGCGTCCGGGGTACTGCTTCTGGGTCACGCAGGTGACTTCCAAACGGCTGGTGTTATTGGGGCCGTCGTTGACGCTGACCAATACGGCGGCGTCGCCCATCTCGAAGCGCCAGCCCATGCGAATGAAGCGCTGGCCGTTGTTCTCTTCCATATCCAGCTGAACTTCTTTTTCCTTCAGGTATTTTGCGAGCGTGTCCAGCGTGAGTAGTGCCGTTTCCATCGTCATTAAAACCATCCTCCTCGGTGGGGTGAAACACAAACAGGTTGAGACTAAAGCTTGTGTGGTTGAAACCCGTGAGATTCTAACACTCCCGCCGATGCCTACGCGGTAGGAAAGGTCTTCATGCAGCCGGGGGTCGGTCAGCGGTCCACTCTTAAGGCCGAGAAAGGATCGTCAGCGTGACCGGAGCCACGCCCTGCGACAAAATCCCCAGCACCGCCGCCGCCTCGTTGGAAATGTCGATAATGCGGCTGGGCACACCAAACGGCCCCCGGTCATTGATCATCACGTCGACGCTGCGGCCTGTACTGCTGTGGGTCACGCGCACCCAGGTTCCAAACGGCAAGGTCAGGTGCGCGGCGGTCATAGACGTTTGGCTGTTGCCCCGCCCGCCGTAATACACCGCCGTTCCCCGCTGAAACACAGGGGCGTCCTGATTCACCACCCGCGCCGTATCCGTGCCGCCGGGAAGCTTCAGCACTTGCCCGACTTCCAACAGTTGGCCCGGTAGGTCATTCATTCGCTGCAAGGCCGCCACCGTGACACCGTTTTGCTGGGCCAGTTTCCACAGCGTATCGCCGGGCTGCACGCGGTAAACCCGTTCGGCAGAGGCCGTGCCGAGAAAGACAAGCGAAAGCAGGAGCAACCGCTTCATATCCCCTCTCCTAACAACACTTCCTTAGGCGTCAAACTCAGCACCTCGTAGCCGTCTTCCGTCACCAACAGCAAATCCTCGATCCGCACGCCGCCCACGCCCGGCAGGTACGCGCCCGGTTCGATGGTAATCACCATGCCCGCCGCCAGCACCTCTTCGCTGGTTTTGCGGAGGCCGGGAGCCTCGTGGATATTTAGGCCCACGCCGTGCCCCAGCGAATGCGCGAAGGCTTCGCCCAGGCCGTGCCGCTCCAGGATGCCACGTGCCAGAGCGTCCAGATCGGCACACTTCACGCCCGGTTTCACGGCAGCAACCGCGGCTTCCTCGGCTTCCAGCACCGCTCCGTACACCCGCCGCATTTCATCCGACGGCGTGCCCACCGCCAGCGTTCGTGTCATGTCGGAATGGTAGCCGTGCAGCCTCGCGCCAAAATCGATGGTCACGAGGTCGCCGTCCTCTATCACGCGCTCCGAGGCGGCGCCGTGCGGCATGGCTCCGCGTGGCCCGCTCGCCACGATCACGTCAAAGCCCACTTCGGCTCCGGCCCTGCGCAGGCCCAGTTCCAGTTCCAGCGCTACGTCCAATTCGCGTACCCCAGCCCGGATCATGGGACGCACCTCGGCAAACACGCGGTCTGCCAAGGCCTGCGCTTCCCGAATGGCCTGCACTTCTTCCGGCGATTTGATGGCGCGCAGGCCCTCGATCAGCCCGCGCACCGGCGTCAGCGTGGCTTCCCAGTGCTCGCCCAGGTCTTCCAGTCCCGCTACCGTCAGATGGTCAGCCTCTATGCCCACGCGCAGGCCCTTTACGGCGTCTGCAGCGTGCTGGTAGGTTTCCGGCGGTCGGGCAATGTACACGTCTACCCGCGATTCTTCCCCTGCCTGCACGGTGTAGCGGGCGTCGGTGTACAGCGTCACCGCGTCGCCCGGCCCCACCAACACCTTGCCGTCTGCGCCGCTGGTAAAGCCCGTCAGCGCCCGCACATTGGCTGGATTACTGACCCACAGCGCGTCTATGCCCGCCTGCCGCACCGCCTGCCTCAAGTCTGCGAGTTGTGTCATGCCCGCCAAGGTAACAGAACAGACGGCTGCGGGATGTGGAGTCCCAAACGGACTGTGGCTGTCCCCACTACAGGGACATTCGCCTCTCCCCACTCCCCGGCGCTTATACTTCTTCGGGACGAAAAGACGGCGGCCTGACATCTGATGATGGGCGGGTCAACACAAGACAGACTGTTCCCGCGTGGGAACCAAAGAGGAGAAACCGTGAAACTTCACGAGTATCAGGGCAAGGAACTGCTGCGCCAATTTGGCGTGAACGTGCAAGACGGCAAAGTCGCCTACACCCCCGATGAAGTGCGCACCATCGCGCGTGAGTACGGGCAAGCTGTGGTCGTCAAGGCCCAGGTGCATGTGGGCGGGCGCGGCAAAGCGGGCGGCGTGAAGTTCAGCCCCACCATCGACAAGGCCTTCGAAAATGCCGAGAAAATCCTGGGCATGGACATCAAGGGTCTGACGGTGAACAAGGTGCTGGTGACCAAAGCCGTGGACATCGACGCCGGAACCGAGTACTACGTGGGCATGATCGTCGACCGCAACGTGCAGAGCTTTACGCTGATGGCCTGCGCCGAGGGCGGCATGGAAATCGAGGAACTCGCCGCCGAGCGCCCCGAAGCCATCATTCGCCACCGTGTCGACCCCATTACCGGCCTACGCCCCTACGAGGCCCGTGAAGTCGCCATCCGCGCCGGATTCAAGGGCAACCTGAACAAGATTGCCGACATGATGGTGAAGATGAGCCAGGCTGCACTGGCCCGCGACGCCGTGCTGGTCGAAATCAACCCGCTGTTCATTGACGCCGACGGTACGCCGCTGGCGCTGGACACCAAATTCGAGATCGACGACAACGCCATGTACCGCCACAAGGATCTGCTGGACTGGCGCGAACTGGAAGCCGAGCATCCCCTCGAAATCGAGGCCAGCAAGTACGGCTTTGCCTACGTGAAGCTCGACGACGGCAACGTGGGCGTGCTGGGCAACGGCGCGGGCATTGTGATGACCAGCCTCGACGTGGTGAACCGCGCCGGAGCCAAACCCGCCAACTTCCTCGACATCGGCGGCGGTGCAAAGGCTGAAATCGTGTACAACGCGGTCAAGTTGGTCTCCAAAGACACCGACGTGAAGGCCATTTTCATCAACATCTTCGGCGGCATTACCCGCGCCGACGAGGTGGCCAAAGGCGTGATTCAGGCCCTCAAGGAAGGCATTCTGACCAAGCCCGTGCGCATGCGGATTGCCGGAACCGCCGAAGAAGAAGCCAAGGCGCTGCTGGCCGAAGTCAACAGCCCCCTGATCCAGATGTACCCCGATATGTTTCAGGCGGCGGAAGCGGCCTCTAGAGACGCAAACTCAGCTGGGGAGGCGAAATAAGTCATGGGCATCCTAGTCAACAAAGACAGCAAGGTCATCGTGCAGGGCATGACCGGGCGCGAGGGCGCGAGCCACAGCCGCGCCATGAAAGAATTCGGCACCCAAGTCGTCGCAGGCGTGACCCCCGGCAAGGGCGGTAGCGACTTTGAGGGCTGGCCCGTGTACAACAGCGTCGCGGAGGCCAAGGCCGCACACGGCGCGAACGTGTCCATCATCTTCGTGCCCCCCGCCGGAGCCGCCGACGCCGTGCTGGAAGCAGCGCACGCCGGAATGCCCCTGATCATCCTGATCACTGAGGGCGTGCCCACCATCGACATGATGCGGGCCGTGCAGGAAGTGAAGGCGCTCGACGCCATCAGCCGTGCAAACGGTGGCGAGGGTGTGCGTCTGATCGGTGGCAACTGCCCCGGCCTCGTGACCAGCGGTGAGTGCAAGGTAGGCATCATGCCCAACAAGATTTACAGCGAAAAAGGCCGCATTGGCCTGATCAGCCGCTCCGGTACCCTGACCTACGAAGCCGCCAAGCTGCTCAGCGACGCGGGTCTCGGAACGTCGACGACGGTGGGCATCGGCGGCGACCCCGTGATCGGCACCACCTTTGCCGACGTGCTGCCCATGTTCGAAGCCGACCCCGATACCGACGCCGTCGTGCTCATCGGTGAAATCGGTGGAGCCGACGAAGAAGCCGCCGCCGAGTACATCGGCAAGCACATGAAAAAGCCCGTCATCGCCTTCATTTCAGGCCGCAGCGCTCCTGCTGGCAAGCGCATGGGCCACGCCGGAGCCATCATCATGGGCAACGTGGGTACGCCCGAAAGCAAGCTGGCCGCTTTTGCCGCCGTGAACGTACCGGTGGCCGACACCATGCCCCAGATCATGGACATGGTCAAGAAAGCGCTGAATATCCAGAACTGATGGCAGAAGAACCAAGAAAATAGGGGAGAGGCCGGGGCAGATGCTCTGGCCTCTTTCTTGTGCCCGATTTGCCCCCGCAGACGTAAAGGAATCGTCATCCGTCGTCACATGACCGTCAGGCCCGCGAGTAGACTATGGGTATGAACCTCTCTGCTCGCTCCCTCGCCACTTTGACCCTGCTGGGACTCGGAACGCTGGCCCCGGCGTCCGCGCAAGGCATCGCGGGCACGGTGACTGGCAGCGTTGCCGAGGGCATGCGGGTCAGCGGGTGGGCTGTGACCCCCAGTGGTCAGGCCGTGCAAGAAATAGTGAGTGTGCCCATCAACAACAGCAAATTCCGACTGGAGTTGCCCGCCATTGCGCCCAGCGCCCGTGCCCAAACGACCCTCAGCGCTCAGAATGTCAGCTGGCCCGGCGTCATTGACCCCGTGACCGTCAGCGCCCCAGTGCAAACGGCAGAAGTCAAATTCTTTACCTACCGCGATACCAACCGCAGTGGCCAGCGCGACGACAACGAACCGCTGAACGAAGTTACGCTGAATTCGGGGAGCAGCAGCGTCTTCGTAGCGTGGGTCGGTACCGACGTGACCGTAAAAGCCAACCGGGGCTACGAGGCGACCCTGAAACGTGGCTGGAACGTGTTTCTGGTCGATGTAGGCCGCGCCGTGAAAGTCTCGCCTTACCTGGAAACTGCGTCCGTATCTCTGAATTTAGGCCGCTGAGTCCAGCACAACACATCCACAACACTCCGGGCGTGCTTTAGTTCACGCCCTTTGTGCTGACGTGCCGAAAATTCTGGATTGATCTCGCCTTTGGAGAGAAGCCCGTGAGAAGCCGCCGCCTACGCTGGGCCGAATGAGGTGAGGGCTGACCGCTGCTGGATGTAGCGCAACACCTCCACCGGGGAGGCTCTATGTTCCAGCCACAGTTCAAACAACTGCTCCATGCCAGTGCCGCTGCGGTACTGTCGGTGGCCTGCGCTGCGTCGGCAGCACAGACGACCATCAGATTCACGGTCACGGTGGTCGGCACCTGCAAAATTCAGGAGCAGGATGCTGCAGGCGTCACGCTGCGCTGCACCAGAGATTTCAGCCCGGCAGACCCGCGCACCCTGCCCGCTTTACTGGGCCAATTGCCTCCGCAACCGTTGGCTCTGGTGGAGATACGGGCCGCTGATGTGGGTGAGGGCGGAACACTGAACCGTTATGTCTTCGCTGCGGCAGCCAACGCCGACCAAGCAGAGCAGCACGCAGGAGTACTGGCCTTCTACTGATCCTGTAAAAGCTGATCCGAGGCCGCTGAGCTGGGGAAACAGAATGCCCGTTCGTCTCCCGGCTGGATAGTGACCTGACACCGTCTGGCGCTGGTGTTGCTGCGAATCTCTCCCCGAAGCACTCCTGAAGAACTGGGGGTGAGGCCGTAGCCTTCGTCGTCGACCAACACGCGCTCGCCATCAATAATGACGTCGGTTCCCCTGGCAACTTCCTGCTCTGACCAGAAGAACCGTACAAAGCGGAACGCTCTGAAGTTTTCGCGCCAGTCCACGACTGTGACGCCGCTGAGGGGCGGAACCACTTCTCGCTGCTCTGCGCCCAGGGCCACACCAAATGGCAGCGACGCGAGATCGACCCGCACCGACACGACTTCTCCGAGTGGCAGATCGGTGATGAGCGCCTCGCCACGGGCGTCGGTGACCGCAACCTCCGTCCCAGCCACCAACAGGCGCACATTGGGTATACCAGTCTGGATCAAGAGGGCTTTCTGGGCCAAAACAGGCTTTATTTGTATCGTTCCGTTGGTCAAGATCAACGCACCTGTGGCCTGAGCCGACGCGCCATGCAGCGCCACGGTTGCCTGCACATTCACTTCGCGGCTAAAGGCGTAGGAGAGCGCGGCATCATCAGAGGACACGTTGAGGCGTACGGCCTGAGTCGGGCCGAGTTGGTAGCCCAAGCTGCCACTGAGTTGGCTGCCCGTGGGCGCAGACGACACCTGCGCGGCCACTTGCAGGTTGGGCGTAGGCACGAACGACGCACTCAGACCGATCCGGTAGCTGCCGGGCAACACATCGGCTTGGGCTGAAACACTGCCACGCTGACCAAAAAAATAGGTGGCCGAAGCGCCTGCCTGCCAAGTCTGGGATTGAAATCCGGTGGAACCACTGGCTCCCACCAGCCAGTTGAGGCTGGAATACGAGGCTTTGGCCCCCACGACGCTGCTCCGCAAATCATGGAAGGGCAGAACGGCAAAGCCCTGCACCTGTCCGGCTCCGAGACTCGTTCCGGCATTCAGGTTGGCCGTGAATCCCTGGCTGACTTGTCCCGCCGAAGTGGTGGCCCGCGCCGCTTCTAGTGCCCCTGCAAAGCTAAAGCGGTCTTGACTGTAGGTCGCGCTGGCCCGTACAGAAAAGCTGGTGTCTGCCGACGGAGCACGCTGGGCAGAGGCCTGACCACTGACTGTCCAAGCGTTCGTCAGACCCAGTTGAACTGCTCCGTAACCCGAGAAGGTACCGTTGGAGACCCCCGCCTGTGCGCTGGCCAGATAGGCCCCGGCGGGCAGCGCCCGCAGATTGCCGGGCACATCGGTGGTCACTTGCCGTGTGCCGCTCTCGTCGGTGATGTACACCACAACACGGCTGGGGCCAGAGCCGCTGAGCGGAATGTTACGCAGCGTGAACGACCCGGCGGTGGCCCGAAAGGCCCGGATTCTTTTCAGATTGACGGTGACTTCGATTTCTGCTTCTACGGGTAATTCGATGATCAGCTCATCAAGCTGGCGCGTAAAGCCGCCCCGCGCGGAAACCGCTACCCCCCGGAAGCCAGACGAGGCAAACCCCGGATCGTTGCCGTTTGGGCTGGCATTCCATGCGCCGTAGACCACCAGATTAGGATTGACCGTAAACTGCGCCACCGCCCGGAATTCGGTTGCCGCCTGTTGGGTCGCCGTGCCGATGCGGGCCAGCAGTCCGGCGTACCCCGCCAGCCGACCCTGTGCGGCACCGACTCCCACGTAGCCCGCACCCGTATAGCTGTTGGGCACGGCCGACCCGGCCCCGTCCGTCTGGCGGTAAATGGCGTTGCCCTGCGCTCCAGCGTTTATGCCCCAAGATGAACGCTGGGCCTGAGGCTCGCTTGTGGAGTCCTGTGCCGGATCAGGCAGGCTCAAATCCGCGCTGCCGCGGCCCAGCAGATTGAGCGCCGGGGATACATCAAGCGTTGGAACGCGCCCTGCAAGCGGGCCTGCTGGAGCGTGTTCCAGCGCACCTTGACGTGGTGTGGCCCAGTGGTCAATTCAGCGTACCAGACGGCGATCACCCCCTGGCTTTCCGGAGCGAGCTGCAACGTGCGGCATTGGCCGGAACGCTGGATTCTGCATTGCGGGCCAACCTGCGCCAAAGCAGCGCGGAAACACCTCCACCCAGCGGGGTCTGTCCCAGCATCGTTCCTTTCGCCGTCCAGGCTGCTCCATCTCGCTCGGCATTTTCTGGCCGTCCAGAAACCACCGTGTCCTTGCCCGGTGGCTACCGCCTGCATCTGTCCCCGCACCTCCTGACCGTCTTGCGGCTCGGCGCACGCGGCCACCGCCCACCCGAATTCCGGCTGCATCTGCCTACACCGCCCGGCGCTCGGCACTGGCAGTTCAGCTTGTGTCTGGCAACACCGTACAGCAGCGCGGACGTGTTTCCCCTGTGCCTGCTGTCCAGCACCGACGCGACAGCTCTGACCCCCATCAGCGTCCCGGAAAGCGGCCTGTGGTATACGGCGAGCGGCGAATTGACTGCGCCCGGCTCACCCCTGGTCTTGGGCGTCCGGGCGCATGATCTGGTCTTGCATCTGGCCGATTTCTCGTTGACTTAGAGCAGTGGTCAACCATTCTCTCGACCAAACAGAGTCAGTGGCTCTCATGGAGTGTTCGGATCATGCTTTATGGGACGGTCTTTTACGTTCCTCTCGTTGCTCAGCGCAGAGATACTACGTCCACCCCGCCTGACCCAATTAATGCTTCCTGGGATCAGCGCGGCACAAGCGTGAACGTCACGTTCAGCGTCGCAGAATCACTGCTGCCCGGATAATTGACTTCAAAATCTTTGGGGTTGATCTTAAATTGGGTACTGACATTGACTTTGTTGCCGTCGAGGGTGGCTTTGACGGGGGCAGTGATCGGCAGGGTCTTGCCTTTGATGGTCAGCTTGCCTGTGGCCGTCGTAGACAGCGTTTGCCCCTGCACCAGCTTGCCGCCCGTCAGCTTGTCCAGCGTAAATACCGCGTTGGGAAACTTGGCCGCATTAAGCGCCACGTCGCTTTTGGCATGGTCGTCGCGCAGTCCGATGCCTGTTTTGAGCTTGACCACCGGAACGGTCACGGTGCCTTTGGTGGCGGCCAAATCCACCAGATCAAGCTGCACAGTGCTGGTGACATCGGTCATATTGCCTTTTACATTGATGAACCGCACTTTGTGTTCAAAGGTGGCGGTGCCGCCCGCTGCGGTGTAGGGAACGGTGGCAGCAGTGGCAGCCCCCAGCAGGCCGGCTACAAGAGCAGGAATTGACAACCAGCGCAAGCTTGAGGGTTGATTCATGTCTGTATGGTGAAGGGTGGTCAGTGAATGAAATGAGATGAAGCTGACTGAGTCTGAATATTACTCTACTTTGAAACATCAACTACAGGTCATTTATAATTATACTGGAATAACTATGACCATTTGTCCTTAGGAGGGACATCCCTCTTCTCCCTGTCGCTACACTGCCGACACGATGCAGCGCAGAAGGTGGCACACAACCAAACGCTGGTGGGCGGCCCTGCTGACCCTTCTGGCTGCCTTCGTCTTCCCACTCCGTGGCCCGCTGATGTCATCGGAGTTCGTACCGCTTGGCCCACAACTACAAATGGGAGCAGCGCCGGGCCACATGCACGGGCAGCCTGCCGGGGACATGACTCGCGCTGAACGCCGCGAATCCCACAACAGTCAGCACCATCAAGCCCACTGTCTGTTCTGCCTGACCGGGGCCTTTGCGCTTACCGCCGAATCCGCCGCGCCGCCACCCGCGCCAGTCATTCACCTCACTCCGGCCTCACCCCTTGTGGTGCAGTCCCGCGCCGCCGCACTGCGCCATGCCGATGCCCGTGCGCCACCCTCCCGCGCCTGAGCTGAGCCAACAGAACCACACCCTGCATTCCCCGTGAGTAGGAGCCGTCTTGCTGCCCACTGTGTTGCCGCTCTGTATTCCGAACAACGTTCTTTCCAGCCGGAGGTCTCTTATGTTCAAACCACTGATCCTGACCGTCATGCTCGCTGCTCTCCCCGTTGCCGCCGCCCACGCCACCGTCAGAACCGAAGCGGGGCTGAGCGAAAGCAAGGTAGGCGCGAGCGAGAGCTACCGCCTGAACGTGCCCACCGAAAAAGAAATCAGCACCACCGAAGTCCGGCTGATGGTTCCGGCGGGCCTGACCATCACCCGTTTTCAGACCATGCCCGGCTTTACCCGCACCCTGACCACAAACGCCGCCGGACTCGTGACCGAAGTCGTCTGGAAGGGCCGCATCGCCCCGATGGAATTTGCCCGCTTCCTGTTCAGCGCCCGCAATCCTGCCGAGGCCGGAACACTGAATTGGAAGGTATACCAGAAATACAGTGACGGTTCGGTGGTCGCGTGGGATGACAGTGACCCCGATAAAGCGCCCGCCAGCAAAACCGCCGTCAAGTAGTCGTCACCGCCGATCAAACGCCTGTGAGCCTGATCTGACAGGCTGAGAGCGTTCCCGTTCACCGGGCGGAAGGCCTATCGTTTCAGCCTTCCGCCCCATTCGCCCCGGAGGTTTTCCCTTGACCCGTCTCTTTGCCTTGCTCTTGGCCGCTGCCCTCGGCACGGCCTCTGCCCACACCGAAGTCACCGTGGTCAGCCCCACGTCCACCCTGCCCGCGTCGGCCCCCAAAGCCGTACAGCTGAGCTTTGCAGAACCGGTAAACCTGCGGTTTGCCACCTTCCGTGTATTGCCGATGCCCGCCGGAAAAACCCCTGCTGAGGCCACCAGGCTGGCGCTGGCGCTGAAGCCCGGTTCTCCACAGTTGGTCAATACTGGCCCCGTTCCCAGCGGCATGGCGGCCAAACTCAGCTTGTCCCTCAAGCCCAATCTGAAAGCAGGCCCATACCTGATCGCGTGGGCGATTTTATCTGAGGACGGCCACCCGGTCACTGGCCAAAGCTTGTTCCGCGTCCGGTGATTCCGCTCCTGATCCTCGCTAAAGGACTGCTGTACGCGGGCGTCGTTTTGCTGGTAGGCGGCATTTTCACCCGCCGAGAGCTGACGCCCGCTCATCCTGCCCGCCGAATCCTGGGCGTGGGCGGCCTGCTGCTGCTGGTTGGGGTATTCCTGACGTTACTGGGCACGCTGGCCGTGGTGGGCTTCACCGCTCCTGCCGACTACCTCGATTACCTGACCCAGACCGGAGCGGGCCGTGCCCTGACGCTGCTCCTGATCGGTGGGCTGTTGCTGCTGGCCGCCGAATTGGGGCAGTGGCCCCGCCCCCTCACGGCCGCTGCCGCCGCCCTGACTCTCTGGGGACTGGCCGGAGTCGGACACGGCGCGACGCACGGCCCGACCGTTCGCCTGCTGCATGTGGTTCATGCCGGGGCGATGTGCATTTGGGTGGGCGGCGTGCTGGCCCTCCTAACCCTGCGCGGGGCTGGCCCCCAACACGCCGCCCGCTTTACGCCGGTAGCCACTGCCTGCGTCTTCGCTCTCGCCCTCACCGGAACGTTTGCCACACTGGAACACGCCGGAACGCTCTGGGGCGTCTGGAACAGCAGCTACGGCGTGACGCTGATGGTCAAACTGGGTGTGGTTGCTCTGGCGCTGCTGGCCGCACTGCTGGCCCGCCGCGCCTTTGCCCGCGCTCTGGGGATTCGGCCCCAGTTGGCGCTGGAATTGACCCTGCTGGTGGGTGTGCTGGCCGTCACCGCTACCCTGTCCGAAACGCCGCCGCCAACGCATGAGTCGGGGCAGATGAACATGGAAGGGCATTGAGTGGGATGTGGAATAGGGGAGGGCGTCTCAGGGTCGAGGGTCTCAGGGACTGAGAAAAGACCTAGGGCATTGAACAGGCGATACGATTTAGGGTTCAAAGGCCAACGCCTACCTCCTCTTCCAGCCCCGCTTGCCCAGACGCCCCCGCTGCCCTGACTGGCCGGGGGCTTCATACTGCTGGGTATGTCAGACGCTCCCACCTTACTCGTCATGAAATTCGGCGGCACCAACATGGGCGCTGCCCGCGCCATTCGCCACAGCGCCTCTCTGGCAGGCCGCAGCGTGCGGGAGGGGGTGCGCGTGGTGGTGGTGGTGTCGGCTATGGCGGGCGTGACCAACCAACTGTTAGGGCTGGCCGACGCCGCCCAGACGGGCGATATTGCCGCGGCCAACGACGAAATTGCCGCCATGCGAACCCGTCACTTCACAGCGGCACAGGAACTCGGCGCGGCCCCCGACAGCGACGCCGTGCGCGAAATCCGCGAGATGCACGAAACACTGCGTCAGGCGGTGTACGGCGTGTACCTGCTGCGCGAACTGACGCCCCGCAGCCGTGACCTGATCGTGGCCTTCGGTGAGAGGTTGTCTGCGCCCCTGATGACGCTGGCCCTTGAACAGTCGGGCGTTCGTGCCCACCACGTTACCGGCGGCGAGGCAGGCATCGTCACCGACACGCACTTCGGCAATGCGCGGCCCCTGCCCTCTGCCTACGCCCGCATCAAAGACCGGCTGAGCGGCCTGCTGAACGCGGGCGTAACGCCTGTTGTGGCCGGATTCATGGGCGAGACCGAACAGGGCGCACTGACCACGCTGGGGCGCGGCGGCACCGATTTCAGCGCCACGATTATCGGCAAGGCGCTGGGAGCCACCGAAGTCTGGGCGTGGAAAGATGTAGACGGCGTGATGAGTGCCGACCCCAGAGTCGTGAAAGACGCCCGCAACATCGAAATCCTGAGCTACGGCGAGGTGATGGAACTGGCCTACTTTGGGGCCAAAGTGCTGCACCCGCTGGCCGTAACCCCATTGCAAGAGAGCGGCATTCCCCTGCGTGTCAAGAGCGCCGCCGACCCCGATTTCCCCGGAACGCTGGTGCAGGCCGAACCTCACGACGACGCCCGTCATCCGGTCAAAGCCGTGACTGCCATTCGTAACGTCAGCATCATCAACGTGACCGGGGCAGGCGTGCTGGGCGTGCCCGAAGTCGTCGCCAGCCTGTTCAGCGCCATCGCCCGAGAAAACATTACCCTGCTGATGGTGTCTCAGAGCAGTTCTATGAGCAACGTGTCATTGGCTGTGCAGAGCGTGTACGCCGAGCGCACCGTCTTGGCCCTGCGTGCGGCGGTGAGCGGCGAACTGAAGGTAGAGGAACAACCCGGCGTGGCCGTCCTCGCCATCGTGGGTAGCGGCATGCGCGGGCAAAAAGGCGTAGCCGCCAAATTGTTCGGGGCGCTCGCAGGCGACGACGTGAACATTCTGATGATCAGCCAGGGCAGCAGCGAGCTGAACATCAGCGTGGCCGTAGAAGATGCACAGGTGGAACACGCGACGCGGGCGGTGCACGGGGCGTTTGCACTGCAGGAAGTGGCAAGCAGAGTGTAAAGCTGGGTGGCAGGAAAGGCGTGGTGGCCCAATGAGTACCCCTCTGAGCATTGTCGAGAACGGCTAGAACACTGCACCAACTCAACCACAACAAAGAGGGCGAATTTGGAGTCACTCCAGTTCGCCCTCTGTCATTTTTAACCCCTCACCGTGTATCCCGTTCCCCTTTCGGAGACTTCCTCAGCCCCGGCCAGCGTCGTCCCATCAGCAGATATAGCCCGGCCACCCACGCCGACGACGCCAGAAAGCCTGCCAACACATCCGATGGGTAATGCACGCCCAGATAATTGCGGCTGGCCCCGACTGCCACGGCCCACAGCCCGGCTACCACTGCCACCGGCCAGCCCGCCCGTGAGCGCCAGAACACCACGATCAGCGCGAAGCCGAACGCGGCGTTGCTCATGGCGTGTCCACTGGGAAAACTGAACCCCGGCTCGCGCACCAACGCCTCCAAAATATCTGGTCTGGCACGTTGGAAGAACAGTTTGGCGGCTCCATTTAAGAGTGCCGCTCCCGCCAAAGCCAAGATCAAAAACCAGCCGTGTGCCTTGGCTCCGCCGCGTGCCAGCATAAAAGCGATCAGGGCCGTGACCACCGGCAGTACCGCGAAGCCGCCCAGTACGGCTAAAGCGTTGGCGACGGCCGTCAGCTCCGGCGTGCGCTGAGCGCGGTACCACGCCAAAATAGAACTGTCCCAGGGAAAACCGCCGTCACGAAAGACATCCTCGGCCAATTCCAAAAACAGTAGGAGTGGAGCCAAGACGCCGATCAGCAGCAGCACTAACGCCCGCCAATTGGCCTTTAAAAACGCCCACAATTCCCGGCGTGTGAAGTGCCACTTCAGATGCAGCCCAGACATAGGGGGCATTAAAGCATTGTCCACCGCAGGTCAGCGCAAGCCTAAAGCAATGGCTCAGGCAGCTTCTGGCGGGGGCTGGACGGGCAACTTCCTTATTTGCCATCATCCAAAAAATAGTTCCGGCCACCCAGATAGAGCCATTCCAAACCAATGCGCCCGCCAGCAGTCCAGCCCTCAGCAGCATCTTCCAGTGCGGGAAGTTAAATGGGAATAACTAAGTCAAAAGGATACAAACAAACGGCAGGGACACTTAAAGTCTGAATAACAAAACAGATCAGCATAAGCCACCCGGCTCAGTCACCTCTGCGCCACTTGCGTCATGCGCCGCACCCTCACCAAAGCGCACCATAAAGCACAAGAAAGGCGCACCACCGGGCCACCCACAGGCCGCGCCCCAAGAGGAACACCATGCATTTCCTGACCGCCGAAATCAACGCCCTGCACGCCGAAGCCCTCCGCGCCGAAGCCAGACGTGAAGCCCAGGCCCGCGCCGCCCGGCAAGGCCAACCACAACGCCCAAGCTTCAGCTTCCACGCCCTCTTCCAGCGCCTCTTTGCTGCTCCAGTCCACCCCGCGTGAAGCAAGTCGCCTCCAGCGCCTCAGCCTGCAGCAACACAACCCCCTCGGAAATTGAGGGGGCTATTTTTTTGGTGTAGTGCACACGCCGAACCAAACTAAGCTTCGATCAGCGCGAGTACAGGATTCATCTGATTCCTGTAACACATTTCATGTAACGGTGTCCGGTTCCAAACGTGTGAAATAGGCGACGGCGTCAGACCTAAGGCCACTGCCTGCATACAACCGGTGTACTTCTGGCGCTTGGCGGCCTGTGACCAGCATGACCTTATAGGCCCCCAGGGATCGTGCCAAAGCCATCGCAGCGGCCATCACCGCCTTTCCGATCCCTTGCCCGCGCTTCTCCACATGGGTCACCACATTCTCAATGAGCGCGTAGGGCCGCCCATTCTGCGTGAGATTGGGCATCACCACCAGCGTGGCCGTTCCCCACAAGCCGCCTTGCTCAGCCACGAGCACATGAATTTTAGAATCGTTCAGCATGACCTGCCAAATGGGATCTGCTCTTTCTGGACTCAACTGGGGTGACGTGGGACTGAGTTGCTTGTAAAGAATTTGCAACTCGGGCAGATCGCTGTAGCGTGCACGGCGAATGAAGACTTGGGGCATAGGCCAGTCTAGAGGGACATGACAACGGCGTTGTCTACAACGGTGCTGCGTTCGCTTCCCGCTGCACCAAAAAGTCTTTCACGCTCTGGGCCGCCCGTGCGTTCATGCCCGGTACACGCGCAATATGCTCTACAGGCGCACTCGCCAGATCCTCCAAACTCGTAAAGTGTTCCAGCAAGGCGTCCCGGCGCTTTTGCCCAATGCCCGGCAAGTCGTCGAACACGCTGCGGAGCATGTCCTGTCCACGCAATTTCCGGTGATACGACACGGCATAGTTGTGAACCTCATCGCGCACCCCGATCATCATGCGAAGGGCCGGATGCGTCTGCGGCAGCAACAATTCCCGCTCTACGCCGACTTCCGTCCCTTCGGTCAGCCACCACTGCGCCCCGAATCGTCCCGGCAAAATCAGGCGTTCTTCTCGTTTGGCGAGGCCCACGACTGGAACCCGAATATCGGCCTCTTTCAAGGCGTCCAGCGCGGCATTCACCTGCCCCCGCCCGCCGTCGATCAGCAACAGGTCGGGCAGCGGCAACTTGTCGGCCAAGCTTCCTGTAAACCGCCGCACAATCGTCTGCTTCATAGAGGTGTAATCGTCCGGGTGATCCAGCCCCTTGACCTTAAACCGTCGGTGCTCGCCCCGGCGACTGCGCCCGCCCTCGAACACCACCATGCCCGACACGATATTGCTGCCGAACAGGTTGGAGTTGTCGTACCCCTCGATGCGCCAGGGACGCTCCGGCAATGCCAGCACTTCACGCAGGGCGTCCAGTCCCGGATGGTCGCCGCGCCGCTCCAGCAGGGCCATTTCCGATTCCAGTCCGTTTATCGCATTGCGCTGGGCCATCTCGATCAGGTCAACCTTGTCGCCGCGTTTGGGCGTCCTCATTTCAATCTTACGGCCCGCCTTTTCGGTCAGAAACTCGCTCCACACAGGCGCGGCCTCGAAGTCTGCCGGAAGCAGGATCAGCCCCGGCACATGAGTGGCCTGCGTATAGTAGTCCTGCACGAAGGCTTCCACGATCTCGCCCTCGCCGCCGCTGCCGTCGCCTTCCGCGTCGGTCAGGAAGCGTTTGTCGCGGCCCACCACCCGACCCGCCCGCATCCGGAACAGTTGCACCATCGCGTACTCGCCCGCACGCGCCACACCCAGGAAATCCAGATCGGTTTCATCACTCACAAAGGCGTGCTGCTCGGTGCCGAACAGTTTTTCAACGGCCTGCACCCGGTCACGCACGCGGGCGGCCTGCTCAAAATCCCGCCCGCGTGCAGCAACGGCCATATCGTCGCGCAGGCGGGCAATCACGGGCGCGGCGCGGCCTTCCAGCAGCCCCTTCACGTCTTCCACGATCCGCGAATATTCGGCAGGGTCGGCTTTATCCACGCACGGCCCCAGGCAGCGCCCCATATGAAAATTCAGGCACGGGCGCGGCTTTTTTTGCAGCGGCAGCCCACTGTTCTTCCTCAGCGGAAACATCGTGTCGATCAGGTGTTTCACCCGCCGCACCGCCGAAGCATCCGGGTACGGCCCATAATAATTGGCCCCGTCCTTGATGACTCGCCGCGTCACCAGCAGCATCGGAAACTTTTCATTCGTCAGCTTCAGGAACGGGTAATGCTTGTCGTCCTTCAGCATCACGTTGTAATGCGGGCGGTGCTGCTTGATCAGGTTGGCTTCCAGCACCAGCGCCTCGACCTCGTTGCGGGCCGTAATAAATTCGAGCGTATCGGCCAGCGACGTGAATTTGCCGCTCTTGCCGCCCGCCTTGAAATGCTGGCCCACCCGCGAACGCAGGTTGTTGGCCTTGCCGATATAAATGGGCGTTCCGGTGCGGCGAAAAATGTACACGCCGGGCGTGGTAGGCAGCACGGGCAGGTCGTCAAAATGCACGCTTTAGCATAGAGCGTAATGCCCCAGTGAACCGGATGCCCGCTCACGGCGGCTCAGCGTAGACGCTAATCTGTACTTCATGCCCGCTCAGCGTCCCTCCCCAGACCGCCTTTTTCTGGTTCGTCATGGCCGCACCGCTGGCAACGTCTCGCAGGTGTTGACCGGGGGCGCAGATGACCCTCTGGATGAGTTCGGGCAGATGCAGGCCCAAGCGGTAGCCGATTGGTTCGCCGCCCAGCACCTGGAATCACCGCGAATCTATACCAGTTCCTTCCTCCGCGCCCGCCAGACTGGAACTGCCATCGCGCAGGCATTAGGCGGCCAGATCATTGCTCTGGACGGACTGCAAGAGATTGCCCCCGGCGATTGGCAGGGGAGAGCTTACGCCGACATGCACACCCACGTGCATGAACTGGTGCGGTCAGACGGCAGCTTCGGCTTTCCCCGTGGCGAAAGTCTGGCGGAAGTGGCGGCGCGATTCAAGGCAGCTCTTCACCCCGTGTTGGCCGAACCTGGAACTCCAATCGTCGTCGCTCATGGAGGCTCCCTGATTGCCTTCCTGACCGACCTGATGGGCACAGATGTGCAGCAGGCATGGTTAGATGGCCGATACGCACATGCGAACACAGCCGTCACAGA